>JAYWDZ010000323.1:0-3601 GCA_043779595.1 Nitrosomonadales bacterium
CACTTCCACCCCGCCGTCGACGGCGCGATTGGAGAGGATGACCGCTTGGGGTCCGAGCACATCGCGCAACTGGCGCATGGCTTCGCGGGATGTTTTGGCGACGATACGTTTGACGTTCATACGGCTCCTACGAGGGAAGTCACTTTGATATGTTTGCCTTCGGGCACTTCAGCGTGCGAAAGCACCTTGAGTTGCGGCACCGTGCGCCGCAGAAAACGCGCGAGTAGCGGACGCAGCACGGCAGGCGTCAGCAATACCGGGGGATGACCCAGCGCCTCCTGGCGCTGGGTCGTGGTTTGAGTGCGTTCGAGCAGGGTTTCGGCAAGACCGGGTTCCATCGCCGTGCCATCGTGGTCCGCGTGCAGCGTTTGCATCAGCAAACGTTCCAGGCCCTGATCCAGCGCAATCACGGGCAATTCGCTGGCCGAGCCGTAAATCTGCTGCACAATGGAGCGGCCCAGGGCCACCCGCACCAATGCCGTGAGATCGCTGGGAACCTGCACACGCGCAGCTTCTTCCAGCAGGGTATCGATGATAGTGCGCATATCCCGGATGGCCACACCTTCAATCAGCAGGTTTTGCAGCACTTTCTGCACCGTGGAAAGCGACAGCATCTTCGGCACCAGATCCTCCACCAGCTTGGGCGCACTTTTGCCCAGATGATCAAGCAAGGCTTGCGTTTCGCCGCGCCCCAGCAGTTCCGCGGCATGCAGCGTCACCAGATGATTCAGATGGGTCGCGATCACCGTGCCGGCGTCGACCACGGTATAACCCATGGCTTGCGCCTGCTCACGCACACTGGATTCAACCCATACCGCTGGCAGGCCGAACGCGGGATCGCGCGTCGTCACGCCGGGCAAGCTGGCAGTGATATTGCCTGGGTCGATCGCGAGAAATAGCCCCGTGCGCACTTCGCCGCTGCCGATTTCCACGCCTTTCAGCGTGATGCGATAAGCGTTCGGGTTGATTTCGAGATTGTCACGGATATGCACGGCGGGGGGTAAAAAGCCGATTTCACGTGCAAATTTTTTGCGTATGCCCTTGATGCGACGCACCAGTTCACCATCGGCCGCATTGTCCACCAGCGGTATCAGGCGGTAACCCACTTCCAGTCCCAATGTGTCTATCGGCGCCACATCTTCCCAGCTGGCTTCCTGCGATTCGACGGAAGCGACGGGCACGGATTGCACATCGAGCGCGACTGCCTGAGGTTTCTTGCTGCTTTTGTACGCCAGCCAGACCATGCCGCCTGCCAGCGACAGAAAAGCAAAGTTCGGCATGCCTGGAATCATGCCCATCATGCCCAGAATCGCAGCGGTGATGTAGAGCGCCTGCGTCTTGTTGAAGACGTTGGACAGCATCTGCCCGGCGATGTCTTCTTCGGTACTCACGCGGCTGACGATGAGGCCGGCGGCGATCGAGATGACCAGTGCCGGAATCTGCGCCACCAGACCGTCGCCGATCGCCAGCAGGGTGTAGTTGCGAGCGGCGTCGGCCAGCGACATGTCGTGCTGCAGCAGGCCGATGAGCAGGCCGCCGATGATATTGATCACGAGGATGAGAATGCCGGCAATGGCGTCACCGCGCACGAATTTCGAGGCACCGTCCATCGAACCGTAAAAATCCGCTTCCTGGGAAATTTCTGCACGACGACGGCGCGCCTCGTTCTCGTCGACCAGGCCGGCGTTGAGGTCGGCGTCGATCGCCATCTGCTTGCCCGGCATCGCGTCCAGCGTGAAGCGCGCGCTGACCTCGGCGATACGGCCGGCGCCTTTGGTAATCACAATGAAGTTAATCACCACCAAAATGACAAACACGATGATGCCGACCGTGTAATTGCCGCCGACCAGGAAATGGCCGAAGGCCTCGATCACCTTGCCCGCCGCATCCGGCCCGGTATGGCCTTGCAGCAGGACCACGCGGGTCGAGGCGACATTAAGCGACAGCCGCAGCAGTGTGGAGAGCAGCAACACCGTGGGGAACGCGGCGAAATCGAGCGCCTTCTTGGTCGACAGAGCGACCAGCAACACCATGATGGAGAGCGCGATGTTGAAGGTGAACAGCATGTCCAGCGCAAACGGTGGCAGCGGCAACACCAGCATTGCCAGAATAAGGACAATGAAAATGGGCGCGGCAAGCGAGCGCGCATTGGCGCTGGTGAATAATGTGGAAAACCGCAGCGTGGTGCTCATGTGGCTTGCAGCGGGTCAAGTTCGGAGGGCACAGGCAAAACCGTGGGCACAGTGGGGTAAGCCCCGCCCACCCGCTGGAAATGACGAAGCTGAAATACATAGGCCAGCACTTCGGCCACCGCTGCGTACAGTGTGGCCGGAATTTCATCCCCTAATTCCGTGTGACGGAATAGCGCGCGTGCCAGCGGCGGCGCTTCCAGCAACGGCACCTTGTTTTCGGCAGCCAGTTCGCGGATGCGGGCGGCGACGGCATCCGCGCCTTTGGCCACCACGCGCGGTGCGCCCATCCTGCCTTCCCTGTACTTGAGCGCGACCGCGTAATGGCTCGGATTGGTGACCACCACATCGGCGGTGGGCACCTCGGCCATCATGCGATGACGTGCCATTTCGCGCTGCTGGGCGCGAATGCGCGCCTTGATGTGGGGATCGCCTTCCGATTCCTTCGCTTCCTGGCGCAATTCTTCCTTGGTCATCTTCAGCTTGTTGGCATAGCTCCACAGCTGATACGGCAAATCCAGCACCACGATGAAAATCATTGCGCCCGAGACCAGCAGGAAAATCTTGCCGATAAGGTCGCCCATGTGACGAACGGCCGTGGAGGGCGCCTCCATGCTGAGCGAGAATATCGCATTCAGATTGGATCCGATCAGCCATACCGCGACCACGCCCAGCAAGCCCACTTTAGCCAGGGATTTGGCCAACTCGACCAGACTCTGGGTGGAGAACATGCGCTTGATACCGCTCAAGGGATTCAAACGTTTGAAATCCGGAAAAAAAGCCTTGGTGCTGAACAGCCAGCCCCGCAACATCATCGGCGAAGCCAGCGTGGCAAGGACCATCAGCATCAGAAAAGGGGCCAGCGCGAAGGCCGCCCGATAAAACTGGTTTGACAATTGCGCCAGCACCTGCGAGCTGTCGCGGGCAATACCGGGAGAAAATTGCAGGCTGCCACGCAGGATTTCTGACAGTGTCTGACCCATACCGCCGGCCATCCACCACAGGGCCGCACCGCCTGTCATCAATCCGACAAACGTGCTCAGCTCTCGCGATTGAGGGACTTGCCCTTCTTCACGCGCCTTATCCAGTCGCTGCTGCGACGGGGCTTCTGTCTTTTCCTGATCGTTGCCTTCAGCCATCTGGTCACCTGTAGCGGAACGCGCCTGTTAAGGGACGGCGAGCTTGCTTGAGGTGAATTATTGGCGATACCGGACTCGGGCAATCAACGGAATAAAGGCAGGTTTGGCCTGCTGTTTGTCGCTTGGGCGATTTTGAGTTTTTAACGCGGGGCGAGCGGGTGCAGGCAACCGGTCAGAAATTCGCGCGAGATGCGGTGCACATGGATAGCCTGACTCGCAGATACGAACCTGTGCCCGGCGCGTTAACGCTCATTTTGCAGCCTTGGTCGGGGT
>JAYWDZ010000324.1:0-8905 GCA_043779595.1 Nitrosomonadales bacterium
TGAAAACGGTTTGGAAATAAAAAGACAATGACGGAAATGCGTAAGGACGAAGCGGATTCGATGAAGCGGAGATAACAGAGACATTACGGGACGGTTAAATGGGTGGAAAAATCGGCGTGCCGGAGGTCGAAAAACGCTTCGCGGACAGCGGACGGGACAACGTACCGCGGTCATACGGACGGGACAGTGGTTGGTTAAACCAGACAAAGATGCCGTCGGTAGTGGGCTCAAATCGGATCGACTGATAGGACTTAAGACTCTCCTCATGATAGTAAGCCAACAGGACAAGTCTCTTAGCCGCAACGAGAATGAGGAGCATGAAGGCTAGGTCTGCCGCAAATCGCGGAGAGCTAGGCCTTGCTACATGTGCTCTGACTTCTCGCTGAATTAGCCACCGATATAAAGCACTATGAATCCTTCCAAGCTTGAGTCGCACTGGTTGCCCTTTCCTCGCCTCATCAGCATAGGCGGGGATTTGTTTATACCCTAACTCAAAGAAGCCAATCCTTTTCATCTCACTCAGCCTTCGCAGTGGTCGCCCTACCAGTTCGTCCAGTCCGAGCCGCCAGAGTTATATATACGCCGACAAGCGCGGTACTTTACCCAAGCTTTTGCGAGACAAAACGCTTGAGCACCTATGCTCCCGTCACCGCAACCTGATCTGCAGCGCTCTTTATCCTCGCTGTACCTTGCCTCGCAATCCATAGGATTCTTAGTGGGGAAGTTCGGCGCCGTCTTCGCCGTCGTATCCGTTTCCGTATAAGGGTCAATGGGTTTGGGCAGAGGAGGATCAAACTGGCCGCCAGAAGGATCTTTGGCGTGCTGCAGAGATTGCACAGCACCGCTCACAATAACAGCTCCACCGATCAATAGTGCGCCACCAAGGGTTAATGGATTTTTCCCATCGGGGTCAACGTACTTCAGTGGATTCTGTTTTGCATAGCTGTACAAGTTTGGCCCGCCGGATAACCCAATCGGATCCGGACTCAGATACCGCCCAAGCTTCGGCGAATAATACCTATTCCAGTTGTAATGCAACCCACTTTCCTTGTCGAAGTATTGGCCGGGGAATCTAAGATTCAACGTCAGCTTATTGCCGTCGCCATCTACATCCTCATTCGGCGCGGTCTTGCCAAATGCCTCACTCTCCCAGCGCCACACCACTTGTCCGGCCAGGGTTCTCACCTGAAACGGACTGCCCAGATGATCGGTCTGTACCGTATACACCGTGCGCGTGGGTTGATGCACGATGAACCCAGTGAGGATGTCGCCGTTCCAGATATAGGTCGCTTGCGGCGTGTTGCCCGGCGTGGTCTCGGCGATCAGGTGGCCTGCCTGGTTGTAGTGATAGAAGGTCTTGCTTATCCCTTGCGGTGCGGCTGATGTGGTGACCTTGCGCGTACGCAGGTTACGGTAGTCGTAGTAATACGTGGCGATTAGCGTGTTGTCGGCCTTGCGCAGTTCTTCGAGCTGGTTGAAGCCGTTCCACAGGTATTTGTACGTGCCGTCGCTGGTGAGATTGCCCGCGGCGTCCAGCGCGATGGCAACGCCGTTGATCGTGGCGAGGCGGTCGGTGTTAGGGGTGAAACCTGCGGTGGTGCCGGCACCGTCGGTGGTGCGGTTGCCGCCTGCGTCGAAGTCGTGGTTGCGGCTGCCTGCAGGACCCGCTTCGGTGTCGATGCGGTCGAGCGGGTCGTAACTGAAAGTGGTCGTGCCGCCTGGAGTGGCTTTGGTGATGACGTTGCCGTTGGCGTCGTAATCGAGGTCGAGGTCGACGGCGTAGCTGGGGTGGAAACTCGTGGCAAAGATGAGGCCGACGACGAGCGCCAGACTTGCTGTGGCCGCGCGCTTGCGGGCGATAGCCCCCATCAGGCCCGCACCCAACAGCCACAGCGCCCACGCAGGCAGCGGCACGTCGCCGTCGCTGGGCGCAGTGCTCACGGTGGCGGCCCCGGTATAGAGTCGCCCGGCGTCGTCGTAGCTTTGCTCGATGACCGTCTGGCCCAGGGTTTGGCGGCGGATTTGGCCGGTGGCGGCGTACTCGATCCCGTCGGCCACTTGTGTGACGACGCCATCCCGGGTGGTGGCAAGCGTCTTGATCTGTCCGGAGGCGTCCAGCCCCGCCTGCATGGCTTCGCCGCTGGGGCTGGTGACGTCGGTGAGCCGGTCGGCGTCGTTGTGGAAATAGTTGGTGACGAAGCTCGCGCCGTCCTCGGCGCGCGTTTCGGAGACGAGATTGCCGCGCGCGTCGTAAGCGAACGTGGTGCTGCCCGCACCATCCGCAATGCGGCACAAGCGCCCCACGCCATAGTTGCACCCCGGCGCGCTGTCCCAGGTATAGACGCGGCTGCGGGCGGGCAGCGTCGCGGCGGCGGGGCTGCTCGCCTGAATCAGCCGATCGAGCGCGTCGTATTGATAAGCGACGGTAAGACCCCGCGCATCCCTGCCGGTCAACTGATTGCCTGCGTCGTCGTAGGTGGCGTCCAGCGTGCCGCGGTCGGCGGAGGTTTCTTGTGTAAGGTTGCCGAGCTTGTCGTAGGTAAACGCTGTGGCCGCACCGTTGGGCGCGGTCAGCGCGGTGAGCTGATCGAGGCTGTCGTATTGCATCAGCGTGGGCTTGACCGCGCCGTTGACCGGGTCGGTCTGTTGCACGGTGCGCCCGAGCGCGTCGATCGTGTCGCTGCTGGTGTCGCCCTTGGGCGTGGTGCTGAATTGGGCTTCGCCGTTGGCGTAGTAGCCGTAGCTTCGGGGCAAGGCGCCGCCGACCGCGCCTTCGATCTCGTCTTTGATGCGGCCGAGCTCGTCGAACACGCGGTTGACTTCGCGCGCCTGGGTGGCGTCGGCGTTGACGAAGGTCTCTTTGATGCGGTTACCGGCATTGTCCAGCGTGTAGTCCACCCGGCGGCCGGCGGAGTCAATGATGCCGGTGAGGCGATGTGCGGGGTCGTAGCTGTAGCCGATCCAGGTGGCGTCGGGATAGGTCAGCTTCGCCAGTCCGCCCCAGGGGGTGTAGTCGTAGGTGGTGGTCTTGCCGTCGACGTTGCGACTGGCAAGCCAGCCGCGCGGGGTGTAGGCGAAGGTGGTGACGACGGCGTTGGGGTCGGTGAGCTTGGTGATATGGCCGTGGGCGTCGTATTCGTTATAAGTCGTGATGTGCCCCAACGCGTTGGCGATCTGGCGGACCTGGCCACGACAGCCCATAAGCGCGGCACCGGGGCAGGCGGCGTCGGGCGCGTAGTAGTCGGTGGTGGTGATATCCGCCACATCGATGCGCGGGCCGTCGTCTACAGTTTGTACCAAGACGCCGGGGATGCTGGGGTGATAGGTGGGCGTGGTGGTCCAGGTGCGGGTTTTAGCGGTGGCGAGGTCTTTGATGCTGCGGCTGGTGAGGGTGCCGCGGGAGTCGTAGACGGTGGTGGTCTCGCGCCCGGCTTCGGTGATCTTGACCGGCAGACGGAAGCTCGGGTGCCAGGCGGTGAGGATTTTACGCTGGGCGGTGTTAGCAACCGGGGTGTAGGCAGCGACATCCGCCGGGCACACAGAGCCGGATGCGAGTCCTTCGACGCGCGCGGTTTCGAGGTTGCGGGCAGGATCATAGGCATAACAGGATTTATTGCCGTTGAAGTCGGCGCGCGAGGCGACGTTGCCGTTGGCGTCATACGTGGTGGCGGATGAGGCGGCGCTGCAACCGGCGCCGCCGGGCTGGGACTGACCGGTGCTCTTGGTGACATTCGCAACTAGGCTAAAGCTTTGGGTGCGGGTCGTACCCAGCGCATCAACGATCATCGTGCTGCCCGGATTGTAGGTCAAGGTGACTTTCTCAACTCCTGTGCCGTGTTCGCTGGAGATGGCCTTCCCAGACGCATCATAGGTCCATGTCGCGTAGCGATTGCCGTTTTCATCAATGATGCCAGTGAGCAGCCGCAAGTAGTTGCCATCGTCATAGACATATTGCCGCACCGCGCCTTCCGGATAGGTGACTGAGATGAGGCGGCTATTTGCGTCATAGGCGTAGGTGTAAACCCCACCCACAGGGTCGGTCATGGTCGATACGCGTTTTGCGGCATCGTAGGTGAAGCTTAGGTTGCGACCGAAGGAGTCGGCGACGGTGAGAAGCAATCCCGCAATCGGGGCAGCGGCAGTCGAGGCCGTGTACGTCATGATCTGGGTAAGACCAGCGCGGTTCCTGATTGAGGCAAGCATGCCGATGGCATTGTAGGTTTCTACAGTGCCAGCAGCTTGGGTATAGGTCCACCCGGTAATCTTCCCTTGGGTGTCTTGCACTTGCACGAGTTTGTCTGTGGTATCGGCGTCCGTCGTCCATACGCCTCCAGCCAAGCTGTAAGTAAACAGCTTTCCGTCTGGGCGTGAGAGCCAAACCGTCGTAGCATTGGGGGTAAACACTCGTGCCCCATAATTGCTGCGCCAGCCAACGCCGAAGCCGATGCCGTTTGTGATTTGGCTGTTGTAAGTTCGGATCAGTTGCAGCGGGAATAGCTCTGCGCCCGTGTAATCCACTTCTTCTTGGACCTTGTTGCCGGTGCCGGCGTTGATCGGGTTGCCTTGCGCCTGTTCGCAGTCAGGTTTGCCCGCGTCCTTGGGGTTACCGGTGTAGGTGTTGGGTGTGGGGAGGTAGGTTGTGGTTGTGGTCGTGACTTGTAAGGAATATTGTGGAATTTCTGGTTGAAATGTCCTATCCGAATTCAAATAATTATATCCATATACATCTCCCCGCGCGCCTGACCACACTCCCCAGCCTACTACCTTAAAGTACCCCCAAGGAAGCCCTTGAATTAGTAGTGGTTGCAATGGAATTCCATACCCCGCAGGGCTACCGCCACCGTAGAACCAAGCTCCACTAGGTGCAGTTATGGCTGGAATGGTTTCGCCATTACCGAAGGTACCTACTATGCCCATATTGGTACTTGTGTATACATCTTGGTTGCCCCAGTTACCTGGATCGATAAGTGGTTTACTAAGATATACCCGCAAGTCTGTTATTGCCTGTGCACGTGCGGCGGCTTCATTCCCAGGAACATAAGCCTGTACAATTGCCCCTAAAGCATAGGTCGTCGCGACCTTCTCAATGTAGCTGCCACAGTTAGTATAGACATCTGCCACGGGCGCAAGCGCATCAAACTGTGCTTGCGTAACTGCTGCTCCGGTTGTTGAAGCTATCTGGGGAGGAGGAACATCAGTATAGGGACCTAGCCACAAACAGGTGGCAGCTTGGACAACAGCCGGAATTGAGAGCAGTAGCGACAAAACAAAGGAACCGAAAAACCTCCCATAGTTGATAACGCTACGCTTTTCCCCTACGGTATTCGTTTCCATCCTGCAATCCCCCTATCTTCTGCTTATGTTTTAGTGAACCCTGAACAAGTCAAGTTACGTTCAGGATTCACCTATCACGTATTCCCGTCGAATCGATTCATTTATTTTGCTGCGACGCGTGTCTGTGCACTTTGCGCGCAGACTGCTGCCCCGGAATTCTTTGTAGGGCTTCAGGGTCATGTAGATCCTGGTAAAGTCACCCCCGTCGGGCGACAGGGGATTTTCGGCACGTAGGTATATTCCCACATCGATGTTACGGCTTCTGTATTCGAAAACGCGCCACGCATGGCCTGCTCGGCTCATGCGGCAGGGCCTACGTTGTTATCCGGGTGAACGCATGCAGCTCAAGTCCCGTCTCCAGTGCAAACCAGCGGGCATCGCGAATGATCGCTTGTTGCAAGCCTTGGGTTAAGCGCGCCGAGATGATGTAGTCAATACGCTCTCCCTCAAGCAGGTTCAGGGTCGCCTGATCGTAAAAGCCGCTATCCGCGCGCAACAGCCCGACCGTCTTGCTACCCAGGTGATGCAGGGTGGATTCGATGAATTGCAATACGTTGTTTGCGCTGTGCGCATCGCCCGGACGCAACCAGAAGTTCGCCACCATGCGCGCCTCGGCCACAAAGGCTAACGGGCGGCTTGTCGCGCGCCGCATTGGCCTTGACGATCAGTGCTATCACCTCGCGGCGCGGCTGGTATTGCGCAACTCGGTGCCCAGCGTGTATTTGTGGTAGCGCAAAACCCGGCCACCAGCTTCTCGAAATGCTCTGCCACGTCTATGGCCTGCTTGTAGATCGGGAGATGTCGGCACCATAACAACCCGAAAGAGGTGTAAAAACACCGACACGGCGGGCTACGCCCGCACCCCTAAAACCATGTGGGTTCCCCCCACTCCCTAAAAGTGCCAAATCACCCGAATAAGCAAATCACCCACCCCGCCGTCTCGTGACCGCACCCACCAGCCCAAGACCTACCAGCAGCATCGCCCACGTATCCGCCTCTGGGACGGCGGCGACATTGCCGACATCGCCGGGACTAACCGCTAACGCGTGTAAACCATAGTCCTTGCCGGCCGCGCCCTGGCCGCCGCCGCTGAAGTAAAATAACAACGCGGCACCAGAATTGGGCGCGTACTCCGTACCGGACCAGTAGTAGCCATAGTAGCCGGAGCCGGCCTGAAGATTAGTGAACTTGACCAGATCGGGATCGCCACTAGTCAAGATTGATTGACCAGCGGTGCCGCCCAATTCATCGTAGAACAGGTGTCCCATCTCGGTGCTAGTGCAGTTGTAGGTATTGCACGGGCCTGTTCCCTCTTGATTTAGCGCAGTAGGCAGGCGCCAGTTATCGTAGACGCTGACGCCATCGGTAAAACTGAGGTTGGCGGCCCAGGTGTTGGCATCCGCCCAGGTCATTGAGCCATTAACATTGGCGTCGGCCAGCCAGGTGATGTTGAGGTCGGTGTCGTAATAAGCCTCAAAACTGCCTGCGCTGCCGTTGAGGTCGCGGCCTTGCAGCGCGGCGTGGGCGCTGCCTGAGACCAGGCCAAGCGCGATGACGATGGGGGCAAGCTGGGTACGGCGGATCATGGTGTTGCGGATCATGGTGTTCTCCAAATTAAAGTGAATTAAGGAAAAGCGCAGGAGCATGGCAATCTGCCCTGTTTCCCGTTGACTTCCAGTTCTACCTGGCATGGGTGCGGCTGTCATCAAACGGATGAAAGAAAATACCTCGCCCCCGCCGAACGAGGATTCGAACGGGATCCGCGCGAAGCTATTGTTTGCTGAAGAATCATTAAAGGGGTAAGGATAAGTTTCAGAAAGCCGGTGGAACCGAAGCGGTGAAACAGCATTAGGCCTTTCCCCTTCAATGGCGCTAAATCACCCACGCCGCCGCACACGCCACCCGATCAACCCCAATCCGGCCAGCATCAGTGCATAGGTCTGCGCCTCTGGCACGACGGGAACATCGCCGGGATAGATCGGCGCCGCCGTCCAGTAGACATCGCCGGGGCTAACAGCGAACGCGTACAAGCCAATGTTCTTGGGGCTCGTAAGCTGGTAGGTCTCGCTGAAGGAGAAGAACCACGCGTGGCTAGTATTGGGCGCGAACTCCGTACCGGACCAGTAGGAGCCGGCCTGAAGGTTGGTGAAGGGGCCGGTATTGGTCAGCCCCCAGCCGGGTTGGGGCGCGGGGGAACAATTCGAGCTGACAGGGCAATAGCCCTTGTTGTTGAGGGTGTTGTAGAACAAATGCGCCATCTCGCTGCCGGTGCTGCCAGCATAGGCGCTGCCTTGTTCGCTGACGTTGAAGCCGAGGTCAGTGCTGCCGTCGTAGCTGTCTGCGTATTGGAAGCTCACTCCGTTGACGGGTTTGACGGTGGGCAGGCGCCAGTTATCGTAAGTCTTAACCCCATCGGTAAAGCTGAGGTTAGCGGCCCAGGTATTGGCATCGGCCCAGGTCATCTTGCCGTCGGCATCATAGCCACTGGTCTTGGCGTAGTTGGCGTCGGCCAGCCAGGTGACGTTGAGGGCGGGGTCGTAATAGGCCTCAAAGCTGCCAGGGCTGCCATTGAGGTCGCGGCCTTGCAGCGCGGCCTGCGCTGCAAGCGCGGCGTGCGCTGCGCCGGAAATCAGACCGGCGACGGCAAGGGTAGTAGCAATGAGTGGGGTGCGTAGTTTCATGAAATTCTCCAGATAATTTTAGGTAAAGTAACAGGCGAATTGCCCAAAGCGCGCGCGTGTCCGACACCCAGGTTGTCCGCATATGGTCAGGCTTTTCCCATGGTAGGGTTTTGCTATAACCAGGCTTCTCCCAAAGCCATGCAGGTTCTGTGTGTTCACCCCTCGCCTTTGCGGCGGTGGATTTTCGGCACGTAGGTATATTCCACTATCGACGTTACCGCTTCGGTAGTTTTAAACGCGTCCGATATAGTGCGTTCAGCTCATGCGGCAGCGCCGCCGTTGTCACTCGACTGAACGTAATAGCTACAGCCCCTTTGATTGTGAATGACCGAAGGAATCAACGCCGCCTCACCGCCGCGCCCACCAACCCCAGCCCTGCCAGCAGCAATGCCCACGTGTCCGCCTCGGGGACGCCACCGACATCACCGGGACTCACTGCTAGCGCGTACGAATTTAAGCCATAGCCCTTTTCATGTGGGTTTTGGTAGCCACGGTCGAAGCTGAATACCCACGCTGTTCGAGTCGGATCCTCGTGCCCTCCGTCCCGGTCCAGTAGCTGTCAGCCTGAAGGTACAGCTACATTTCGAGACGGTTAAGCAGGTGGAAAAATCCGGGTGCCGAATGTCGAAAACGTATCGCGGTCATGCGGACGGGACATCGGCTTTTTGCAATGTTGATATCAATGCTGTTTCGACTTGAAGCAAAACTGAACCGGACTCTATTGATTTGGATAAATCTGATATGGCGCCGCCAGATTTAATGCATTCGTCAATTTTTCTTTTGATTTCATTTTTAAGGGCACTTCTATAAATCCCCCAATTCAGGCACGCTTTTACCATGCAAAACAGCCTATTTGATCTTGAGAAGCGTTACGCCAATTTGAGCGAAGC
>JAYWDZ010000325.1:0-3590 GCA_043779595.1 Nitrosomonadales bacterium
TCCAGCCATTGCAAAGCGGGCTGCTTGCCGGCCACGATCACGTTGACGTAATGGCGGCTGCGCAAACAATGATCGACCACCGAGAGCAAGGTGTTGGCGTCGGCGGGCAGGTACAGGCGGATGACGTCGGCTTTTTTGTTCACGACATGGTCGATAAAGCCCGGGTCTTGATGACTGAAGCCATTGTTATCCTGTTGCCACACGTGGGAAGTCAGCAGATAGGTCAACGACGCGACAGGTCGCCGCCACGGAATCCCGCGCGAAACCTTGAGCCACTTGGCGTGTTGATTAAACATCGAGTCGATCACGTGAATGAAGGCTTCGTAGCAGGAGAAAAATCCGTGGCGACCGGTGAGTAAATAGCCTTCCAGCCAGCCTTGACACAGGTGTTCACTCAAGACTTCCATCACGCGTCCGTCGGGCGACAGTTGCACGTCGCTGTCGAGAATTTCTTCCATGAAAGTACGGCCGGTGACTTCAAACACCGGCGTCAACCGATTCGAGGTGGTCTCGTCGGGGCCGAACACGCGGAAGTTGCGCGCGTTGGCATTCAGCTTCAGCACATCGCGTAGAAACGCGCCGGTTACGCGCGTAGCCTCGGCTTTGATCGAACCAGGGGCGGGCACCTCCACCGCGTAGTCGTCAAAATCGGGCAGGTCGAGATCGCGCAGCAGCACACCGCCATTGGCATGTGGGTTCGCGCCCATGCGGCGCGTGCCTGCCGGCGCGAGTTCGGCCAATTCGGGAATGAGCTTGCCGGTCTGGTCAAATAATTCTTCATGCCGGTAAGTCTTCAGCCAGGTTTCCAGCACCTGTAGATGCGCGGGGTTTTCGGCTATGTTCGATAGTGGCACCTGGTGCGAGCGCCACGAGCCTTCGGTCTGCAAGCCATCGACTTCCTTGGGCCCGGTCCAGCCTTTTGGCGTGCGCAAAATAATCATCGGCCAGAGCGGGCGCTGTTTGAAACCCTGGCTGCGCGCTTCGGTTTGGATGTCACGAATCTCCGCGACGATTTGATCGAGCGTTGCAGCCATCAGCGGGTGAACTTTTTCCGGATCGTCGCCTTCGACGAAATACGGTTTGTAGCCGTAGCCTCGGAACAGCATTTCCAGTTCCTCGTGGCTGATGCGGGCGAGGATAGTCGGGCTGGCGATCTTGTAACCGTTCAGATGCAGGATGGGCAGCACTGCGCCGTCGTGTACCGGATTCAGGAATTTATTCGAGTGCCAGCTGGTCGCCAGCGCGCCGGTTTCGGCTTCGCCATCGCCCACCACGCACGCGACGATCAGATCGGGGTTATCGAACGCGGCACCGTACGCGTGCATCAGCGAATAGCCGAGCTCGCCGCCTTCGTTGATCGAACCGGGCGTTTCCGCCGCGACATGGCTGGGGATGCCGCCGGGAAAGGAAAACTGCGTGAACAGCTTTTTCATCCCCTGTTCATCTTGCGAGATGTTCGTGTACAGCTCGCTGTAGCTTCCCTCCAGATAAGTGTTCGCGACGATGCCCGGCCCGCCATGCCCAGGGCCGGTCACGTAGAGCATATTCAAGTCGTATTGTTTAATGATCCGATTCAGATGCACGTAAATAAAATTCAGCCCCGGTGTCGTGCCCCAATGACCCAGCAACCGCGGCTTCACGTGTTCCAGCGTCAACGGTTTTTTGAGCAGCGGATTGTCGAATAGGTAAATCTGGCCGACCGACAGGTAATTGGCGGCGCGCCAATAGGCGTGCATTTTGCGCAGCAGTTCGGGCGACAAGGGTGCGGCGATGAGATCAACTTGTTTTGTGTTCATGACCCAGGTACATCCTTATTTTGTGAGTGTTCCAAAACATAGCAGACGGACTTTGCAATCATCACTTCCTCGTCTGTCTGCATCACGCGTACTGTGACGCGGCCGCTGTCAGTTGAAATGACGCCTGCATTCGCTGCGTTGCGTGTTTCATCGATCTCAATGCCCAGAAAGGCCAGCCCGTCGCAAATTCGCGCGCGAATCACCGCTGCGTTCTCTCCGATACCGCCTGCAAAAACCAGCGTGTCCAATCCCCCGAGCGCGGCGGCATACGAACCGATGTATTTTTTAATCTGATAGCAAAACAGCGCTACCGCTTCGGCGGCGCGCACATCGTCGGCCTCACACGCCAACAGATCGCGCAGATCGGAACTGGTTTCTGACACGCCGAACAATCCCGACTCATGGTTCACCATGTGATGAAACTGCTCCGCGGTCATGTGTTCTGTTTGCGCCAGAAACCACACCAGCCCGGGATCGAGATCGCCGGAGCGGGTGCCCATAGTCACACCTCCGGTTGGCGTGAAGCCCATGCTGGTGTCGATACTTTTACCGCCGCGCACCGCGGCCAGACTTGCGCCATTACCAAGGTGGGCCAGGATTATGCGGCCCAGCGCCGCCTCGGTTCCCGCCACGCGCGCGAGTTCTTCTATCAGAAACGCATACGACAGGCCGTGAAAACCATAACGCTCGACGCCCTGCGCCTGCAAGCGCCGCGGAATCGGCAATATTTTTGTAACCCGCGGCATGTCGCGATGAAACGCGGTATCGAAGCACACGATCTGCGGCATGTTTGGCGCCCGCTCGCGAAATAAATCGATCACCGCAATCTCGGAAGGCAGGTGCTCCGGCGCGTAGGCGCTGATGCGACGCAGCGCATCGAGCAACGCCGGATTCACGCGTTGCGGCGCGTTGTAGTCAGCTCCACCGTTAACAATGCGGTGGCCTACCGCCGCAATCGACGTGAGACCGATTTGTCGGTCGAGCCAATCGATCAGAAAATTCGCCGCCGAGCGGTGATCGAAGTCGCCGATGACGCGGCTGTCGTGCTGATTGCGCTCCAGGTCGTCAAACGTCAGCGTGGTGCTGCGCAGGCCGATGCGATCGACTTTGCCATGCAGCCAGCGCTGCGGCGCGTCGCCCATCGTGTACAACGCAAATTTGATGCTCGACGAGCCGCCATTCATCGCCAGCACGGTAGACTTTTCTTGCTTCACGAGAGCCTCTGGCTCAGCGCCCAACGCTCACGCGCCAAACCACATTGCCTACATCGTCGGCCACGAGCAACGCGCCCTGTTTGTCTAGCGCGACCCCCACCGGCCGACCGTAAGCCTTGCCGTCCGTGCTGAGAAAACCGGTTAGTACATCGACCGGCGCATCAGTGGAGGGCTTGCCGTTTTTGAAAGGCACGAAGATGACTTTGTAGCCGCTGTGCGGGCGGCGGTTCCACGAGCCATGCTGGCCTATGAACATGCCGTTGGCGAAGGCTGCGGGCAGCGTGGTGCCGGCGGCAGACGCCAAGCCAAGCGGCGCGGTGTGCGCCCCCACCGCGTAGTCCGGGACGATCGCTGTGGCGACCAGATCGGGCCGCTGCGGCTGCACACGCGTGTCGATATGCTGGCCGTAGTAGCTGTAGGGCCAGCCGTAAAAGCCGCCGTCGCGCACAGCAGTGAGATAGTCGGGTACCAGATCGCTGCCGAGTTCGTCGCGCTCGTTCACCACCGTCCACAACGCGCCACGCTGCGGCTCCCAGGCCAGACCATTGGGGTTGCGGAGACCCGAGGCGAAAATGCGGTG
>JAYWDZ010000326.1:0-3580 GCA_043779595.1 Nitrosomonadales bacterium
AGCTCAACACCCAACACTTTGCCGTACAAAAACAACAGCGACGACAATGCCTGCCGGTGCGTGGATGCCGAGACATTGCGTTTGCTCACCAGCGCCATCAGGAACGCCTCGATTTCGGCTTTTCCCATCTCCCTCGGATGACGCAAACCATGAAAACGAATAAAAGCGCGCGCCCAGTAGACATACGCCTCTTCCGTCCTTAGACTGTAATGCAAGTACCGAATACGCTCGCGCAACTGATCCAGAATGCGTACAGACTACAAGGGCGGCAGGTGTTTTTTCGCGCTTTCGTTAGTACCATCAATTCACATGGCATATTGATCGAAACCCGCGCCTGTCAAGGGTTTCAAAGCAGCTGACTCCGGGGAGTTAGACACCAACCGGAATGGTAGACAGCGTTTGGGTGTCGAAAACTAGTTCGGCGTCATGAGAAGGTTTGTGGGGAATCATGAAGCGATTGATTGACCTTTCTAACGAAGAGGCACGAGTCCATTTCTTGAAGGGCAGTAGCTACTTCAATGGGGACTTGCCTCGCTACATCAGCTTTGAGCCGATTTTGAGTGAAGTTGCGTCCGTTTTGAACGGTGGCAACTATGCTCAGTTCAAGGGCGCAAGCCCCAACGAACTTTCTAACGTCAATTATGGCTTTATCGCGAATAAGGACGGCAAGCTCTCCTGGCGGCCTTATGAGTTAATACATCCAGCCATTTATGTCTCGATGGTAAATGTCATTTGCGATAAGGAAAACTGGCAATTCATCAAAACACGACTGGGCGAGTTTGAAAACGGAGTGGTCGATTGTTGTAGTGCGCCGGTGATGTCGGTCGACCATCAAACCGATGTTGCAACTCAAATTAAAAACTGGTGGCAGAGCGTCGAGCAACGGTCGCTGACCTACTCTTTGGAATTCAGCCATCTTCTTCATACCGATGTAACTGACTGCTACGGTTCCCTGTATACGCATAGCATTTCTTGGGCGTTGCACGGTTTAGATGAAGCCAAGAACGGCAAAGGTAAGAACTCGCTTCTCGGCAACAAAATTGATTCACATATACAAGCTGGTCGCTACGGGCAAACCAACGGTATTTCACAAGGTTCGGTACTCATGGACTTCGTGGCGGAAATAGTCCTTGGATATGTTGACGAACAGATCAATCTCGATCTCATGGGTAGCAAGGACATCAGAATACTCAGATACAGGGATGACTACCGGATATTTTCAAATAGCGACGAGCGAGCTGAGGCTGTCCTAAAGATTGTGAGTGACAAGTTGCGAACTGTGGGAATGAGGCTTGGTTTATCAAAAACGTTCTCGTGTAGAAATGTTGTCGAAGGATCCATTAAGCCCGATAAGCTGGCGGGCATCGAGCTTCAAGACCTCGGCAATTCAAACGCCAAAACGATTCAAAAGCAGCTATTGAGGTTGCACTCTTTCGGCCAACGGTTTCCGAATAGTGGCGCTCTCAGAAGGCTCGTTGGTGAGTTCCACACAAGTGTTTCCAAACAGACAGACGCCCCAGACGACCTAGACGTGCAGGTCGCCATTGCAACTGATATTGCATTTGTATCCCCGGCAACGTTCCCGGCCGTGGCAGGTATCTTGAGCCATTTGATTTCGCTTGCTCCGAGTGAAGAAAAGGTGCGCCTGTGGACGAAAGTGCGGAAAAAGATGGCTCGCGTTCCCTACAACGGCTATCTCGAAATTTGGTTGCAGCGTGTCACACAGCCAAAGGCCGTTGGCATCAAGTTCGAAAGCAACGAGCCTATTTGCAAGATTGTGAACGGAGAGTCGCTACAGTTATGGGAATGCAGCTGGATTTCCAACGATGCACTTAAAAAGGCCTTGGAAATTAGCAAGATTGTCGTAGCAGATGCGGGCGACGTCGCGGAAGTGGTTCAACCGGAAGAAGTGGAATTGTTCAAGCAAAACGCATGGGCGTACTAATCAACTGTGAGGGCTCAACAGTGCAAATGACGCCGAACCCGGCAGTCAAGCGGGACTGCGCAAAAGCGCGCAGCCCCTTACTTTTACGTTATGCGTCTTAATCGATACTGAGAGCACTGATGCCGGAATATCTCACCTTAGATCAAGTTGCAGAAATGATAGGCGTGGAAGTCACTGCGGTACGTCGCGCACTGAAGGCCATTCAGTTCTCAGCGGAGATAGAGATTCTGAAAGGAATGGCACCAGGAAGGTCGCGCCGAGCATTGTGCATATCGGACAGTCATGCGCGTTTGATCGTCGAACATTTCGTTTCACGACAGTCGCAAACAGCTCTCACATCGAGCATAGAGCTACCAATCAATTTAACCGCCGGTGGGTACGGTTTCTTCTACCTCATACAGTTGGTTCCCGAGTTGGCCCCAAATAGAGTGAAAATCGGATACACCGATAACTTGGACACTCGACTCAGGGAGCACCAAACGTCCGCCCCTACAGCAAAACTGATTAGGTCATGGAGATGCAAAAGAGCTTGGGATCAAGCGGCGATGGACAGCATTACCCGCTCAGGTTGCCACCACGTCATGAACGAGGTCTATGAGGGCGACATTGACGCTTTCGTCGTAAGAGCCAATGCGTTTTTCGAGGTGATGCCATCGAAAGACTCGAAGGTTCCACTTAGTCAGCATTCGCCGTTAGGTAATCGAAGTGATAAAGCCGCATAACACGGCGGTCAACACGGACGCGCCAAAAGCGGCGCGCCCGTTACCTTGAGCGTTCGGCCCCATAACGTGAACTGCGCATTTCGCTTGACACATGTAGCGCATAGGATACACTTGCAATATGCGCGTTGATGAAACAGAGATATATCGCGAGTGGATCAACGCCCTCAAGGATCGTGTGGGGAGAGCCCGCGTTCAAGTTCGCGTTGATCGGCTGGTACATGGCAACCCTGGCAAGCACCGCAACCTCACCGACGGCGTGTCCGAACTAAAGATTGACGTCGGGCCTGGGTACCGGGTCTATTACACAAAACGAGGAAGCCGACTCCTCTTGCTACTCGTCGGCGGGGACAAATCAACACAGCAGAAAGACATCGAAATGGCAATTTCGTTGGCCAAGAATTTTCAGGAGTGACAAGCCATGCCTAAGTCCGCAGCGAAAAAGACTACCAAAACCAAGACGATTCCGTACGACGTCGCTGAACAACTTCGTACCCCGGAAGAGATGGCCGCATACCTTGATGCCTGGCTCGATGAAGCGCCCGACGACGCACCGGGCATTGCCAGAGCTCTCGGCGACATCGCACGTGCGAAAGGAATGACTCAAGTCGCCAAAGACGCAGGCCTCAGTCGGGAGAGCCTATACAAGGCACTCAGCGCTGATGGAAACCCGAGCTTTGCTACGGTCCTAAAGGTTGCGCGCGCACTCGGCGTAAAGCTTCACGCAGAGGCGGCATAGGTGCCGATACTTGGCGAATTTGGGGCCGAACACGTCGTTCCAGAGGACGGCGCAAATGCGCGCCGCCTCTGAACTCGGTCGTTAGAGCGCGCAAAGGCAACGGCACATGGCAGCAGTTGATACAGAATTCGCGGAGGGCGTAATCGAGAAGTGCGTTGCGCACGCACGTGCTTTGTT
>JAYWDZ010000327.1:0-3576 GCA_043779595.1 Nitrosomonadales bacterium
ACCTTGTCGCCGGGCCGCACCATCATCCGCATCGCGTAATAGTCGGTCGGATCGCCGACGCCATAAATGCACGACACCGTGGCGACGATGATCGAGTCCTGCCGCTCCAGCAACGACTTGGTGGCCGACAGGCGCATTTGCTCGATATGCTCATTGATCGAGGAATCTTTCTCGATGAAGAGATCGCGCGAAGGCACATAGGCCTCGGGCTGGTAATAGTCGTAATAGGAGACGAAATACTCGACCGCATTCTCCGGAAAGAACTCGCGCATCTCGGCATAAAGCTGCGCGGCCAGCGTCTTGTTCGGCGCCATGATCAGCGCCGGGCGACCGATGCGCGCAATCACGTTCGCCATGGTGTAAGTCTTGCCAGAGCCGGTCACACCCAGCAGGGTCTGGTAGGCGAGGCCGTCATTAATGCCCTCGACCAGTTTGTCGATGGCAGCGGGCTGATCGCCGGCGGGCGGGAACGGCTGATTGAGCTGGAACGGGGAATTGGGGAAGGTGACGGTAGGCATCCGGCGATTTTAACAGTTGGGGCCTGAGAGACCTATGCCTATTGCTGGGGGCGGCGGGATACGGGCGCGGGAATTTGGAATGCCGAAGTCGAGCATTGGCGCGGTGTTTGGAGCATTTTTGCTCGGGAAGGCTCGCCGAATGGCGTTCTGCGATTTTTTGTCGGCGGGAAGAACAGGTTTGGGTTTGGATTGCGGCTCACACTCCATCTTGCGCACGCGATCAAATGTCCACTATTTGCAGCGTTGAGGGGTTGCTATTGACCCGAAACCGACATTCGACTTCCTCACGAGCGGACAGTCAACAACCAAATTTGACGGTTGCACCGAAGATCATGCCATCGCCTAATTTGGGGGAAATTACGTAAAGTGCTTATGCTTAATTGATTTTTATTTTTGGTAACCACGAGCGCTAGAGATTCGCCACTCAAAGTCGGTTGCCCCATCATTTGCGACAGACTCAATAAACTCCACGTTCGCAAGGGGTGGTACTGTGACATTTACGTTGTATTCCTTATCAGGCCGCACTTGGTCGCTAGTTTTACTCTTCGACTTTGGTCTAAGTACGATAGTGAGTTGCGTAATTGTCCAACCCTTATTGCCGTTGTAAATTGTCCCTTTAAAATAACCGTAGCTGTACCCGCCACGTCCATCGAGCTGGCTAACAACTTCTGGTGGAACTGGAGAATCACTAGGCCCTTTTATGGGGAATTTTTCCCGGCAAGCGCGATGTATTGCGCCCGCCGCAGTATCGCTCGTAACGCCCTTCATTGACTCAAGGATGCATTCATCAAAGTTGTTGGCGCTAAACCAGCCCGCATTCACAATGGCAGGAAAGGTCCCAAACAATATTAAGGCGAAAAATAGTTGCGGATATCGAGACTTTTTTGCTAACAGCCTGATGCTTAGTAAGGGCTTCGGCAGTCGATTTTTTTCATACATTGTTTGAACCTCCTCTAAATCTACAGGAACACGTAGCGTTTCATACCCAAAGCCATCAGATGCGACTACACGCTGCTTTATGTATCTGGGTAAACGAAAGCGCGAGTGATTTTTTTCTTCTCCAAGTATGTACTGGTCTCGTTTTCGCTACCTGCGGGGACAATCAATTTGATTACAATATCGTCGCCTGACAATGTTGCTTCTTGTAGATGCCAGATGTGTGCCAAATCATACCGAAGGTCCATTTGAGCGAAATACACTGCCTGCTGATTTTTTGCTCTATCGCTCAGAATTTGTTTTGGCGGAGCAAACAATAGAGGCTGGCCTAAGGGCTGCCCCGCCCTTCCTAACGCACTCATTTTGTCGAGAATTTCGCCAAGACGAAGGACCTGCAAGGTCTTACCAGTTGCTGTCGCGTCGCAAATATAGATTGCTCCGGCTGTATCCCGATTTTCGTTCGCAAAATACAACGCTATATCTGGAGACTGTGTCCAGTCGAGCAGATTGGTTCCCTTCAGGAAAAAGAAGTCATCTTCCATCTCTGGGTACTGCTGGACTCGCTTCATGAACTCAAACCAAGAATCAACACCATACTGTTTTGCAACCACCTCAAGCTCATCCGACGGGCGCGCAAGAACCCCAAATTTAAGTAGGAACAGATTCAGTATGGCTGGATGAAATTCGGCAGAGTCTAAAATCTTTCGGGAAAGCCTGTCTTCCGCTAGAACCCTAAAGAGCGTCGTTTTGAAGGAGCGCACGAAAGTGGAATCGAGCAGCCATTTCCTATTCCTATGACCACGAAACAGTGCAAGGGAATTTTTAGTCTTGCAGTAATCAGCAATGTGATTTAGTTCCTGCAAAAAACTATCGAAAGAATTAGGAATCCACTCCCTATCGACAGTGCTGACGACCGTATCAGAAAGGGAGGGATGTATGTTCACTGGGAAGTCGACGCATTTGGAAGGAGAATCAGCAATGAGAGTACCGCCGCTTATTTTCCCAATGTGCCTTACCTCTGCTCCATGATTAGAGAAATCTCATTGTGTCGTAGAGTCTTAAGATCCATTAATCCTTTCCGCAAATTGGCTAATATGCTTCCGCATGATTTCTTACTTATAACCTGTTTTCTTGCCTCAGTTTTCGCCTGAGTCTCCATAGGTACCAGAGCATTTTTTATCTCAGAAGTGAGTCTTAGGCGCTCCTTTTCTCCGCCATTATTAATGGCCGATAAATCAAGCCGCTGCCTTAGGGAATTTAAGATATTTTGGTTCGCGTTTAAGTAATTTCTTGCCGTTTCTTCAGATTCTGTCTTGTAAGTGATGTCTTCACCACAAACCTCCGTGAATGCGAGCGCTGCAAAATATGTTCCCATTGTCCTTCCGTAAGCCTCTATTTGTCCTCCAACCCCTTTATAAGGCGCAGAAACCGCAACCGTATTTATTCCCATCAGCGAAAAAAAAAGAATAAAGATATGTTTAGTCATAAGAACTCCAATTTTTGGGATGGGCCCGCCATGAGGCTATTTTTTTGGGTGTTAAACGCATCGCTCAACTGCTTAGCTCAGATTATGAGTGAACTTGCAGACCGAATTGAAAGACCAAGTTAAAGGCCCGCTTCGGACTGCATTCTGCCGAGCATATCAGGCGCCCAATTGGCCCCTAACTGCCGGCTAGTATTCTCGGAAGCAAAGCGGTGTTTCGCCAGTGCCGCTTCATGAATGGATTCGCGAATGCCTAAGACTGCTGTGGGCCGCAAGCCGCCATCCAGTTCCTCAGCCGCAATCCAAAATCAAGGCCCAGGAACCCGCAAGCCTCCTTGCGACCGCCTACTTCCCCTCCACCGCCAACATCTTCACCAGCCGATACATATATTCCGTCGACTCGAAAAACGATTTGACCAGAATGCGCTCATCCTTGCCGTGGGCGCGGTTTTCATTGATGTCGCCGGCGCGGCCGGAGTGGCCGTAGGTGGGGATGCCGGCATTGCGCAGATAGGCGCCGTCGGTGGCGCCGGCGGACATCACCGGAATTACCACGGCACCGGGCCAGAATTCGGCGGAGAGTTTTTCGATCGGCTTCATGATCTTGGCGTCCAGCGCTGACGGCGGGCTGAGCGTCGG
>JAYWDZ010000328.1:0-3559 GCA_043779595.1 Nitrosomonadales bacterium
GTACCCAGCGACCTATGGACAGGATCAGGCCGCAGTCTTCGGCGATGGGCACAAACTGCGCCGGCAGCAGCAGGCCGCGTCCCGGATGCTGCCAACGGATGAGCGCCTCGACGCCGACCATCCTGCCACTGAGTAGATGTATTTTCGGCTGGTAGTACAATACAAATTCCTGTCGTTCCAAAGCACGGCGTAGGCTGACTTCGGTGGATTGCCGCTGGACCGCCCGATCATTCATGCGTTGCTCGAAGAATTTGTAATTGTTGCGTCCGTTTTCCTTGGCATGGTACATCGCGGTGTCGGCGCTCTTGATCAGGGTTTCCGCGTCCAGACCATCGTCGGGGTAGATGCTGATGCCGATACTCACGCTGATATGGAGATCATGCCGATCTATGCGGTGAGACGGCATCAGCACCGCGATCATCTTTTGCGCCGACAGCGCCGCGTCTTCTGCGTGCTCAATATGGGAAAGCAGCAGCACGAATTCGTCTCCACCCTGGCGGCTGATGGTATCCGACTGGCGCACACAACCCACCAGGCGTTGTGCAACCGACTGCAACAGTTGGTCGCCCACCGCATGTCCCAAGGAGTCGTTAATGTGTTTAAATTGATCCAGGTCCATAAACATCACCGCAAGTTGCCCGCCTTGACGACGAGCCAACTCTATCGCCTGGCCGAGCCGGTCTTGCAGTAATATTCGATTAGGCAAATCGGTGAGCGCATCGTGATGGGCCAAATGATCCAGATCACCTTTAGCCGTTTCGATTTGTTCCGCCATTTTTTGGGCTTCAATGGTGGCGATGACAAGGTGCGCGTTCGCTTGCTGCAACATGCTCACCTGATCTTGGGAGGCTGCCTGCATCGTTTCGGCCGTGCGAATTTCCTGTTCGCGCGAGGTGGCTATCCCTTCGCGCACATGGGCTTCGCTTTCCCGGGCCTGCGCCGCTGTCTCGCGTAAATGAACAGCGTCTTCACGCACGTCTGCGGCATCTTCCCGCAAATGTGCGGCATCTTCGCGTGCCGTGGCGGATTTCTCGCGGCTTAGAACAGCGGCTTTATCGTCGAGAACTGTGCTTTCATTGCATGGAGTATCTTTTTTGATGGCATCTGGCGGGGTGTTTTTGCGCTGCTTAGCCACGCCCAGTGGCCCTGGGTTCTGGGTATTAGAAGCGCCGTCCTTGTTATTGCTGTTCATTACCGTTCTCCATCACCGGTATTCTCCACATAACACAGCCATATATATAACGCCTGGTATATATTTGTAGTGTAGGCAGTCGCCTACCCTACCTCTCTAGCTACTATTACCTGGTCGTCTATTTTATAGGCTGACGTGGGCCGGCCCGACAGGATTCCGCCATACCCAGATAAAGGCTTACCAATAACGATACCCGCGTCGGTAATGTCAAACAATCGAATGTCTTTATCGTGCTGACTGCCACGGACTTTAACGACCGAGAAGGCACGTTTTAACTGGCCCGTGATTTCGACATAGCGCTGCACGATAATGGCGTCGGCGAGAAAAGCACTGCCATAGGGACTAAAGCGCAAATCGGTGTAGCGGTCTTCCAGCTCCGCGGTCATCAATATGGTCATGCCCATGCCAGTAAGCTCGGCGACCATGCGATACAGCGATCCGCGAAAATCCTCGCTGAACTCGGGCGCCAGTGCCAGCTCGAATCCCGACAAGGAGTCGATGACAATGCGCTTTGCCTGCATGCGAATAATCATTTCTATCATGTCATGCAGGGTTTCATCGATGGACAAATCCAGGGAACGCGTGTCGATCACCCCAACTTGTCCCGTCTTGACCAGCTTGTGTAGCTTATCGCTCAGCAATTGGCTGGGGCTCTTCTCAAATGCCGCAATCACACCGGGTTCGCCCCGGCGCACACCTTCGGCGAGAAATTCCGTCGCCAATATGGTTTTTCCGGAACCGGAGGGTCCCACCACCAATAGCGAATACCCCACCGGCAAGCCGCCGCCCAGCATTTCATCCAGACCAGGTATACCCATGGGCACACGTACATTACCGGTGGTTATCTTGTTTTCTGAGTCACCCGTTGCGCTCTGCTGGATAATCGCACGCGGGAAAACCTCGATTCCTGCATCGCTAATACGGAACGTATGCAAGCCGGGTGCCTGGGCTTGGCCGCGCATTTTGACCACTTGCATCTTGCGCACCACGGAATTGTGATGCAAATTTTGCGAAAGCCACAGTATGCCATCGGCCACGGTAAAGATCGGGCTGGACTCTGATTCTGGCATCCCATATTCGCCGATTAAAAAGGTGGTTGCATGCCAGCTCGTCATTTGCAGGCCCAGTAGCTGCACGAACCGTTGCAGTTGGAACATGCCATTTTCCTCGCTCCCCACGGACTGCACCACCGATCGAAACGAATCGACAAATACCAGGCTTGGTGCATAGTCTTTTACATGGTCGGCAATGCGTGCCAAGACGTGGTCAAAATCCCCTTCCAGGAGGTCTGCGGATAGGTTGACGAAGCGGATCGATTCATTGACTTTATGCACATCAAAAAACGGAAATTGCTGTTGATAGCGCAGCATCTTCAAGGCCGGTTCCCCGAGTACCGTGAAGAACAGCGCCCGATTATCCGGGCTGGCGAGCGAGAACATGATCTGATGCGCGAGGGTTGTTTTGCCGCTACCCGGCGTGCCCGCAATCAGATTAAACGAGAATTCCGGCAAGCCGCCGCCCAACAAATTGTCCAGACCCGGTACGCCCGTGGGCAAACAACGTATGCTTACTTTTTTATACATTGGTGAACTCCTTACTGGGCCTATTCGAAGCGTCGCCCCATGCCGCACGTAAAATACTGGCCGTCAACTCCTCGCCAATTAACGCCGCTAGGATGTCGGCGAAAGTAATGAGTAGCAGACTGTTTGCCGCGCTGATTTCCTCCGGCGTTTGCCCTTCAAAGCACATTTTTAATTCCCCGAACCGGTGATCGATCTGGGGTAAGAATTTGGGGGGAGTGAGCCAAGGAAATTTTGGCTGGCTAAGGAATAGACTCCGCGCGTAGAGTGTATAGAAACCATCTTTACCGATGATCAAGATGATTTGGGCCGCCATCTGCTCCCATAGCTTGATCGCGACATCCGCCACTTTTTCAGCATGCGGTGCCTTGAGGTTTTCAGTTATCTGCTGCTGCAATAAATGGCTGATTTCCATGAGAACTATTAATAATCCTGGGATATGAACGGTGTTGGTGGAAATGCAGCTCCGAATTAACCGAGCACTTATATCAGTAAAGCGGATTACCTACAGTTCGATAGCGCGCATATGACTGCTGTGGATAGGTGTCGATATCGGAGCCTCGGGCCGGGTAGCGCCGGTGGACATACAGAGTGCCTGGCTGTAGTAGCGCATAGCGCGCAAAATAATGGACGTATTCGAATATATATCGAGAGCAACTATTTAGCCGGAAAACCGGCGACGATGAACCGGTTCCTGCCGTTTTGTTTGGCCGCGTACATCGCTTTGTCGGCACGGGCGAGTAACTCGTCACCCGACTCTTGCCCGGCTGCATAGACGGCGATGCCT
>JAYWDZ010000329.1:0-23051 GCA_043779595.1 Nitrosomonadales bacterium
ATATTAGCCAAGCGCGTTGAAAATCGAATCCCGAATGCCCTCGACCTTGCCCACGCCTGCCACTTTTACATACTTGGGCGCACCTGCTTCGGTCCGCGCAGCCCAGTCGCCGTAATACTTCACCAGCGGTTCGGTTTGCGCATGATAAATGTCCAGGCGCTTTTTGACGGTGTCTTCGTGGTCGTCGTCACGCTGAATCAGATTTTCACCTGTCGCGTCATCCTTGCCCGCCACTTTGGGGGGGTTGAACACGACATGATAGGTGCGGCCTGAAGCGAGATGCACGCGACGCCCAGACATGCGTTTGATGATTTCATCGTCAGCGACATCAATCTCAACCACGAAGTCGATGGGAACGCCGGCAGCTTTCATTGCATCCGCTTGCGGGATCGTGCGCGGAAAGCCATCGAATAAATATCCGTTCTGGCAGTCTGCATCTTTCAAGCGCTCTTTCACCATACCGATGATGATGTCGTCCGAAACCAAGCCGCCTGCGTCCATAATGGCTTTGGCTTTTACACCCAGCTCTGATCCTGACTTGACGTGCGCACGCAGCATGTCGCCAGTAGAAATCTGCGGGATATTGTATTTTTCTTTGATGTAATTGGCCTGAGTGCCCTTGCCCGCACCTGGGCCGCCGAGAAGAATTAAACGCATAAAAAATTCCTGTTGTGGTTAAAAGAGATAAGCCAACTTGCAAAACCTTGCTAGGGTAAGCCAAGCGGCAATGAGGTAAAACTTAAAATATTTTATTGCTGGATTAAGGGGTCTGCCTTACTTGGAGGGTCATTCCTTCCAGACCTTGAGCTGCGAGCGCAAACGCGCCACCGCTTGGGTATGCAATTGGCACACACGCGACTCGGATACGCCGAGCACTGCGCCGATTTCTTTCAGGTTCATGTCCTGCTCGTAATACATGCCCATCATATTGCGCTCGCGCTCGGGCAGTTCATGGATCGCGCTGATCAAATTCTTTTTAAAGCCTATATCTTCAAGCAGGGCTAGCGGGTCGCTGCCCCCATCGACCAGATAACGCTCCAGAAAATTGGCGCTGTCTTCGTCCGAAAAATCCTCGTAATACAATAATTGCGAGCCTTTGGCGTCGCCCAGCATCGACTGATATTCGTCCAGCGCAATGCCCATCTCCTGTGATATCTCCTGCTCGGACGGTGGCTTGCCGTGGCGTTGCTCAAGCTTGTGTATCGCAGACTCTATCTTGCGTGATTTTTGTCGGACGTGGCGCGGCAACCAGTCTGCCTCGCGTAAATCATCCAGCATCGAGCCCCGGATACGCTGGGTGGCATACGATTCAAACTGCGCGCCCTGGGTGCCATCGAAACGCGATACCGCATCCAGCAATCCAATTAAACCGACTTGAATCAGGTCGTCCACTTCTACGCTGGCTGGCAGGCGGGCCATCATGTGATAGGCGATGCGCTTCACCAGAGGCGTATATTTTTTGACCTGCTCATCCAGTGTGATCGGTTTTGCTTTAACCATATTACGCGCACTCTCCTCCTATATTTTTATTGAAACACCGGCCGGTGCTCACTTCTGCTGCCGAGATTCTAGCCGCAAGCGCGGTCAAGTGGGCATCTGCTTCCAAGCTTGCAACTTCCAGCCAACTGGATTGAGCGGATATGAAATAGTGGGTTGCAGCAATAATCCGGTCGCACAAGGCGGGCTCGCCACAGAGAATGACGCGCCAATTCAGGTTGTGTTGATGCAAGGTTTTAAGCAGCGCATAAACCTTGCAGAGTGCTTCTGGCTGATGGGAACTCACATCAACGACAAGCGTTTGTGGAGTACGGGGGTCGAGCGCGAGGGCTTCAGCTTGGGGGTACGCCCAGTCGAATAACGCATAGTCGTAATTCGTACTGACTTGTACCAATGCGGCCTCGCCTGCCAGCGCACCGGGTGCATTAAGCGTTGCGATTCCCTCCACTGAAGTCGGCTGCAAACATTGACGTCCGACTTGTTGTTGCCAACCAAAAATGGATTGCGTTCTGAGTGCCTGCACAGGGCGGGCGGCACCGCTTATCAGCAAAATTCGGTTGGCAGCGTTTTGAAGTGCGCGGGCCAAACGCGCAGCCAGATTGCGTTGCGTGGTGAACACGGTGACAACCTGAACGCCACGGCGGGTCTGTGTTCTCCGCAAACCCGCAGCCTGATCAGCCGGCACGACGCGTCTCACGTTCGGCATTGACACCTGCGAAAAGTGGCCAGTCCGCCTCTTGCAATGCATACGGCGTGGCTATCAGACCCCCTTTCAATGCACGGTCTAACAAATAGGCAGCATTGGGCGGATATAAATCCTCGGGTACACGTTGGCCGCTGGAAATATAGGCCAACGGTAGACGATGACGAATCAGGCTGTCCAGCGCGGCGCCGGGCTGCGGGCTTTCGTCCCATTTGCTCAGAATGCACGCTGCCGCGCCAGGGCGATAAGCCGCCATCACGTTTTCGATTGTGCCACTCTGTACGTTAGCTGCCAGCACCAGAATGCGCCGCACCCCCAGCGCATCAAGCGCTTGCATTTGCGCCACGCGGGGGTCTTGAGGATTGAATCCCGCTGTGTCGATCAACACCAGACGTTTATGCGCAAGTTGCTGCAGCGCTGCCGCATATCCGCTATCGTCCTTGATGATATGTAACCCGACTCCAAGCAAGTCGGCATAAATGCCTAGCTGGGTAGCTGCGCCGACGCGGTAAGCATCGCCGCATACCAGCGCGATATTTTCTGCGCCAAATAATCGCACACCGCGCTCCGCCAGTTTGGCTAGCGTGGTAGTTTTGCCCGCGCCGGTAGGGCCTACTAAAGCCAGCACACCGCCCTGCGCAATCAAATCTTCGGCACGCGGAATGACCGCCAAATTGCGGATTAGCACCTGCCGCAGCCACGCATGCGCCGCGTCATACGCCAGCCCGCGCGGCATGCGCGACGCTAACGCCCGCGCCAGCACGCTCCCAAAGCCCGCCGCAAATAGGCTTTGTAATAGCGCCACGCGTGTGGGGTCGCGGCGCCGACTGGCTCCCCATGCAAATCCGGCTAACTGGTTTTGCAACAAGCTGCGCAAATGGGCAATTTCTTTCAGGATGCGCGAGCCATTGGCACTCTCGGCAGGCGGGGGCGTGGGCTCGGTGAACGCAAGCCCCGCATAAGGGCTAGCCAATATCTCGACCCCCGCAGGATGCTCGCGCGTGGACAAAACCACTGCATCTTCGCCTAGCTCGTGCCGTATGTGGATGAGCGCTTCGCGGGCATTGGCCGCGACGAATGCCCGGACGCTCATGTTGCCCCTCCAATCGTCAAAACGGTGCTGACCTGAACCATTTTGTCAGCGGGGATTTCGGCATACGAAATAATCGTCAAACGCGGCAACCCGCGCCGTAACAAGCGCGACAGAATGGGGCGCAGACCGGGAGACGCTAGCACGACAATCGGGTAACCCGCGTCGTCCTGTTCAAGCAATGCGCGCTCGGTCGCCAGCGTTAAGGCATCCAGCGTGGCGGGGGTGAGCAAGGCTTCGCCTTCATCGCCCATTTCATGTAGCAGCCGGGTTTCGGTTTCTGCGTCGAGCCCGATGACGTGCAGCGTTTCAGCGCCTTCAAACAAACGATCGACAATACTGCGGCCCAATGCAGCGCGTACTGTTTCGACCAGCTCTTCGATCGCTTGCGTTTGCGGCGCACGTGCAGCCAATGCCTCAAATATCGTGCGTGCATCCCTAATCGATACGCCTTCTTCAATCAGGTGTTGAAGCACGGTTTGTACGCTAGTGAGCGGTAAATATCGGGGTGTGACGTCGGCGGTTAAACCTGGTGTAGTGCGCTCCAGCGTTTGCAATAGTTGTTGCACTTCTGCCCGGCCCAGAAGTTCTGCGGCGTGTTGCCGAAACACCGCTTCGACCTGACGTGCCATTAATTCAGCGGATTCCAGCACCTGAAAGCCGCGGATTTCGGCCTCGTCCACACGGCTGCTGTCGAGCCAAACTCCGCTATGCCCGGTCAACGGATCGGTGCCCGGCTCGCCTTCGAGTCGACCGAGCACTTCGCCGGTATCCACCGCTAGCACGCGCCCGGCATGTGCGTCACCGCGTGCCATTTCCACGCCTTTCAAAGTAATGCGATAACTATTGGGTTTGAGCACCAGGTTGTCGCGCACCCGAATCAGCGGAACAACCAAACCCATGTCGGTAGCAAAACGACGGCGCGCTTCGGTAATGCGCATCAACGCCGCACCGCCCTGATTGCGATCCACCAGCGGAATCAAACGATAGCCCACTTCCAGCGCCAGCATGTCCACGGGCGGGATATCGCCCCAGGTTAATTCAGCGGGCGGTTCGTCTTCGACTTCAGGGGGCTCAAGGCGATCCAGTTGCGCGTGTTGGCGTTGTTCGATCGTATACGCCGCGGCGGTTAACACTGCTGCAATAGTCAGGAAGGCCAAGTGCGGCGTACCGGGAATTACGCCAAGCACTGCTAACACCGAAGCCGAGATATAAAGCGTTTGTGGCCGCCCAAATATTTGCGTGGAAAACTCATGCGACAGATCTTGCTCACCCGATGCGCGGCTCACGACGATAGCCGCTGCGGTGGAAATCACCAGCGCAGGAATTTGCGCCACCAAACCGTCGCCCACCGTTAACAAGCCGTAGCGGCTCATCGCCTCGCTTAACCCCATACCGTGTTGAAAGAAGCCAATCGCTACGCCGCCGATTAGATTGACGATCAAAATAATGATGCCAGCGACCGCGTCGCCGCGCACAAATTTGGACGCTCCATCCATCGCGCCGTAAAAGTCAGCTTCGCGCCCAATGTCGGTGCGACGCAAGCGGGCCTCCGTTTCAGTGATGAAGCCCGCATTTAAATCGGCATCGACCGCCAGCTGTTTGCCGGGCATCGAGTCGAGCGTAAAACGCGCAGCGACTTCGGCAATACGCCCGGCGCCTTTCGTAATCACGACGAAGTTGATGATGACCAGAATCAGAAACACCACCAAACCCACGGTGTAATTGCCGCCCACCAAAAAATTGCCGAAGGATTCAATCACCTTGCCCGCCGCATCCGGGCTGGTATGCCCTTGCAGCAACACAATGCGGGTGGACGCGACGTTAAGTGACAATCGCAACAAGGTAGTCAGCAGCAGGACTGTGGGAAACACTGAAAAATCCAGTGGACGCCGCGCGTTCAAACTCACAAGCAGCACAATCATCGCGAGCGCGATATTGAGTGTGAATAGCACATCGAGCATCCAGGTCGGCAACGGCAAAACCATCATCGCGAGAATCAGCAGCACCAGGATCGGTGCCGCAAGCCGATTTAACGGCTGACCCATTACCATCACGCCCTGCGCACTCATACGTCAACCTCCTTGGGCCTTACATTCGGGCTCGCTTCCTTGGGGAGATAAGTCGCAATTTGCTCGCTTGTTTCGGAAGAATCCAGGCGGGGCCGAGTAAGGTGCGCGCCAACCGCGGCCTGCTGTCGCCCTCGCATGCGTGCGCGCATTTCGGGACTGCCCTCTGACTCCTGAGCCTCGGCCATCAGCTCTTGCCATGTCATCGCATGGCGCGCCCGATATCGCCACCAACTCCAAGTTGTATCCAGCACTGCAATCACCGTGAGCAGGCCGACAACCGTGAGTAAACCCTTCATCAGCACGCCTGCAACCGTGCTAAGTGCCTGTACGGGTAAGGTGCTGGGCAATGCGAACAATCTGCCCCACTCACCCGATAGCGTGAGCCAGCACGCAATGCCTACCAACGCAAACTTGCTCAAGGTTTTAATCGCAATAAATAACCCCTCGATTGAAAACAAGCGTTTCATCGGGGCTAAAGGATTCAGCCGCTGCGCATTGAAATTAACTGCACCGGGGGAAAACACCCACCCTGATAAGAGTAGGGGCGCAATCAGCAGCGCAACAAAAATCAATCCTAACAATGGCAGCAAGACTGCGCCAACTGAGAGCAATGGGTCGAATGGATGTGTCGGAAAAGGCTGGGCGGCGGACTGCAGCGCTGTTTCAAGATAGAGGGAAAGCGCATTAAAAATTCGCGGAGCGAGGCCAATCAGTGCCACTAACGCCGACAACAACACTACCCACGCCGTGAGTTCAGCAGAACGCGCTACATCGCCCTGGCTGAGCGCCTGTTGCAGGCGACGCGGGCTTGCCGGTTCGGTACGGGAAAGATCAGATTCCTCGGCCATCTCCGCCTCAAATTTCGTGCCAGTTTAGCACGAAGCATGAAGGCACCTCCGCATCGGCACTACGCCAAACGCGAGATACAGCAAAGGTGTTGTAGATCAGCTCATTTCATCGATCCATGCCATTTGGATCGCTTCTAAAATTTTTTCGCCCGAGTGCTCCGGGTCGTCTTCAAAATCAGGCAGCTCCATCACCCAACGATGCAGATCGGTAAAGCGGATGGTTTGCGGGTCGATTTCAGGGTGCGCTTCGGAAAGCTCGATGGCGATATCGAGCGTGTCAGTCCATTTCATTTAATGACCTTCTTTGACCATATTAATTGTGTACTTGGGAATTTCGATGACCAGATCGGAATCGGCCACGCGCGCTTGGCACGACAGTCGGGATTGTGGCTCGAGACCCCAAGCTTTGTCGAGCAGGTCGTCTTCGTCTTCGGTTGAAGCCTTCAGCGTATTGAAGCCCTCACGCACCACCACATGGCACGTGGTACAGGCGCAGGATTTCTCACAGGCGTGTTCGATTTCGACGCCGTTGGCAAGCAAGGTGTCACAAATGGTCTCGCCAGTATTGGCTTCGATAACGATGCCATCGGGACAGAGTTCGGCGTGGGGTAACACGATAAGTTGGGGCATGGTGTTGGGCCGTTATGCTGCGGGAATAAATAAGGGGAAGATCATCGAAACGTCACGTGTAGGCATTGCTCAACTGTCGAATGCTTCGAGCTTTTGACCGGTTAACGCGCGGCGCACACTTTGGTCCATGCGGCGCTGCGCGAAATCGGTACTCGCTTCATTTAACGCTTCGGTCGCACGCTTGATCGCTAAATGATCAGTGCCGCTGAGTAGATTTTCCAGCGTGGCGATGCCTTGTTCGATTGCGCGCCGCTCATGCGCTTGGAGTAGATCAAGGTCTTCGTTCAAAGCCGCGCGAGTGGCTTCGATCAGACCGCGCGCATCGACGATATGCTCGTTAAGCGCACGCGCTTGCATGTCATCTTTGGCGTAAGTATTCGCGTCTTTCAACATCCGCGTGATGTCGTCGTCGCCCAGGCCATATGAGGGTTTGACCTGCACGCTGGCTTCAATGCCTTTGCTCTGCTCACGGGCCGATACCGAAAGTAGGCCATCCGCATCCACTTGAAACGTCACGCGGATACGCGCCGCGCCCGCAACCATGGGCGGAATACCGCGCAACTCAAAGCGCGCGAGCGAGCGGCAGTCGGCCACCAGTTCGCGTTCGCCTTGCACGACATGCACGCTCATCGCGGTCTGGCCGTCTTTGAAGGTGGTGAAATCTTGTGCACGCGCGGTCGGAATGGTGGAATTGCGCGGGATGATTTTTTCAGTCAGGCCACCCATCGTTTCCAGGCCCAATGACAACGGAATCACGTCCAACAGCAGCCACTCATCCCCGCCGCGATTGCCTGCCAGCACATCAGCCTGCGTCGCCGCGCCGAGTGCGACCACTTTGTCGGGGTCAAGGTTGGTCAAGGGTGTCTGCTTGAAAAACTCCGCGACCGCATGTCGCACACAGGGCATGCGTGTAGAACCGCCCACCATCACGACGCCCTTGACCTCTTCGATCGCGAGCCCCGCATCGCGCAAGGCCTTGCGCGTCGGCGCGAGGGTCTTGTTAACAAGGCCAGCGGTCAACGTATTAAAGTCGGGCAACGTCAATGTCGCATCAAACCATTCGCCGGTAGAAAGCATCGCTGTCACGCGCGCCTCCGGGTGCTCGGTGAGTGCTTCCTTCGCATCGCGCGCCTTGGTCAACAGTAGTCGCGTGTCGCTCGCTGACAGTGGCGCGAAACGGCCTTTCTCGGCGATCCAGCAAAACACACGCTGATCAAAATCGTCTCCGCCCAACGCAGAATTGCCATTGGTCGCGAGCACTTCGAACACGCCTTTCGAAAGCTTCAGAATCGAGATGTCGAACGTGCCGCCACCCAGATCGTAAACGGCGTAAATCCCTTCGGAGGCGTTATCCAGGCCATAGGCAATCGCGGCCGCAGTGGGCTCGTTCAGCAGCCGCAACACATTCAACCCGGCGATTTTAGCCGCGTCTTTGGTAGCCTGACGCTGCGCATCGTCAAAGTATGCGGGCACCGTAATCACCGCGCCGACTAGTTCGCCACCTAACGCTGCTTCGGCGCGAATTCGCAATTGCTTCAGGATTTCTGCCGACACTTCGACCGGGCTTTTGACCCCTGCTTCGGTTTTGATCTGCACCATGCCGGGCGCATCGACAAAACGATAGGGCAAGCTGGCGGCATCGGTGATGTCACTCAGGCCGCGCCCCATAAAACGTTTCACCGACACAATCGTGTTATGAGGATCGTTATTCAAAGCGGCCTGTGCGCAGTGCCCTACATCGACTTCTCCGTGTTTGTGATAGCGCACAACAGACGGCAGTAGGGCTCGCCCTTCGGCATCGTCCAACACCACGGCCAGCCCCGAGCGTACCGTTGCAACCAGTGAATTGGTGGTGCCGAGATCTATCCCCACAGCCAGCCGATGCTGGTGCGGTGCGGTGGACATTCCAGGTTCGGAAATTTGTAGAAGGGCCATTTGTGCAGTTCGTCGTTATGTCGGTGCAGCCAGATGCTAGGTTTTGCGCGATTGTGAGATATAGCTTGCGTAATTATTTTCGTAGTCGTTCAAATTTTCGGTCAGCATCGCGCTGTGCTGTTCGGAAAAATGCTGTAGTGCAATCGTGCGGTCCAATTTCAGTTCTTCGACATCGCGCGTACGCGACGCAACCAGACACGCATTAAAGCGCGTAGCAGCAAACAGCATAGCCGCGCCTACTTTGACGCTGCCGGCTTCGATGCTGCGCGCATTTGCCAACGCAACGAAAGCATCGGCCAGCGCCATGAATTCTGCATCCGCAAGATTCTCTTCACTCATTGCACATTAACTTTCACACATTTCATACGCATCACCCACTTCGGCGATCAATTTATCCATGAACTTGAGCTTGCGCACCGACTCAGTGGCCGCCGCCGGGTTCTTGTCCACGTCGAGCAAGGCAGCCAGTTCACTATCCGCAGTGCGATACGCCTTATTCAGGTCATCGCGCAATTTATCCAATGCGGCTATATCTTTAGCGTCACGCGCTTCGCTGATCGCTTCGCGCCATTCCATTTGCTGCATTAAAAAAGCAGGCGCAATCGACGTGTTGTTAGCGGCCAGGGGATCTATGCCTTGCAGTTGCAACAAATACACGCCGCGTGAAATAGGCATCTTCAAGGTCTGGTAGGCCTCATTCACCTTGGTCGCCCATTGCATCGCGACACGCTGCTCGGCTTCGGACTTAGCTACAAATTTGTCAGGGTGAACCTGGGTTTGCAACTCGCGGTAAGCATTGTCCAGCTGTTCGCGATCTAGTGCGTAGGTTGCAGGAAGATCAAATAGCTGGAAATAAGTTTGGGAGAAATCCATTTTTAGGAGACAGGGTCTGGAAGCCAGGGTTTAGGCAGGCGCTGTGCCTACCTAAAAGCTACAAGCTACCGCCCTTCCTGATTTCCAACCCACCCTTCAGACGTTAAACGACTCGCCGCAGCCACACTCGTTCTTAACGTTCGGGTTATTGAACCTGAAGCCCTCGTTCAAACCTTCGCGCGTGTAATCGAGTTCAGTACCGTCGATGTATGCGAGGCTTTTCGGGTCGACGAACACAGTAACGCCATGGCTCTGAAACACTTCGTCGCCCGCCGGGGGCTCATCGGCAAACTCGAGTTTGTACGCCATCCCAGAACAACCGGTGGTACGCACGCCCAGCTTCAGGCCCACGCCCTTGCCGCGTTTAGCGAGGAAGGTGCTGACATGTTGCGCTGCGCGCTCGGAAAGCGTGACGGCCATTTCAGACTCCGTGTTTCTGCTTGTAATCGGCTACCGCAGCCTTGATCGCATCTTCTGCCAGTATCGAGCAGTGAATTTTGACCGGCGGCAAGGCGAGTTCTTCTGCGATGGCGGTGTTCTTGATTTCCATCGCCTGATCGAGTGTTTTGCCTTTGACCCACTCGGTCACCAAGGAGGACGATGCAATCGCCGAACCACAGCCGTAGGTTTTGAATTTTGCGTCTTCGATCAGCCCATCTTTGCCGACCTTGATCTGCAATTTCATCACGTCGCCGCAAGCCGGCGCGCCGACCATGCCGGTGCCGACGTCGTCGTCGCTCGTGGTGAACGAACCAACGTTGCGGGGGTTTTCGTAATGGTCGAGTACTTTTTCGCTATAAGACATGACAGTCTCCTAAATTAATGTGCAGCCCACTGCACGGTATTCAAATCCACACCTTCTTTGAACATCTCCCACAGCGGAGACAATTCACGCAGCTTGTCGATCTTGTCGTGTAGCAGTTTGATCGCGTAGTCGACTTCGGCTTCGGTGGTAAAACGGCCGATTGAAAAACGGATCGAGCTGTGCGCCAGCTCGTCGCTGCGACCCAGCGCGCGCAACACATACGATGGCTCCAAGCTCGCCGAGGTACACGCCGAACCTGATGACACGGCCAGATCCTTGATCGCCATGATCAGCGATTCGCCTTCGACAAAATTGAAGCTGACGTTCAGGTTATGCGGTACACGCTGCTCCATGTCGCCGTTCAGATGCACTTCTTCCATATCCGAAAAGCCCGCGTACAAGCGGTCGCGCAACATACGGATGCGCTCGTTCTCGGCGGCCATTTCTTCGCGGGCGATGCGGAAAGCTTCACCCATGCCAACAATCTGATGCGTCGCCAGCGTGCCCGAACGCATGCCGCGCTCGTGACCGCCGCCGTGCATTTGCGCTTCGAGCCGCACGCGCGGTTTGCGCTGCACGTACAACGCGCCGATGCCTTTGGGGCCATAGGTTTTGTGCGCCGAAAACGACATCAGATCGACCGGCAGTTTCGCCAGATTGATCGGCATCTTGCCGGTGGCCTGCGCCGCGTCGACGTGGAAAATAATGCCTTTTTCACGACAGATGTTGCCGATCGCTTCGATATCCTGAATCACACCGATTTCGTTGTTGACCAATAGCACCGACACCAGCACCGTATCCGGGCGGATCGCTGCGCGAAACACTTCGATATCGATCAGGCCATCGTCTTTCACATTCAGATACGTCGCTTCAAACCCTTGGCGTTCCATCTCGCGTACGGTATCGAGCGTGGCTTTATGTTCGGTACGTACCGTGATGATGTGCTTGCCCTTGGTACCGGCATAAAAATTGGCCGCGCCCTTGATTGCAAGGTTGATCGACTCCGTCGCACCCGACGTGAACACAATCTCTTTGGGATCGGCACCGACCAAAGCCGCCACGTGACCGCGCGCCTCTTCGACCGCCTTTTCAGCTTCCCAGCCGTAGGGGTGCGAACGCGAAGCCGCATTGCCGTAATGTTCAGTCAAATACGGAATCATCTTGGCAGCCACACGCGGGTCCACCGGGGTGGTTGCAGAATAATCGAGGTATATCGTCTTCATATCGGTGCCTTATATCGTTCCAGCTACTACAGTCATTTTGGACGCACGACGGTCTTGTATTACCTTCTTTTCACATTCATCTTGTTTCGCCACCAAAGTGGCCAAGGTCACTCCGTCCAGATAATCATATATATGGGTGTTCAAGCCCACCCACAAGTCATGCGTGAGACAGCGGTGCTCGTCCCGGCAATTTTCTTTGCCTGCGCATTGGGTGGCATCGATAGGCTCGTCTACTGCACGAATAATGTCCGCAACGCTGACCTTGTCCAGCTTCCTGGCAAGGTAATAACCGCCACCGGGGCCACGTACACTTTCGACCAGCTCATGGCGACGCAGACGGCTGAATAATTGCTCCAGATAGGACAACGAAATATCCTGCCGTTCGCTAATGCCCGCCAAGGTCACCGGCCCTTTGCCGCCACGTAAAGCCAAGTCCAGCATGGCAGTCACGGCAAAACGACCTTTGGTTGTCAGTCTCATAAGTGCTCCGTAATGGTGACCGAAATATAAAATAACCTAGCAATTTAGTCAACTATTACTTATCCGACTAATCTAGTCAACTATTTTATTCAAATACCCCGGATCGAAGTCGTCACGGCCTTGGTCCTTGGGCAAGTTGGCGCCCATTTTATTGAGTTGCGCCAGGATTAGATCGAGCCGCTGGTCGATATTGGCGGAGTGATCAATCAGGCCATGTATCGCTTTCACCACCGGGTCATTCATATCGGCTGAGATTGCATAGGCCGAAAACCCAAGTTTCTCGGCCTGCTGGTTGCGTTGTTTCTCGGCGGCGCTATCCAGAATGCGCGCCGGTATGCCTACCGCAGTTGCATTGTCCGGCACGTCTTTTACTACCACCGCATTCGAACCGATCCGGGCACCCGCCCCGATGGTAATGGGGCCTAAAATTTTCGCACCTGCACCGACAACCACGCCAGGCATTAACGTGGGGTGGCGCTTACCCTTGTTCCACGACGTGCCACCGAGCGTCACCCCGTGATATAGCGTGCAGCCGTCGCCAATCTCGGCTGTTTCGCCGATTACCACGCCCATGCCGTGATCGATGAACACACCGCGTCCAATGGTTGCGCCGGGATGAATCTCGACACCGGTCAGCCACCGTCCTATGTGGGAGATGAACCGCCCTAACCATTTGAACTCAGCGCGCCATACGCGATGCGCCAAGCGATGAATCAGTAGCGCATGAAAGCCCGGATAGGTCGTAATGACCTCGAACACGGTACGTGCCGCAGGATCACGCTCAAACACGACGGCGATTTCTTCTCTTATCTTATTCAGCATGTTAATGCCCGGCTAATTCCGACTAATTTAGTCAAGTATTTTTGGATTGCGTTCCAAATGCGTTTCAGCGCGTTGTATTGCATCGCTTGTGGCGGTCAAAATCCCTCGCAGAATGTTGACTTCTTCCTTCGCTAAGCGGGTGCGTGCAAACAGCCGGCGCAGCTTAAGCATCAACTTTCCCGGCGATCCAGGATTTAGAAACCGTAGTTCTGCCAGCGTGGTTTCCAGATGCGTATAAAACCGCTCAACTTCATCCATGGCGGCCGCCTCAATTTCCGGCTGGGGCCAGCTCGTCTGGTTTAACCAGCTTTGCCGCACCTCATAACTCAGCACTTGCACCGCGGCCGCGAGATTGAGCGAGCTGTAATCCGGATTCGCAGGAATCGACACCAAACCCTGACATAGCCCGAGCTCCTCGTTCGATAGCCCCGATGTTTCATTGCCAAACACCAGCGCAACGGATGCTACCTGCGCCTCGACCAGTAATCGCGAGGCAGCCTCTCTCGGCATCAGCACCTCGGACGCAATATCACGCCGCCGTGCAGAGACGCCTAACGCCAGCACCGTGCCCGTCAACGCTTGCGTCAACGACTTGCAGACCACCGCGTTCGCCAGCACATCGCTCGCGCCCGACGCCATCGCATCGGCCTGACTATTTGGAAAAACGGCGGGGTCGACCAGATAAAGCTGCGACAAGCCCATCGTTTTCATCGCCCGCGCCGCAGCGCCGATGTTGCCAGGGTGACTGGTACGCGACAGCACAATGCGGATAGCGTCCAGAAGTTTCGGGTCCGGCTGTGTCATCAAGTAAAATGCGCGCTTCGTTCTTTCAAACCTGTGTCTCCAACATGCATCCCATGCTCAATACGGCGGTGAAAGCCGCTCGCAAAGCCGGGGCGATCATCAATCGCGCCTCGCTTGATCTCGACCAACTCACCGTGCGCAGCAAACAGGATCGCGACTACGTCAGCGAAGTCGATCAAATGGCTGAACGCGCCATTATCGAAACGCTGCTCGACGCCTATCCCAAGCATGCGATCTTAGCAGAGGAGTCCGGCGCAATCCCCTCCTCGCAAGGCGGCAGCGAGGATTACACCTGGATCATCGATCCGCTCGACGGCACCACCAATTTCCTGCACGGCCTGCAGCAGTATTCGGTGTCGATTGCGTTGAAGCACAAAGGGCAAATCACCCAAGCCGTGGTTTACGACCCCGCGCGCAACGAACTCTTTACCGCCAGTCGCGGCGGCGGCGCGTTTTTTAATGACCGCCGCCTGCGCGTCACCAAACGCACGCGGCTCGAGGAATGCCTGATCGGCACCGGCTTCCCGTTTCGCGATTTCAGCTTTGTCGAAGCCTATACCAACATGTTCCGCGACATGATGCGCGCCACCTCGGGCCTGCGACGCCCCGGCTCTGCCGCACTCGACTTGGCTTACGTCGCCTGTGGTCGCTACGATGGTTTCTGGGAAATGCACCTGAAGCCCTGGGACCTCGCCGCTGGAAGTTTGCTGGTGCAGGAAGCCGGCGGACTGGTCGGCAATTTCGTCGGCAACGAAGGCTTTCTCGATTCCGGCAACATCGTCGCCGCCAACCCCAAAATCTTCTCGCAAATGCTGCAAGTGATCGCGCCGCATTTGCCGCCTGAGTTGAAAGTTTGATGAGCTTATGTGCAAAGGCTAACTTCTGTTAGCCAACCCTGGAAAAAACGGGGGATCACATACTGACAGCCTTCCTCAAAGAAGACAGTCACGCCGCCAAGTTGCAGGAGCTGTAACCGCTCAACGCGATGAGCGCGTCGGTCATTCGGGATCTGGCTGCAAACTTTTATTCAACTCATGCGCCGGGACTGGATGCTACGTCCACTGGCTTCACGCCCGACAGCAAATAATCGATCAGTTCCCGCACGGGCCGGATCTCGTTGCCGAATGGCAGACTCTCGCTGCCGCGAAAAAACAATCCCTTGTTGATGTCGCCTTTGAGCGCGGCGACTAGTTGCGAGTCAATGCAAAACTGCCCGGCTTTTTCGAGGCCGTCGCGCAAGCCGCATTGCGTCAGGCAGTGCAGGCCGATGGCGCAGCGTTCGGGATGCGCCTTGGCGCACGACTGCAGCCGGGATTCGCGCTTCAGATAATTGGCGAGCCACGGGGTATTCACCGCGCGCGCGGGTAACCCGGCCACGCTCATGAAGGTGACGATATCTTCGGGTTTTGCGTCAGCCAGCACGTGCTTGAAATTGGGGTGGGCGTCGCCTTCCTCGGTGACGGCAAACGGCGTACCCAGCTGGACGGCGTAGGCTCCCAGCACCAGTGCAGCCAGCAATTTTTCGTGGCTGTTGATTCCCCCCGCCACGATAATCGGGATCTGCTCGCGCGCGATGCCCATGTCGTCAAATACCTTGAAGATGCCGGGCAGCACTCCGCTGAATTCGAAACGCGGATGAGCGAGATCGGATGGCTTGGGCGCGCCGAGATGGCCTCCAGCATAGCGCGGATGCTCAATCACCAGCGCATCCGGCAGGCGCTGTTTGCGCGCCCATTTCTTTAACACGATGGCCACGCCGCGTGCGTCGGAAAGAATGGGGATCAACGCCACATCGGGATAGCCTTCGGCGAGCTCCGGCAGGTCCAACGGCAAACCTGCCCCCATCACGATAGCCTGCGCGCCCGAGGCGCAAGCCTGTCTCACGTAATCCGCGTGCACCTCTACGGCTTTCATGATATTGACTGCCACCACGCCGTGCCCGCCCGCGAGCGTGAGCGCACTTTTAACTTCTCGGTCGAGCGCGATCAAATTGAGCCTATTGAGTTCGTCCTTGTCCCTGCAATGCCGGGCCCGTCTCGATAAATCGTCGTGATGATGCCGCAGGTCAATACTGGCAATCGTCCCCATCCCGCCTGCGCGCGCCACTGTGCCTGCCAGCCGGTGTGCCGAGACGCCGACTCCCATACCGCCCTGCACGATAGGCAGCAGTGGGCGCCCTCGTAGCGTGAATGATTTGAGTAGTGTCATCGTGTCTCCGGTTGAATGGATGAGGCTGAATTATAGCCATATACGGATAAAACTATCTTGATATATCAATTCTTGCGCAGACCAAACAATAATATTAAGATAATTATGTCTTAATTTAATAAGGGGGTCATCATGAAGTCACTTTACCTTGCAGCTCTTCTGGCAACTGCACTGCCCACCGTGGCCCAAGCGGAGAATTGGATGATGCGTGTGCGTGCGATCAATATCGCTCCCGAGGTCAGTACCTCGCCGACTATTTCAGGGATGGATGTATCGACTGAATGGACGCCGGAGCTCGACTTTACTTATTTCGTCACGCCGAATGTCGGCATGGAATTGATCCTCGCCACCCAACGTCATGAGGTGACACTGAACGGTGTCAGCCTCGGCAAGCTCAGTCACCTGCCGCCTACGCTACTGCTGCAATATCATTTTCAGCCTACTCCCCGGATACAGCCCTACGTCGGTGCGGGCGTAAACTACACGCGTTTTTATAATGTGGATCTCGCCCCCGGCCTGAGCGTTGGCAGAAACAGCGTGGGCGGGGCTTTGCAGCTGGGCGTGGACTTTGCTGTCACCAAAAATGGCTATATCAACCTCGACGTCAAAAAAATCTGGATCAATACCGATGTCAAGGCAGGCGGCGCCAAACTCACCAATCTGGAAATCAATCCGGTGGTGTGGGGGATTGGTTACGGGTTTCGCTTCTGATTCCCAAGCTGCGCGTCACGCCTCGCTGAGGCTGCGCGGCGCTGCCAATTTAACCTTATGCAATAGTAGACCGGCGGGCGTCGCATGACCTCCCGTCTGGATGATGCTGACGTTGCGGCTTCCGGCTGTTTTCATTGCGGCCTGCTGGTGCCGAATGGTGACAGTTACCCCATCCGGTTTCAAAACCAGGCCCGGCAAACTTGCTGTCGCGGCTGCCAGGCGGTCGCGCAAACCATTATCGATAGCGGCCAGGGCGCGTATTACACCCACCGCACGGCATTACCCGCCACTCCCCGCGAAGCCGAAGCTGAATTGGCGAAGCTTGGCCTGTACGATCTGCCCGAAATTCAGGAAAGCTTCGTGCGCACGGAGTCGGAAAATATCCGCGAGGCCGCGCTGATTCTGGAATACATCGTGTGCGCTGCTTGTATCTGGCTAAACGAACGGCACATTGCCGCGCTACCCGGCGTGTTGTCGGTGGAAATCAACTACGCGACCCGCCGCGCGCGGGTGCGCTGGGACAACAGCCGGATTGCGCTGTCGGCGATTTTGAAAGCCGTCTCCGACATTGGCTATATTGCGCACCCGTTTGATCCTGTCCGCTCCGACGATATCTTCAAGCGCGAACGCAACACCGCGATCAAGCGATTGGCCATCGCCGGACTCGGCATGATGCAGGTGATGATGTATGCGCTGCCCGCCTATTACGCTACCGATATGACTCTCGATATTCGTGTGCTGATGCGCTGGGCGAGTTTGATATTGACGATACCGGTAGTGATGTACTCAGCCTCGCCGTTTTTTGTGGGAGCGTGGCGGGATCTGAAACGCAAAGCGCTGGGCATGGATGTGCCGGTAGCACTGGGGGTGGGTACCGCCTTTGTCTCCAGCGTGGCCAATACATTCAGCGGGCACGGCGAGGTGTATTACGACTCGGTCACGATGTTTGTTTTTCTGCTGCTGACCGGGCGCTTTCTTGAAATGAATGCGCGGCGTCGGGCAGGGGCTGCGGTGGAAGAACTGGTCAAGCTGATTCCCGCCGTCACTACCCGTTTGCCGCAGTGGCCTGCGCGCGACGAGGAGCAGGTACCGGTGGCGCGGCTGGCATTGGGTGACCATGTGCTGGTGCGACCCGGCGAAACGCTGCCCGCAGACGGGGTGGTGATCGAAGGCCACAGCGCGGTAAATGAGGCGCTGTTGACCGGCGAATCGTTCCCCGTCACCAAGCATGCGAACGACAGCGTGGTGGGGGGTAGCCTCAATCAGGCGAGTCCATTGGTCGTGCGCGTAAATCGCCTCGGTGCCGACACGCGGCTCGCGTCGATCGTGCGCCTGCTCGACCGCGCGCAAAGCGAAAAGCCCCGCATCGGCCAACTAGCGGATCGCGCGGCGGCGTGGTTTGTGGGTGTGCTACTGGTCATCACTGTGATGGTGGGGTTCGCCTGGTATTTCATCGATCCCTCCAAAGTGTTGTGGATCGTCGTGTCGATTCTGGTCGTCACCTGCCCGTGCGCGCTGGGTCTTGCCACTCCTGCTGCGCTTACCACCGCCACCGGGCGGCTAACGCGCCTCGGTTTGCTCACTACGCGCGGTCACGCGCTGGAAACACTCGCGCGTGCGACAGATGTCGTGTTCGACAAGACCGGTACGCTCACCTCTGGCCGATTGAGTGTGCGTCGCGTGGTGCCTCTGGAGGGGCGCAGCGAATCCGAAGTGTGCGCGCTGGCCGCGGCACTGGAAGCGGGGTCCGAACATCCCCTCGCCAAGGCTCTGCGCGAAACGTGTCTGACCCCGCCAGCCGCATCTCAGCTAAGCAATACCCCGGGGCGGGGTGTTGAGGGCACGATAGTTAGCAAGCGTTACCGCATCGGCTCGCCGCGCTTTGCTTCCCCAATGGCGCAGCCGCCCACACCACCGGGAGATAGCGGCGAGTCCCCAGGAGACGGGCACGAGAGTTGGGTTGCATTGGCCGATGAATCCGGACTGATCGCCTGGTTTGCACTGGCCGATACGTTGCGCACCGATGCCACCGCCGCCTTGAAGGCCTTGAACGCACAAGGGCTGACCCTTCACCTGCTGTCGGGTGATGGCGAGTCTGTGGTGCAGGCAAGCGCGCAGCAGCTCGGCCTGCAGCACTGGCGCGCCGAGGTGCTGCCCGAAGACAAGCTCGCTTACGTCAAAGCCTTGCAACAGCAGGGGCGCATCGTCGCGATGGTCGGCGATGGCATCAACGATGCGCCGGTGCTGGCGGGCGCCCAGGTTTCGATCGCGATGAGCGAAGGGGCCGATGTGGCGCAAGCCGCCGCCGACATGGTGATGCTCGGCGGGCGTCTGCTCACGCTCGCCGACGGCGTAGCGCTGGCGCGCAAGACCCAGCACATTATTCGGCAGAATCTCGGCTGGGCATTGGGCTACAACCTTATCGCCATCCCCGCTGCCGCACTCGGCCATGTCACCCCTTGGATGGCGGGGATAGGCATGTCGGTGAGTTCGCTACTGGTGGTACTAAACGCGCTGCGACTGTCCGATTTCAAACAGGCAAATGAGGGTGCGGCGCTTAGCGTGCAATCACCCGCCCCGTCCTTGCCTCCCGCCTCTTAACGCATGATGGAAATTCTGCTGCTGCTGATTCCGCTGAGTTTGATGCTGGTCGGCGTGATCGCCTGGTTCATGCTGTGGGCCACAAAAAGCGGCCAGTTCGATGATCTCGAAGGCCCCGCCCACAGTGTGGTACTGGACGACGATAACCCTCCTGCGGACAACAATACCCCGCCGCAAAATCCAGCGTCATAAACGCAACACCTGAATCCCGTTTTACAAGTTCGTGTTGACATGTCGATATATATTTAGATATATTTATCTTAAATACTGAAATCACTCAGCGCTTGATTCAGCACACGATTACCGGAGAAGTACATGCAAGCGACAAGCTACAACTACAAGGTCGTCCGACAGTTCGCCATCATGACGGTGGTCTGGGGAATCGTCGGCATGCTGGTGGGGCTGACCCTGGCGGCCCAGCTGATCTGGCCCGATCTGACTTTTGGCATCGAATGGCTGTCGTATGGTCGCTTGCGTCCGCTGCACACCAATGCAGTGATCTTCGCGTTCGGCGGCTCGGCGATGTTTGCCGTGTCGTACTACATCGTACAGCGCACCTGCCAAGTGCGGCTGTGGGGTGAGAAGCTCGCGGCTTTCACTTTCTGGGGATGGACGGCAGTGATTGTGCTGGCGGCGATTACGCTGCCGCTCGGCTACACCAGCTCCAAGGAATATGCCGAACTGGAATGGCCGATTGATCTGCTGATTGCGGTGGTGTGGATATCGTATGCGCTGGTATTTTTTGGCACCATCATCAAGCGCAAGACCAAACACATCTACGTATCAAACTGGTTTTTTGGCGCCTACATTTTAGTGATCGCCCTCTTGCATATCGTCAACAGCGCCGAATTGCCAGTAACGCTGACCAAGTCATACTCGGCCTATGCGGGCGTGCAGGACGCGATGGTGCAGTGGTGGTATGGGCATAATGCAGTGGGCTTTTTTCTCACCACCGCCTTCCTCGGCATGATGTACTACTTCATTCCGAAGCAGGCGGGTCGCCCGATTTACTCGTATCGACTTTCTGTTGTCCACTTCTGGTCGCTCAACTTCATCTACATGTGGGCCGGCCCGCACCACCTGCAATACACCGCGTTGCCAGACTGGGCGCAGTCGCTCGGCATGGTGTTCTCGCTGATGCTGCTGGCCCCGAGCTGGGGCGGCATGATGAACGGCATCATGACCTTGTCAGGTGCATGGCACAAACTGCGCACTGACCCGATTCTGAAATTCATGGTGACCGCGCTGTCGTTCTACGGCATGTCCACGTTTGAAGGTCCGATGATGGCGATCAAGACCGTCAACGCGCTGTCGCATTACACCGAATGGACCATCGGTCATGTGCATTCCGGCGCGCTGGGCTGGGTGGCGATGATCACCATCGGCTCAATGTACTACCTGTTTCCGCGCCTGTACGGCCGCGAGGCCATGTTCAGCACCCGGCTCATCGAATGGCATTTCTGGATGTCTACGATCGGCGTGGTGTTGTATATCACATCGATGTGGATTGCCGGAGTCGCGCAGGGCCTGATGTGGCGCGCTGCGAACGCCGACGGCACATTGACCTACAGCTTCGCCCAGGTGCTCAACACCATGCACCCGTTCTACGGCATTCGCCTGGTGGGCGGTGCGCTGTTCTTCAGCGGCATGTTGATGATGGCTTACAACGTTTGGCGAACCGTGCGTATCGGCCGCGTAGTGAATGACGCCCCCATCCCACAGGCTGTCTACGCCTAAGGAGGCCGACCATGATTTCGCATGAACGTATCGAAAAAAACCTCGGTCTGCTGATTGTGCTGACGGTTCTCATCGTCAGTATCGGCGGGCTGGTGCAAATCGTCCCGCTGTTCTTTCAGACTTCCACTACCACCGCCGTAGCGGGATTGAAGCCTTACACGGCGCTGCAGCTGTCGGGACGCGACATCTATATCCGCGAAGGCTGCGTGGGCTGTCATTCGCAAATGATTCGGCCGTTCCGCGCCGAAACCGAACGCTATGGGCATTATTCGGTAGCAGGTGAATTTATCTACGACCGCCCTTTCCTGTGGGGCTCCAAGCGCACTGGACCCGACCTGCAACGCGTCGGCGGCCGCTATTCCGACGCATGGCATGTGGCGCACCTGATGAACCCGCGTGACGTCGTGCCAGAATCGATCATGCCCGCCTACCCTTGGCTTGATCGTCCACTCAACGACGCCGCCATTCAGACCAAAATGCGTACGCTGAACTGGGTTGGCACCGGCTACACCGCACAGGAAATAAGCGACGCGCCGAAGGCGCTAGCGGACAAGACCGAACTCGAGGCACTGATCGCCTATCTTCAGGTGCTGGGCATCCACGCACCTAAAAACTGAGGAGCACGCAATGGACAGTGGCACCCTTAGCGGCATCATTACAGCGCTCTTTATCCCAGTCTTTATCGGCATTGTCTGGTGGGCCTACAGCAAGCGCAACAGGCAGGATTTCGAAGACGCCAGCCGTCTGCCCTTTGAAGAAGACAACGCGCAAAGCATATCGAAAGGAGACAGACAATGAGTGACTTTACTCACGGCTTCTGGCCGATTTATATCAGCGTCCTCACGCTGGTCAGCATCATCGGCACCTGGGTATTTCTCAAGTCGCAAACCACCCGAAAATTCGCGCCCGGCGAAAAACCCCAGTTGATGGCCCACACCTGGGACGGCGATTTGCAGGACCTGAACAATCCGCTGCCGCGCTGGTGGCTGGGGCTGTTTTACGGCACGATGGTGTTCGCCGTGGGGTACTTGATACTGTGGCCGGGGCTGGGTAGTTTTGCCGGTGTGCTGGGGTGGACCTCCCGGGGGGAATACGAGGCCGAGGTGAAAGCCGCCGAAGCCAAGTTTCAGCCCATGTATGCCCGCTTCACCAAGCAGGACATTGTCACCGTCGCCGCCAACCCTGAAGCGCGGGCCATCGGCAAGAACCTGTTTCTGACTTATTGCTCGCAGTGTCACGGATCGAACGCGGCGGGCGCCAAAGGCTTCCCCAATCTGACCGACAATGACTGGCTGTACGGCGGCGACCCCGCCACCATCCTGACCACCCTCACTAACGGCCGTACAGGCATGATGCCCGCACTGGGCGCTGCGCTCGGTGAGCAAAAAACGAAAGATGTGGCGAACTATGTGTTGTCGCTGTCAGGGCGCAAGCACGACGCTACGCGTGCGGCTGCGGGCAAATCAATATTTGCCGAAAACTGTGCCGCGTGTCACACGCCAGCGGGCACCGGGATGCAGGCGATGGGTTCAGCCAATCTCACTGACAAAATATGGTTGTATGGCGGTTCCGAGGCGACGATTATCGAAACCATTACCAAGGGTCGCAATGGCACGATGCCGCCCATGACGCAGACGCTCGGCACCACTTCCAATCAGGACGCCAAGTTGCATTTGCTGGCCGCCTATGTGTACGGGCTGTCGCATAACCAATGAGCGGTGAGCGTTGGCGTGGCTCCGGCGCGCCGCGTGGCGGCTGGATTGAATATGTTGAAAACCCTCGAGCTTACTTTCCACGGATAGATTGAGTGAGCGACGAAATCCCCACTGTCTCCACCGACGCTCCCATCGAGCAGCAGCTCTACGCGATCCAGCAAAAAATTCAGCCGCGCGCGGTGCATGGCGTGTTTGCCAACTGGCGCATTGCGCTGGTATTGCTGACCCAGGCGCTCTACTACGGCCTGCCCTGGCTGCACTGGGATAACCGGCAGGCGGTATTGTTCGATCTGGCCG
>JAYWDZ010000330.1:0-3544 GCA_043779595.1 Nitrosomonadales bacterium
TGCGCGCCTTCAGCCCGGATGGCGGAATTGGTAGACGCGCACGGTTCAGGTCCGTGTGCCGCAAGGTGTGGAGGTTCGAGTCCTCTTCCGGGCACCAGGTGCAACGCAATGTAAAGCCGACTTCGTGTCGGCTTTTTTTGTATCCGGCTTCAACATTCGTAAGGATGGCGGCGCACTATGGTTTCCACCCGGTCTGGCCCGGTTGACACGACGTCGGCGGGCACTTCGCACAAAGCTTCCATACGCAAAATGTAAGACTGCGCTTTTTGCGGCAGCTTGTCGAATGACTGCACGCCGACCGTCGATTCGCTCCAGCCCGGCAAATCTTCATAGATCGGTTCGACATTGGTAATCGATTCGGCGCCGACCGGCAGAATATCGCATACCTCACCGTCGATTCTGTAGCCGACGCAGACGCGCACTGTCTCCAGTCCATCAAGCACGTCGAGTTTGGTGATGCACAAACCCGTCACGCCGTTGATTTGAATCGAGCGCTTTAATGCCGCCGCGTCGAACCAGCCGCAACGGCGCGAGCGGCCGGTGGTAGCGCCGATTTCATGGCCGCGTTCGCCCAGGTATTTGCCGGTGTCGTCAAACAGCTCGGTGGGGAAGGGCCCCGACCCGACGCGCGTGGTGTAAGCCTTGGTAATGCCCAGCACGTAATGCAGAGTGTTCGGCCCGACTCCGGCACCGGTGGCCGCGCCACCCGAGGTGCAATTCGACGAGGTGACGAACGGATAGGTGCCATGGTCGATATCAAGCAGTGTGCCCTGCGCCCCTTCGAACAGCAGGTTGTGCCCCGCCTTGTTGGCTTCGTACAGGCTACGTGGCACATCAGCGACCATGGGTTTGAGGCGCTCGGCCAGCGCCATCATTTCATCCAGTGACTGATTGAAATCAACCACATCGGTCTTGTAGTAATGCTTTAACATGAAATTGTGATGGTCGAGCACTTCACCCAGCTTGGCGGCAAAGCGTTCACGGTGAAACAAATCCTGCAAACGCAGTGCGCGACGCGCTACTTTGTCTTCGTAGGCGGGTCCGATACCCCGTCCGGTGGTGCCAATTTTGCCAGCGCCTTTCGCAATTTCTCGCGCGCGATCAAGCGCTACGTGATGCGCCATGATAAGGGGACAGGCTTCGCTGATTTTTAAACGACTGGCGGTATCGACCCCCGCTTTCGCCAGCATATCCATTTCTTCAATCAACGCGGTGGGTGACAGCACGACCCCGTTGCCGATATAACAGGTGACGTCATCGCGCAGAATACCGGAGGGAATCAAGTGCAATATGGTAGTTTTACCGCCAACTACCAAGGTATGCCCAGCATTGTGACCCCCCTGAAAGCGCACCACGCCTTGCGCGCGGTCCGTTAACCAGTCGACGATTTTGCCCTTGCCTTCATCCCCCCACTGGGTGCCGATGACGACGACATTTTTAGCTGCCATGCTACTTGTCTCCCTTTTTGATTGTCCGAACTGGCTCTGAGGTCAGTTCGCTGTACTTTGCGGACTGGTTGCCGCCGTTACTAATGAGCTTCTGCACTGGCTACCACGAGTTCGCGCAGGTCCAAACTGAATCCTGTGGCGGGGCGGGCGCGACCAAATACGCGGCCGACCTCATCATAGCGTCCACCCAGCGCAATGGCGCGACTGCGCCCGCCTGTATACGCGGCGAACACTACGCCGCTGTGGTATCCATAACCGCGGAGTTCTGCCAGGTCGTAAGCGGCTTCAATGTGCAAGCTCGCCAACCCGCCTTCCAATTTCTCCAGCGTATCCAGCGCTGCGGTCACCAGCGGCAATCGCGGCAAGCGACTCCGGGCTTCCGCCAATACTGAACGTGCGCCGTAAAGCTGGGGCAGGGCCGCGAATGCTTCGCGCAGGGCAGTGGGCAATGTCGCGGTAAGGCTTGTGACACCACTGCCATCTTTGGCCTGTAGCGCTTCGAACAATTGATGCTCTGTCTCGCCATTCAAGCCAGCTTCCAGCGCCAACGCACGATAGACGCCCACATGTCCGATATCGAGCTGAATATCCTGAACGCCGCCAGCCTGTAAGGCATCCAGCATCAAGGTTAGAATTTCCAGGTCGGCGGTGGCCCCGGCTTCACCGTACAATTCCGCGCCAATCTGGATAGGTTCACGCGAACGATGGAAACCATCGGGTTGGGTGTGCAATACGCTACCGGCATAACACAAGCGGTTCACAGCATTTGCGGTCAACAGATGCGCATCGATTCGAGCGACTTGCGGGGTGATGTCCGCACGCACGCCCATCAACCGACCGGATAACTGATCTACGAGTTTGAAGGTTTTTAAATCGAGGTCAGCCCCCACGCCTGTCAACAACGAATCCACATATTCCATCAAGGGCGGAATTACCAATTCATAGCCGCGACTGCGGAATAAGTCGAGCAGCGCGCGGCGCAAATCCTCCATGCGCCAAGCCTCGGGGGGCAGCACATCCTCAACATTTTCGGGCAGAAGCCACGCAGTCATGCTATACCGCCTCTGTTTAATATTACCAACAAGAAAACGCCGCCTAACATAGAGGCGGCGCCGATTATACGTAATTGCCCATCACCCAGCTCGGTCATTTTACGGAAGCTTTCACGCCATAAAGTTGGTGTGGCAAACGGCAAAATGCCTTCTAATACCAAGAGCAAACCAAGGCCGACCAGCCCCTCGTTGAGGGTCATTTCCCCCCAGCTTTCGGATTCTTCATGTATTTGAAGAAGTCCGCGCTGGGGTCAAGCACCATCACGTCACTCTTGTTTTTAAAACTCTCGCGATAGGCTTGCATCGAGCGATAAAAGGCATAGAACTCGGGGTTCTGACCATAAGCTGCGGAATAGACTGCAGCGGCTTTGGCGTCACCCTCACCCTTGACGCGCTGGGCATCTCGGTAGGCTTCCGCAACAATCACTTCTTTTTGCTTATCGGCATCGGCCTTGATTTTTTCGGCTTCGGCAGCGCCGGTCGAACGCAGCTGGTTGGCCACGCGTTTACGCTCTGCTTCCATGCGTCGAAACACATCCACTGACACCGTTTCGGGGAGATCAACCCGCTTGATGCGCACGTCGACGACCTGAACGCCAATTTTCCGGGCATCCGAATCAGCTTTAGTGCGGATCAGATTCATGATGTCTTCGCGTTGACCGGATACCACCTCATGGATGGTGCGCTTGCCAAATTCAGCGCGCAGGCCATCGTTAACGGTTTGATTGAGGCGAATTTGTGCCCGCGTTTCATCTCCTCCCACCGACACATAGTATTGAGTTACATCCACCACGCGCCATTTGATATATGAGTCCACCAGCACGTTTTTCTTTTCAGACGTGATGAAACGCTCGGGATCAGCCGCATCCAGCGTCAAAATTCGAGTATCAAAGAAACGCACGTTTTGTATCAACGGAATTTTGAGATACAAGCCCGGGGTTTTCTTCACCGAAACGACTTCACCCAGTTGAAACACCATTGCATTTTGACGCTGATCAACGGTGTACATACTGGCGCTCAAAATCACCAGTATGACTACCAGGC
>JAYWDZ010000331.1:0-22877 GCA_043779595.1 Nitrosomonadales bacterium
ATGTTCCTTGCTACCCTTAATCACCAGCACATCGTGCGCGCCGGTTTCCATCAAACTGTCTACCCGGCCCAGCACCGCGCCTTGCTGGTTGACGACTTCGAGCCCGATCAAATCGGCCCAGAAATATTCGTTTTCTGCCGGAGCGGGGAGGGCGCTGCGCGGTACCGAAATTTCCAGCCCGCGCAAGGCATACGCCTGATCGCGATCTTCGATGCCTTCCAGTCTCGCAACCAGCGTGTTGCTATGTTCCTGGCTCTCGACCACCGCATAATCGCGTTGTTGATCGTCGCGACCGATGCGCCAGGAATCGAATTCGAGCAAGGCCCCGGGATCTTCGCTGAAGGTCTGCACCTTGACCCAGCCTTTAATACCAAATGGAGCGGCGATGCGCCCCATCACCACCCAGTCCTTAAGCAGCGGGCTTGGCAGCCTGCTTTTTAACCAGGCGTGCTACCGTGTCGGACAGCTGCGCGCCAGTACCGGTCCAGTAGCTGATGCGTTCCTGGTTCAGGCGCAGCGCTTCGGTATTCTCGGTGGCGACGGGGTTGTAAAAACCCACGCGCTCGATGAAGCGACCGTCACGGCGGCAGCGCGAATCGGCGACCACCACGTTGTAAAAGGGACGGTTCTTGGAACCTCCGCGAGCAAGACGAATAACGACCATGGCAAGACCTGTTCTGGAAACGAAGAAAACCGCGGATTATACTCAAATAATAGGGTTTTGCCAGCATGCACCAGACTCCCAGGCTTTCTGAAAGCAGCATCAGAGATGCCGAGCGAGTAAATATATAATCACCCGCCTAATCTGCCCATGTCTGATGGAGTGGTTGACATAAACTGCTCGGCCCTCTAGAGGCTGAGCGCACGCGGAGCAGTGATGACTTACAAAAATATCCTTACCTTGTTGATGGCACGCCAGGATTTGCCGCATGAGGTAATGTTGGTGGCAATGCGGGCACTAATGAACGGCAACTATACGCCCGAGCAGATTGCCGCTTTTTTGATAGCGTTGCGGATGAAAGGCGAGAATATTACTGAAATTGCCGCGGCCGCTGAAGTGATGCGTGAGTTATCGATCAAGGTACCGTTAGGGAATACGCCGCATTTGGTCGATACCTGTGGCACAGGGGGCGATGGTGCGCATACTTTTAATATTTCGACCGCAGCCGCTTTTGTGGCGGCGGCATGTGGCGCCAACGTGGCCAAGCATGGTGGGCGGTCCGTTTCGTCTACATCGGGCAGTGCTGATGTGTTGGAGGCTTTAGGCGTAAACGTCAACCTGTCTCCTGAAAAAGTAGCTGAGGTGATCAACGAAATAGGCGTGGGTTTTATGTTTGCGCCCAATCATCATGCTGCGATGAAGCACTCGGCCCTTGTGCGCCACGCCTTGGGCGTGCGCACCTTGTTCAATATGCTAGGCCCGTTGACCAATCCGGCAGGCGCGCCCAACCAGGTACTGGGTGTATTTAATACTGAGCTTACCGGTAAACTCGCGCGCGTTTTAGATCAGTTGGGAAGTCGTCACGTGTTGGTGGTACACGCGGAAGAGGGGCTGGATGAGCTCAGTCTCGCCTCACCGACTTATGTAGCCGAATTAAAAAACGGCCACGTGACTGAATATGAAATTGAACCCGGAGTATTTGATTTGCCTCAAGTTGCCGCAAGCGAGTTGACTGTACACGGCATAGACGAAGCGCGTGCAATGCTGCTGGCGGCGCTGGAAAACCGCCACGCTGCTGCCAGTGCCATTGTGGCATTGAACGCAGGCGCGGCCATTTATGTGAGTGGGCGGGCCGCAAGTTTGGCTGAGGGCGTGCTGCACGCTCAAGAAGCGATAGCCTCGGGTTCTGCGCGTGCAAGGCTTGCCGATTACGTGCGGGCTAGCCAAGCATGAGCGATATTTTGCAGCAGATTTTAGCGACTAAAAAACGGGAGATTGCGTCCGCTCAAAGTCAGCTCGCTTTGGCTGAGGTTAAAGCCCAGGCGTGCGACGCTGGACCCACGCGGGATTTTGTTAGCGCCATGCGTTCGCGCATTGACGCCAATCAACCTGCGGTGATCGCCGAAATCAAGAAAGCCAGTCCTTCGAAAGGGGTTATCCGGCCTGACTTTAATGCCGCTGAAATAGCCGCAAGTTATGCCCAAGGGGGCGCGACATGCTTATCGGTGTTGACTGATCGCGATTACTTTCAAGGGGCGCCCGAGTATTTGCAAGCTGCACGCGGTGCCTGCGCTTTGCCGGTGTTGCGCAAAGATTTTATGATTGACCAGTACCAGGTTTATGAAGCGCGCGCGATGGGTGCGGATTGCATTTTGTTGATTGTGGCGGCATTAAGTTTGCCCCTGATGCAAGAACTGGAAGCGCTGGCGGGTGACCTCGGTATGGCGGTGTTGGTGGAATCGCACGACGCCGAAGAGCTTGATGCTGCGTTGCAGCTTAGTACTCCGTTGATGGGGATAAACAACCGCAACCTACGAAGTTTTGAAGTGAACTTGCAAACTACGCTGGATTTGTTGGTAACAATCAAAGACCGAATCGTGATTACCGAGTCGGGAATACTGGCCCCGGGTGATGTGGCTCTAATGCGCCGTAATGGTGTAAATGCATTTTTGGTGGGCGAAGCTTTTATGCGGGCCTCAAACCCAGGTGCCGAGTTGACGCGCTTGTTTAGCACCTAGCCACGTCGACTCACCCTCCATGCAGTTTTAAGCAATTGCTGCACGCCCCCCTTTACGTCGTGCCCACACCACCAAGCCCAGGCCACCTGCCATAAGCCAGGCCATACTCGGCTCAGGGACCGGAGCCGCATTCAAACTAAAGGCTACGCTCGCGATATTTGATCCAACAGCAATATCGCCTAACGTACCATCAGACACGGCGTTACTCACCAATTGGATATCGAACAGATTATTACTCCCCGAGGGCAGAATAAAGTTTTGATTGAGCTGTTGGGTGCTACTGAACGTGCCATCAAACAATGTCACCCCATTTGATAACAGCGTGACAAAAAGCTGAGAGCCTGCCAAACCGCCGAAAAAAACCTCATCCGAAGTACTGTAGTCAATTACAAAATTCACGCTTTGGCCGGTGCCGGTAAACGTGCCCGAAAAACCTGCGCCGGACGTTGCAGCGGCCAATAAGCTTGAACCGAGCGTATCTGTACTCACATCAAGCTGCCCCGTATTGGCGCTACCTGTCGCTGAACTTGAATTGCCAGAGTCGGCAAGATTGGCAGACGAGACTAAAGGCAGTGCGTCTGGTGGGCTGCTATTTGAATTCAAGCCGCTAGTTTTATCGCCCATATCTACGGACGCGAAGCTGGTGTATTCGCTTTGAGTAAAAATTATGGGCGCAGCGATTACGTTGGCGGCTACTGAAAACAGGCACACGGCTAAGGTGTGGCGGGTGAAGTGCTTAAACAAACTCATGCTATCTCTCCCTTAAATTAAATGAAATTGACTCAGGTGGCGCTCGGGCAATGCAATTAAATGCATTGCCCGTGTGCACTTAGTTAGGACAGGCCGGGCCTGCGCCCGCGGTGCAGCCAGGCTCACCGGGATCGATATGACGACGATCACGACCCGATGGTGCTTCTCCTAAATACGGGAAAGTAGTTTTGTAAGCGGTGTCATTGACATTCACACCGTCGCCAAGACGTCCGCCAACGGCTGGGTCATAACCGGGGAAAGGCGCAGCAAGCACGCCGCCGACAACCAGTCGCAAGGCTATGTCTGTCACGTCGTCATACAAGCGCCGCCCATTGGGAAAGCCAGCCGGGTCGCCGCCCAGCACACCCAAACGGCTTGCAGAAGCAGGCGGCGTAGGCGCGACACCGGTGTTCAAGCGAAGCAAATCAGCTATGGGGCCGGCTGGCGTGCCAGCTGCAGCAATGGGCGCTGCATACGTTACAACGGGGAGTAGATCATTGCGTGGCGCTGCAGGGATGGCCACTGCCCCTTTAGTCAATGCATTGATGACACGTGCCAACGTAGGGTCAAGGAAAAAACTGGCGAACTGACTGTCGTTTTTGGGTTGCTCCATACTGAAGCGGTCTTTAGAGCCGGTGCCGATCAACAGCTCATTGATCAGCGGATTGCCCATACGCTGCACCTGGCGGAATTGACCTGAACTCACTTCGGGCAATGGCGAGCGTCGCACAGTGACACGAGGGCGGGAAGTCGTTCCCCACACCCCGATGGTGGCGGAAGGGGAAGTGGCACTTTCCACATTTCCGGTACGCGTAAGCATGGTGACCGGCACCTCAAGTGCAATGGAATTAACGCCGTATCCCGAGAGCGTGTCAGATGCAAAGTTCTGTTTAGCTGCATCCTGTGCAGGCGTTAGAACGGGAGGAATATGGGTATTAAAAGTGTCAAACGCGCCACCAAGATCAATCCAGAAGGCATCATCGGTGGTGCCGGCAAAAGCATTCACGCCATTCGCCAAGTGTCGGATGCCTGCTTGGTATAACGCGCTGTAATCCATGGTGCGGGGACCGACATTAGCCGGCACAGCGGGCAGATTGGTTGCCAGCACTTGGCTGGAAATGACTTTGCCGCTGCTATCGAGCTTAACCATAGTCACGCTGTAGTGCTGAATTTGACCCAGTCCGGCATCGTCAAAACTATTGATACGGTCGGGCACTATAGGGGTTCCCGGCGCAACTGGGCTGGGAGAATTCGAGGGCGCATTGGCTCCGCCCATAATGCCGGCGTAAACCTGAAACAATCCTGGGAGACGCTGTTCAGTGGTGAACCGAAACTGGAAAACAATGTCTTCTTTCGCGTCGTAGTTATTGTCTACCTTCAGTTCATACAGAATGGCGGGGTCGAACGGGAACCAATTCGGGCCGTTCGCTGGGTCCTGGAAGGGGTCGACGCTTAAGATAAGAGTGACTTTAGGGGTGGCGCCGCCATCATAACTACGGAAGGCAAACAAGTCCGTGATGTCGGCCTTTTGATCTAAAGCGGTGATCGGGGCTTCGCGGTGGTTGGCCGCTTGGGTCTGGGTACTGAAAGCAAGTGCGAGCGCAAGAAACAAGGCCGAACGATGCATGATTATCTCCTCTGATGGGTATGCAGCGACGGCAAAATAGCCGTCTATTGAGCATACGGAAGAGCATAAAAAATGGATGCAGCGCTAATTGAACTCAAAAAAATTTATTCAATGTGAGTAATTAAAAGGCTTGGTACACATGGGCTGTAGGCGAAGTTGAAGCGTTTTTTTATTTTTTTCTGATGCGTTTTTCGGAAAGCACTGACAATTTTATTTAGACTAATTTGCTGAATTTATTTTGGTCCCGAAGAGTGGGATTCAAAGTACTGCAACAGATGGTGTGGGAGCCATTCCACATTGCCCGGAAACGGCCCACTTGGGAAAGCGACATGACCTCCGGTTTCCGGTTGTTCTAACATGACTGCATCCGAGACCTCATCGACGTCGGGTAATGCCGCAGCGGGCAGAAAAGGATCGTTCTTAGCGTTCAACACCAAAGTAGCGACTCGAATCGACTTGAGCCACGGCTTGCTGGAGACCTTGAGCCAGTAATCATCGGCATCCACAAAACCATGTAGTCGAGCTGTCACCAGCGTATCAAATTCACGGAAGGTAGTGGCGGCGCGAATCGCGTCGGCGTCTAGCAGGCCGGGGAATCGTGCAGCTTTGCGCAAGGCCTTGGCTTTAAGTGTGACGAGAAAGCGCGCGGTATAAACGTGTCGATTAAATCCGCTATCAAGTGCATTACCTGCTGCCGTTAGATCGAGCGGTGCGGAAACTCCCGCAGCAGCCGCCACCAGTTCATGCGCTGCTTCGCCTTGTTCGCCCAACCATTTCAATAATGCATTACCGCCTAACGAAACCCCCACTGCGTAAAGCGGTTGCGCAGGGTAACGGGTTTTAACGTGGCGCAAAATACGCTCGATTTCTTCGCTGTCACCGGCGTAATAAGCGCGCGGTAAGCGATTATCCTCACCCGAGGTGCCGCGGAAATGCGCGACGACCCCATTCCATCCGCGCGCTTTTACCAGGCGCATCAGATTTCGGGCATATACGCTGAATGAGCTGCCTTCGAGTCCATGAAATAACACCACCACAGGCGCAGAGGGCTCGCTCTCAATCCAGTCAAAATCGAGAAAATCACCATCAGGTAATTCCACGCGTTCACGTTGGTAACTCACAGGCGCAACGCGCAGAAAAAGACTGGCATATATAGTTTGCACATGTCCGCCTGGCAGCCAGGCGGGCGCGACATAATCACTGGCTACAGCGGGATAGGCGATGGCAAGCGACAATAAATACGCAATAAATATTTGCTGCAATTTATGCGAAATGCGAGGCTGCTTCGGGCTTAGGGCCGTTCAGAAATAACAGGCACCCGGTGTCGGTATGGATGACGCCATGCGGAATGCCACGATGCGCTAGATGATAATCTCCGGCAAAAGCATGCGTGTCCCCCAGCCATACATCGCCTTCGAGCACCAGGCATTCTTCATCGGTGGCATGGTCATGCGCAGGAACGCTCATGCCCGCCGCTATACGCAACAAATAGGAGGTGGTATCGCTCGCGCGACGCAGCATTTGCATGTCAACTCCCGGTGCCAGGGTGTGCCAACGGCGCTCTTGTGAGCGCAGGGTGAGGTGCCCATCGCTGGACTTTTGAGCCTGTGCGCGCTTCATTATGCTCGTACGCAAACTCACAGCACGGTCAGGTTCTGGATGGATGGGTTCCAGCACAGACGCCAAGCGGGCGGCCCAGTCCGCGGGTAAGTGATCGAGGTCATGTTTCATCAGGCATCCGATTCTAAAAAGGGTTTTAATTTTTCAAGCGCCCGCCGAATGTGACTTTTTACCGTGCCCAGCGGCATGCCGGTGTGGAGCGCAATTTCTTGGTGCGATAGATCGCGAAAAAAAGACAACGCGAGGATCTGTCGCTGCATAGGGACGAGTTCGCCGAGTGCAGCTTGGAGCCGGGCATGACACTCAAGTTCAAGCAGCCCATTGAGGGGGTCGTTTTCACCAATGTGGCGTTCGGGATGCAAAATGTCTGGCTCGGGATGCGATTCAGCCATATCGCGCCGCCGCAGATAATCCAATGCCCGCGACCGTGTAATCATCATCAGCCAGGCAATCACTACTCCCCGCTCGGCATCGAAACGCGTCGCCTCACGATAGGCCTGCAAATAAACATCGCTGACTACTTCTTCTGCAGACTCGGCTTTGCCGGTGATGCGCAGTGCCAGTCCATATACTTTCCCCAGCGTCGCGTCGTACAAGCTACCGAGTGCAGCTTCATCACCCTTAGCCATATCAGCTATCCAGGCACGATGTTGGGAATGATGCGGGTCGAGGGTATCGGGTTTGGGCGGCATGGTCCCCAGTTTAACAAAGCCCTTGTTACCGACAATACTCACAGGCGTAGCAAACGATACATCAATTGAAGTGACGCCTGATTCCATTTCACGGTCTCCTGTCTCCCATACGCACCTACAGGCACTATTGGATGCATGCCCATTTTGCTTAAGTGTAATTACGACGAGAGAGCAGAAATAAGCTGCGGCCTTTCATTTCTTGTTTAATAAAACCACACCAAGCTCGCGCCCACAAAATCGCGGGTATAGCCGCTACCGGTGCGAGATAGCGCACTGCTGTCGCTGCCGCCAGCATATAAATGTACTTTCAGCATAGGCGCCAGGTCGCGGGTGGCAGAGAGCTCCCAGGCATAAAGGCCACTCTGGGTGCCGGGTGTTTCCTTCAGTTGTCCCAAAGCCAGTTTTGCACCGAGCAACCAGCCTGCGGTTTCATGTTCGGCATGTGCGTATGCTTTGATTTCGCGATAGCGTGCAGGGTTGTAATAGCCGCGATAAATACTGGGGTCGGAATCATTGAAGCCCATGCCTTCAATGCCCAAAGTGAGTCTGGGCTGATCGCGCAACACCACCCGCTCGATACGGCCGATTAACCGCGTGCGCTGATTGTGGTCATCGAAGCGTAGCACCGCCCCTCCAAGCGTGGCGCTCCACTGCGGCAAAAAGCGCCAGTCGGTACTGGCGGTCACGTAATTTAAGGTCACGCGATTCTTTAATGCGGTGATGGTTTCAACGGTGTCGTTTCCGGCTTCCATGTCTATACGCCAGAAATCCTTGGGGATCCATTTGCTTTGCAATTTCCACGCGGCGGTTTGCCAGCCGGCGTAGTCGCGAACCTCCAATGTAAGCGCTGGCCAGTGCAAGCCAGTATCCACAGTTCCCCAACGTGTACCGATGCGTGCCAATAATTGGCGGCCTTGTATGTCTGCCGCACCTTGCTCGATTTGTGCGCTGCGAACCGATACGTCCAGGATATTGGCCGGTGAAAATCGCTGTTGCCAACCCAACGTAAACGCGTTGATCCGAAGTTTATCGCTGTCGCGCGAGGACTCGAATTCGCCCCGCAAGTGGGAAGCGGTTTCCTGTTTTAATCGAGTGCGCAGGTCGATTGCCTCTTGCCCAGCGGTGTCCCCTAAAGATTGCAAAGCGAGATCTTCGAGCCCTGCCCAACGTAGCGCACGCGCGCGTTCCACACGCGTATCCCGATCTAGCGCGATACCGTTTTGGAGGGCGGTTTGATACGCGCTGACGGCCGCTAAATTTCGACCACTTCGGTTCAATGCCCGTGCGAGACCGAGTTGCGCTTCCTTATCGTTGGGTTGCGTCTTGAGAATGTCTTGATAGCGGGCTATGGCGTCATCGTAACGGTCCAGCCATAGCAGCACGCGGGCTTCGCCTTTGCGCGCTATAGGATCAGCTGCCTGCTGGGAAAGTGCCTGGTAGGTAGCGAGTGCTTCGGGCAATTGGTGGGTGACTGCAAGTGACTCCGCCAGGCCATACAAGGCCTCGTTTTTTTGCGCTTCATTCAGCGCGGCAGCTTCGCGAAATAACGGAATCGCTTCTTGATGCTGATTGTTCCAGGCGAGCTGCCAGGCCAACGCTAGCACCACATCCGCGCGTCGCTGCGGGGCCACCACGATAACTCGCTGATATAACGCGGCAGACTCGGGGTGATGATCGGCCCATGCATTGACCCGTGCCGCTTCAATCAATAAGTCAGCATTTGTTGGGGTCGACTGGATGAGTGTATTGAATTCAACAATGGCTTCGTCGTAACGTTTTTGTTCTACCAAGATACGTGCGCTGGCCAAATCGGCACTGAATACAGGAGTGCACCAGCACAGAGTCAGTAATAGCGCGAGTCGCCGTTTCATGTTGCGTAAATTTTGCGGTGAGTGCGCCAGTGCACAGCCTCTTTGCTCGCACGCCGGAATAACCAGGGGATCGAAATAAAGTGAGTGACCGCCAATATCATCCAATAAATAATCGGGTAATACACTGCATACACGTAATATTTGAGGGTATCGGGATCATATTTTCGGTCCATCAGCGTGCCAGTCAATAACTGGAGCATCGCCATACTGGCGATCACCATGCCCCATAAGTTGGGGATCGGGTGTGCGCCCACGGGAGGGTAGCCGGCGGCATAAGAGACGATCCAGAGCCCCGTCAACAACACAAAGCTTGCTGACCACAAAATTGACAAGCTGGATTCGATGAATATCGGCCACATTCGACGAAATTTCCAGTGAGCCATCACATCTCGATGCTTGTGTAGCACCTGCATCAAACCGCGTGACCAGCGTCGTCGCTGTTTGACGAGGCCGGATAGCGTAGAGGGCACCGTCATCCATACCAGCGCGCGGGGTTCATACCGAATATCCCAGAAATGTTTTTGCAATTTCCAGGTGAGTTCGATGTCCTCGGTAGGCATTTCTGGCGAGAAACCTCCTACCTCCAGCAACGCTGTTTTGCGGAACGCCGCTACCACGCCGGACACAGTCATGATGCGCCCCCAGATGCGCTGCGAGCGGCGTAACAAGCTCACGATGGAACTGAACTCGATCAACTGCAGGCGTGCCAAAAAGGTATCCACATTTTTAACGCGAGGGTTGCCGGTCACGGCTGCCACGCGCGCGTGCTCAAAGTGCGGCAACAAATGCTGGAGGATATCGGGCACCGGCTCAGCATCCGCATCCATGATCAGAATGATCTCGCCGTTCAGGCAGGGCAACGCATCATTGAGCGCCATCGCCTTGCCTTCATTCTGGTTTTTGACGATCAGCCGCACCAGACCTCGAACGACATACGCTTCGACTATAGCGCGCGTGTTATCGGTGGAGCCGTCGTCGACAACGACGATTTCATAATCCGTATAGTGGATAGCGATAGCAGCCTTAAGCGCTCCTTCGATCATCTGCTCTTCATTGTGTGCAGGAATCAGAATGGAAACTTTGGGGTGATGGGTAAGCGGGGTGGGGAGCGGATCTTTTTCCCAGCGCATACGGAAAAAAAGCGACGTGGTAATCCAGATAATGCTGGTAACAATGGGGTAGCCGGCAAAGTACGAAAGTGCCAGCCAATACGCCCAACTGTGCTGAATAGTGTCCAGCACAGATAGCATCATGAATCCCTCTGGGTATTCAGCGAACTCGTGTGAGTAAGAAAATATTTGTCATCCGCTGTGCTGTCGATCACGACTAACTGCGAATCGCGCAATGCATCAAATTGGGCATGGACCAGACGACCGGTCCAGTCTTCCTGATAGATTTCCGGTGTTGAGCGCACTCCTCTGCGTTGACCCTTGCGCGCGTATATATCGCGGTTGTGATGCACCCAAAAAAACGTTAGCAGCGGTGCAAGTATTAGCGTGACCGCGATCACTGTGGCGAGCACTGCGGGATGGAATGGCTGACCAAATCCCACTGTCCACCAACTCCAGCCAAAAATTCCCCAACCGATTAACACGACCAGTACATGTAAAAACACATGGCCTGGTCCGGATAAAGCAGGGCGGGGCGACTGCATGGTTTTAGTTACATCTCGACGTGCGCCAACCGATGATTGCCAGACCTGCAAGCATTAACAGGGGCGTCGCAGGCTCGGGTACGGGGCTGGTGAAGAGGTTATCTTTGGGGACAATGGCGAGACCTGCCCCCGGAGTCCACCAGGCAAATTGCACTACACCGGCTTCAAGTCGCTCGTAGGCATCCAGTTGGAATCCGTACAACCCGGCGCTCAGTTGGAGGTTGTCATCGAAAGCCAAGCGATTAGGGGGGTTCAGACCGTCCTTTTGCATGCTCACGCTATGACCGTCGGCGCCCATCAGCGAAAGCCGGAAGCCATCGTCAAACAGCACGCCGAGGTTATAGTCCCCCGGTGAGGTCACAGATAAATAACCTGTAAAACGCGAAGCCCAGTTTTCCTGATTTTCGCCCGGAGCGTTATTAAAAATAGGCGCCAATGGGGGTGCGCCCCATTTTTCGCTTCCCGTATTCAAGAATACTTGATCGCTAAAATTGATCTGATCTACCCTGCGACTCAATGTCTGAATCACACTGGGATTGCCCGTATGCAGGCCCATTACAGTATTTTGATCCGCCAGGCCCCAGATACCTGTTCCCCAAGACTCACTCCCATAGATTGCACCTCGCCAGCTCTCGGTCACTTGCACCCATTGGCTATTCGCGCCATCACCATGGAGGTAAACACCCGCATATTGCGGCGAAAGAGCGACAGCCTGGGCTGCATCTCCCAGAGCGGTCATAAGTGCAAGAGAACAGCCCATCCGAAGCAAAAAATTAGAGTTCGACATTTTATTTCCCCACTTGCTTATCTAGTTGTGTAGCCATGCTGAATCGCAGGTCCGGTGCTATACGCAGCAATATTCATTCCAGACTTGATTGCGCTTTTTAAGCATTGGAGTTGAAGCTTAGGTTTTGAGGTGAATGACTGTCGGTACGCTAACGAACATAGCTGCGCAGCGTCATGCAAACCTAAAAAAAACAACCTGTATGTGCAAGGATGATTTCCGTCCGATGAGGCGGTAGTACCCCTACCTGAGCACTAAATCTTAGCGTTGGCCGTTTACTTTGATGAGTGCTTTATCCCTACTGAATGCAGTCGCTCTGGTTTTTTGGCCTAACCCATATATCCATTAATTTATTCTATGAAAAAGCGACTATCATAAATTCATGAGTGGCCTAGAAGGGACATATCGAATGAGCAGCCGCCTAAAAATTGTGATGCTATATGCGGCTTTTTCGACGATATGGATATTTGGTTCCGACAGGTTGTTGACCCATTTAGTCCATGATCCGGAAATACTGAGCTGGATAGGTACGGTAAAGGGTCTGGTGTTTGTGACCACGACTTCCGTGCTGCTGTATTTGTTATTGCGGATATGGGATGGGGCGGCCATTCCCCGCGTTGAGCAAGCCACGCCTTTGCGGCTGCGTCATTTTGCGGGTTTGCTTTTTGGCTTGGCGTTGATAGTGCCTCTGCTGGGTTACGGTATTTTTCAGCTCTATAACACGCAAGTGCGTGATGATGCATTTGCCAATCTGGATGCAATCGCTGCATTGAAATGTGGGCAGATTGAATCCTGGCTTGCACAGCGCCACGACAATGCAGCGGTATTGTCCAAAGACCCCGAGCTTGCCCGTGTGGCGTCGTTATTGATACTGAATCTAGGGGACGATGTAGTTCGAGAACGTTTGCGCGAGCGCCTGAATGCTGTGCGCCAAATCTACGGTTATGACGCCATTTTGCTGGATGCAAGCGGACGCCCTGTATTAACGGTAGGAGCGCATTCTGCGACTTCGCCAACGATTCAGCAGCATCTATTACCGTTGGCTTTAAGTAGCTCTCGCGTACAACGCAGTGAACTTTATCGAGACTCGGCAGGTGCAATCCATCTGGACTTTATAGCACCGCTTCAGGATCATGATTCTGGAAAATGGGTTGCGGCGATATTGCTTCATGTGCCGGTTGAAACTTTTTTATTTCCGTTGATTCAGCGGTGGCCTACCCCGAGCGCTAGCGCCGAGACGATGCTGGTTCGCCGTGATGGGGATCATGTTTTGTACCTCAACGAACTGCGGCATCAACACCATACTGCGTTAACCCTCAGAAGCCCCCTCTCTCTACCTACGCCCTCGGCGACGGCGGTACGTCTGGGTCAAGCCCTGCACATCCAAGCCCCGGATCGGCGGGGGGTTGCCGTGTTGGCTGCTTCGCATCCGGTGGCGGGAACGCCCTGGTTTGTGGTGGCAAAAATTGATCGTGATGAAGTGATGGCACCACTGAAGCGTTTGATACTTTGGTTAAGCGTCGTGCTGTTATCGGCAGGGGTCGCTCTGGCGGGGGCCCTCTATTTGCTGTGGCGGCAACAACAGCGTGCGCATCATCTTGAGTGGCTGGCTAAAAACGCTAAGCGCGATCAGTTACTGAAACTGTTTTATGACTTGCCTTTTATCGGCATGAGCATTGTTTCGCCCATCACGAAGCTGTGGTTACACGTCAATGATCGTTTGTGCGAGATGTTGGGTTATAGCCGCGAAGAATTAATCAAACTCACCTGGACTGAATTAACGCATCCCCATGACCTTGCAGCCGATGAGATCGAATTCCAGCGCCTGCTTCAGGGCGAGAGCCAAGGCTATCAATTGGAGAAACGTTTTGTGAGTAAAAGCGGTGGCATTATTGATACCACCGTCAACGTCAAGGTGGTTCGTTTCGCAGACGGAAGAGTGGAAAGGGTGGTAGCTACTATCCAGGATATTACTGCCAGCAAGCAAGCAGAGGCTGCACAAAGAAAATTGAGCGAGCATATTGCAGGCATGCTCGAAAACATGATTGATGGTTTTGTCGCGCTGGATAAAGACTGGCGTTATCAGTACGTCAATCAGCAGGCGGGCGACTTGTTAGGACGAGATCCAACGAGTTTGATTGGTAAAAACATTTGGGAGGAGTTCCCTGAAGGGCGGAATCAAGCTGTCTATCACGCTTATCAGCGCGTGATGGAGAGCCAAATTCCGGAGCAGGTCGAGAATTACCACCCGCTTTGGCACCGTTGGTTTGAAAATCGCATTTATCCCACGTCAGAAGGTATCTCTTTATACTTTCAGGACATCACCGATCGCAAATTGATGGAAGCGAGGTTGCGGGAGAGTGAAGCGCGATTCCGGGCTATCGTTGAGACCGAGCCAGAGTGCGTCAAAATAATTGGGTTCGACGGCCAGCTTAAATTCATGAATCGTGCGGGCCTGGATATGATCGAGGCAGGAACCCTGGAACAAGTGCAAGGACATTCCATCCTAAAAATCATAACGCCTGCCTATCAACAAGTATTTCAGCAATTGACCCAGCGCGTACTGCAAGGTGAACGTGGTCATCTGGAATTTGAAATTGTGGGCTTGAAAGGCACGCGCCGCTTCCTCGAAACCCATGCTGTGGCGTTACGCGCCTCAGAGAGCGAGCCTTTTACTCTGCTAGGTATTACGCGCGATATTACCGAGCGCAAAAAAATGGAAGACCAACTGCGCCAACAACTGTCAGAATTATTGCGTTGGCAGGAAGTGATGCTGGGGCGCGAAGACCGGGTGCAGCAACTCAAAGCGGAAGTGAATGCACTGCTGTTAAATATGGGACAAGCTATTCGATACCCCAGTCAGGGTGAGGTATGAAGGCCGCCCTTCCTCCGGATGAAACGCGGCGACTTGAATCGCTACACGAATACGCGATACTCGACACGCCCGCAGAGGCCTGTTTTGACGATCTGACAGAGTTAGCCGCGCGAATTTGCGAAGCGCCGATTGCGCTGATTTCGTTGATCGATGAGAAACGCCAATGGTTTAAATCTCGGGTGGGTCTGGACACGGACGAGACGACACGCGATATCGCTTTTTGCGCGCACGCCATCTTGCAAAAAGAATTGCTCATCGTTTCGGATGCCACTCAGGATGTACGCTTTGCCAACAATCCGCTGGTAGTGGCAGAGCCAAGTATACGTTTTTATGCCGGGGCGCCCTTGCTTACGCCTGAAGGTTACGCACTGGGAACACTATGTATATTGGATCGCGTCCCGCGCGAATTAAAGGCCGATCACCAGATTGCGATACAAGTGCTAAGCCGCCATGTTATGACGCAGTTTGAGTTACACCGGCGCACACGCGAAGTGGCGCAGTTGCAACTTGAACATGAACAACTTGCTGCCTGCCAGCGTCAGGAACATTTTGAAGTTGAGCGCCTGAGCCAGAACAGTGCCCGCATGGTCGAAGCAGAGCAAGCCGGTCAGCGTTTGCTCGCGACGGCAGAACAATCGCGCCGCGCGTTGCTGGGGATTTTGGAAGATCAAAAGCACGTCGAAGAAACCTTGCGTGAAAGTGAAAAGCGCTTTCGGCTACTGTTTGAACGTAACCCGGCACCGATGCTGGTATACGAGCGCTCAAGCTTAAAGTTATTAGCGCTGAACGAAGCTTTCTTGCACCACTACGGCTACAGCCTCGAAGAAGCGCTTAACCTGTTGTTGCCTGACCTATACCCCGAAGCGGAAAAAGTCGAGATCGTGGCAATGATTCAGAAATTGCACGGACATGCATATGTGGGCGAATGGCACCACATACGCAAGGATGGCACGTTGATCAACATTGTTGCCTATTCTCATGACATCGATATGGAAGGGCGCGAGGCGCGCATCGCGGTCATCCACGATATTACCGAGCGCAAACGCGCAGAAGATGCGCTCAAAATGAGCGAATTTCGTTATCGCACTTTATTGGAAACGGCGCCATTTCCCGTGGTGATCACGCGCCTGAGCGATGGCACGCTTCGCTATGGTAATCGCCGCGCGGAAACCCAGTTCGGCATCAAGCGCGACGAAGGCATTAGCCAACTTGCCAGCAATTTTTATATGGATATTCAAGAGCGGGATCAATTCTTGGTACGCTTGTTACGCGAGACAACCATTACCGATCAGGAAATCCGTCTATGCGCGGCCGACGGCGTAGCGTTCTGGGCACAACTTTCAGCCGCTATTATCGAATTTGAAGGTGAAGCAGCCATTTTCACTTCCATCAACGATATCTCTGCGCGCAAACAAGCGGAGGACGAGGTTCGAGAACTCAATGTGGACTTGGAGCACCGAGTGGCTGAGCGCACCGCACAACTGCTCGCGGTGAATAAAGAATTAGAAACCTTCGCCTATTCTGTCTCGCATGATCTAAAAGCGCCGTTGCGCGGGATAGATGGCTATAGTCGTTTGCTGCTTGAAGAGCATGGCAGCCAATTAAATGAAGAAGCTCGCGCCTTCCTGAATAACATTCGTCAGGGCGCTGGACAAATGGGCCAATTGATAGAGGACTTACTGGCATATTCACGTATTGAGCGGCGAAATTTGCAAACGGAAAACCTGGAATTGTCGCAGCTGGTTCAGAATGCACTTGCTGAACGCGCCGAGGAAATCGCCGCGCGGGGGATTGCAATGAAGATCGACGTGTGTGAGCAGACGGTTATTGCAGATCGCGATGGCTTGGCAATGGCGCTGCGGAACTTGCTCGACAATGCGCTCAAGTTCACATGTCATACGCCTGAACCGGTTATTGAAATCGGGGCACGACGCGAGGCCCACGCCTGTTTTTTTTGGATACGTGATAACGGCATTGGTTTCGATATGAAATTTCATGAACGTATTTTCGAAATATTCCAACGCTTGCAGCGCGCTGAGGATTTTCCCGGTACCGGCATAGGCCTTGCCATTGTCAATAAAGCTTTACAACGCATGGGTGGCCGAGCTTGGGCTGAAAGTATCCCCGATCATGGCGCCACCTTTTTTATGGAGCTGCCGATATGAATTCTGCTTCGACCTGTCAACCGATTTTGCTGGTGGAAGACAACCCCGTAGATTTGGATCTCACTCTTCGCGCGTTAGCTAATCGCAAGTTGGGTAATCCTATGCACGTTGCGCGTGACGGGCTCGAGGCATTAGCCTGGGTAGACCGTTGGGAGGCGGGAGAACCCTGGCCAGCCCTCATCCTGCTGGATTTGAAGCTACCCAAAATAGACGGGCTGGAGGTGCTGCGACAACTAAAATCTCATCCTGTATATCACGCTATTCCGGTGGTCATACTGACTACTTCCAGTGAAGCCTTCGATATGCAAAAGGCTTACAAACTCGGGGCTAATTCCTACATCGTGAAGCCTGTCGATTTCGATAAATTCAGAGAAGTGGCCGCGCAAGTCGAGCTGTATTGGTGTGTGGTGAATAAACCGTTTGTTCCACTTTCAATGGAGCAAAATTAACATGCGGGTGCTGTATGTTGATGATAATGCCACCGACGCTAACTTGGTGCGCCATTGCTTAACCCGTGAGAAGGGCTGCACAGTCAGCATAGCGCCCACCCTTGCAGAAGCTTACGCAAAGCTTGAAGCGCCCCAAAATTTTGATCTTGTATTATCCGATTTAAGATTACCCGACGGTAGTGGACTGGATTTGTTAAGGTGGATTCGCGAACGGGAATTGCTATTAGCGGTAGTGATACTGACTGGCTCGGGGGACCAGGAAGCAGCGGTAGCAGCGCTTAAATCGGGTGCCGACGATTACATCGTTAAACACGAAAACTATTTGCCGCGCCTGCCCAAAATATTGCAGGCGGCGTTGGCGAGACATCAGGATGAAGCGGCGCGTAATGCACGCTTGATGCGCGTGCTTTATGTCGAACACAATGCTTTTGATGTTGATCTTACTCGTCGCCATCTGGCGCAATATGCTTCGCACATACACCTTGATGCAGTAAAAGACGCGACCGATGCGCTGGAACGCCTACCGGTTTCGGGGCGGGAACTTCCTTACGATGTGGTGTTGCTTGATTATCAATTGCCGGGTCTGAATGCGCTGGAAATAATCAAAATTTTGCATCACGAGCGCGGTTTGGATTTGCCTTTGGTACTAGTGACAGGACAAGGCAATGAAGAGCTTGCAGTGCAGGCGCTGCGGCTAGGGTTTGCAGATTATTTAGTCAAACAACCTGGCTATCTGCACCAATTGCCCTTCGCACTGGAAAGTGCTTTTCATCGCGCCACGCTCACGCGTGAACAGGGTGCTCTAAAGCGTAGTCAAGCGCGTTACGAGGAGCTGGTCACTCGAATCCCGGTGGGGATTTATCGTTTCCGGATGATGCCTGCAGGAGGAATGGTTTTTGACTATGCAAGCCCACGTTTCTGCGAGATGCTTGCGCTATCCCAAGCGGCCCTGCTTGCCGAGGTAGACCGCGCCTTTGCATTGGTTCATCCCGATGAGTTGACGGAGTTTATGTTCCGACACGAAAGCTCGCGATGTAATCTGGAGCCGTTGGTCTGGGAGGGGCGATTCGTCGTCAACGCCAATATTTACTGGCTGCATATCGAATCTATCCCCACCACGCTGAGCAACGGCGATGTCATTTTTGACGGCGTGGTGATGGATGTCACACAGCGCCGCGAAGCGGAAGAGCAATTGCGTTTAGCTGCGGCTGTTTTCGAAAATACGCAGGATGGCGTCGTGGTCACGGATGTGGGGCCGCGTATTCTCGCGGTGAATCACGCGTATCAAGAAATTACCGGCTATTCCATGCAGGAAGCACTCAACCAGAATCCCAACATTCTCCAGTCAGGTCGACACGAGCGCCCCTATTTTCAGGCTATGTGGGCCAGCATTGAGCAAACAGGCCATTGGCAGGGCGAAATCTGGAACCGCCGCAAAAACGGCGAAATTTATCCGCAATGGACAACCCTCAGCGCAGTGCATGATGCCGAGGGCGAAGTCACGAATTATGTGGGCGTGTTTACCGATATCAGCCAATTAAAACAAACCGAAGCGCGGCTTGAACGGCTGGCGCATTATGATCCGCTGACCGATTTGCCTAATCGGCTGCTGTTCCAGTCGCGTATGGAACATGCTTTGGAACGTGCCCAACGCCAGGATGAACAGGTTGCATTGCTGCTAATTGATCTGGATCATTTTAAGGATGTAAATGATAGTCTCGGTCACCCGGCGGGCGACGAGCTGTTACAAAAAGTAGTCGAACGTATGCGGCTCAGGCTGCGCCAGGAAGACACGTTGGCGCGACTCGGAGGTGATGAGTTTGTTGTGTTGCTGGAACGCTTGGCGCATTCTCAGGACGCCGGGCGTATTGCGCAGGAAATCATCGATTCGTTAGTGCAATTTTTTCGCTTGGAAAGTGGCGCCGAGGTTTTCATCAGCGCCAGCATAGGCATTAGTTTGTTTCCCGATCACGGCACCACGCCTCGCGAACTTACCCAGCACGCCGATGCCGCGTTGTATCTAGCCAAAGATCAGGGGCGGCATACTTATCGTTTTTATACCGAAGCGTTGACCCGTGCTACCCAGGAGAGACTCTCTTTAGAAGCGCGACTACGCCGTGCATTAGAACGTGATGAAATCAAGGTCTACTATCAGCCGCAAGTGGACATCGCCAGCGGCCAAATTGTAGGGATAGAGGCCTTGGTTCGCTGGCTTGACCCCGAGCGTGGCATGATCCTGCCCGATCGCTTTATTCACATTGCAGAAGAATCTGGACTGATTATTTCTCTGGGAGAACACGTGTTGCGCACCGCGTGCAGACAAGCCAAAGCATGGGCGGACGCGGGCATATCGGCACTACGCCTGGCGGTGAATCTTTCTCCGCGCCAATTTGCACACCCCGACTTGGCCGGCCAAATGCTGGGTGTGCTTCAGGAAACAGGATTTGATCCCAACAATTTGGAACTCGAACTCACCGAAAGCGGCTTAATGTCTGAAGGCGACGATGCGACAAGCTTACTGAATCATCTAAAAACACTCGGGGTGCGTTTGGCTATTGACGATTTTGGCACCGGCTATTCTTCGCTTTCTTATTTACGCCGATTCCCTCTGGATACGCTAAAAATCGATAAGAGTTTTGTACGCGATATTCCGAATAATTTGGACGATATGGAAATCGCCACCGCTATTATTCAACTGGCGCACATTCTGGGGTTTACCGTACTGGCTGAAGGCGTTGAGACCGAAGCACAGCTCGCTTTTTTGCGTGAACGAGGGTGTGATCTTTACCAAGGATATCTTCACAGCAAACCCGTGGCTGCCTCAGAATTCTTAGGCTTATTGGCAGCAAAAAATAATCATTAAATGGTTAGCGGATGCCGCGGCGCGTAAGTCGCGCATAGGCTTATGCCTAAGTTGTGAGTGCATAAATAACCACGCCAGCAATCCCCTAATGGACATTGCTGGCGTGAGGCTAGGCTGGCAGGCTAGTGCCCAAAAATAGTGCGAGCTTTACATCCGATTCGAACGTACCGCTCTCTCCGAATCACTAACATCCTCTTCGCCGGTGATGGAGATATCGTCAGCGTCTACGTCTTTCAGAATTTGTTTAATCCGCTTGGCTTCATCGTTGTCGTAGGTATGAACTGAAACCAAAATATGGCCGTCTTTTACCTTGGCTTCGTATTGTTTGGCTTCGTATTCGGGCATGCCGAGGCCAACCAGCGCGCCGGTAATTCCGCCGAGAGCGGCGCCCACTGCGGCACCACTTAGAGTCGCCATGATCGGGCCTGCAGCAATGAAAGGCCCCACGCCCGGAATAGCGAGCGCGCCAATTCCGGCCAGCAAACCCAGCACCCCTCCGGCGACGCCACCCGCACTGCCGCCAATCGTGGCACCTTCAGGGGCTTTGGTATTGTGCTCATGCGCAAAATCCCGGCTGCTACTGCGATCAGGCATCAGGACAGAGATATCGGACGTCGAGACACCCGCGCTTTCAAGACGGGAAACAATCGTTTCGGCTTGAGCTTGGGTTTTAGCAATACATATAACGGCTTTTGACATGGTGATCTCCTGTTAAACGTTGAATTAATGTTTGAATAAAGGCTCATTTGACTTCGAGCTGATTGTCCAGTTTCTTGATTCCCGGAACTGCTTTCGCCAGTTTGTCGATCTGCTTTACTTCGGCGTCACTATTGACGGGGCCTCTCAGTGTGACGTCGCCATTCACCGTAATAATTTTGATGTTTTTTGCATCGGTAGAGAGGTGGTGTTTCATAATGGATTTGCGAATAGCCCGAGTAATATTGATATCGGCCTTCGTATTCGACTGATCCATAGGCGTCAAGGTTTGCTCGCCCCTATCCCGTTTATTCACCTTGGTGTTATTGGCCTTCACGTGTTCCGTTGTGGTGGCGTTATCTACCACTGAGTTATCCGCTGCTTGGGCCATGAAGCTGGCGAGCATCAAACTCATCGCTGCTACAAGAGGTTTTTTCATACACAATCCTTCCGCTGGGTGATAAATATCGAATGTCTAAGCTAATCGTCCCTAACCGATGGGCGATAAACCTAGAGCACTGAGTGAGACACTAAACTTGGGTAAGGGGAGTGTCTGTGCGCGAGCGCACATAGATTGGCTATTCGCAGATAGTGAGTAGCAATGCTGAATACCTTGAAGTACCAGGTATTAAAAACCAAATTACATCTTGATATAGGTCCAGCCGTGTTGGAGGTGGTCTACCACCTCGCCGATGGCGGTGGGAGCAATGTGAGTTTGCGGTAGCAACGCAATATGACCTTCCTCGTGGGACAAGCGCGCGAGTGTTTGCGCACAAGCGATGAAACGGACATTCTCATTATGCTTGATGAGCATCGCAATGCGACTTGCGTAAGGGCTACGATCCGCACGCAACAGGTCCAGTCCTTGGCTATTCGCGAGCACCTCCACTTGCAGATTAGCGTTGTGTTGCCGCGCATTTTTAAGCAGGTCATCCGCTCGATCAAGTAATGCGGCAAATTTTTTGGGGGAAGCGCTATCAATGTGCAGCAGAATCTTGCTTGCATCGGATTCTATTGCACTGAGACGCATCGCGGCATTGGGCCCAAGTCTGGACTCGGCATCCGGCAATAAATTTTGCTTACCATGCATCATCCAGCCCGCACCCAAACCGGTGGCCAGCAACACCCCTGCCGCTATCGTTTTAGGCCATCCTTGAGGGCCGCGAAAAGGGTCTTGCCAACCTGCATTGGCGCCGGGGGGATGGCTGTAAGCCAATCGCACCATATCTTTCATCCCGCGCAGCACACATACTCTATTGGCAAGCGCTTCGTCTTCACCGAGTTGGGCGTAAAGCTGCTCGGCCTCGCCGGGCTCAAGTTCGCCATCGATCAACGCATGCAGTAATTCTTCTGAAACGTGGCCATTAGCGTTCATACCACTCTCCTTAGGTGCGGCGTCGCCCGCTTGACTTGCCTGCTTGCCATACTTACTTTTAATGCGCCCCGGGCCCGCGCTAAGCGGCTCATCACCGTTCCCACCGGAATATCCAGTGCTCGCGCCGTCTCGGCATAACTCATTTCCTCAAGGTCGACCAAGGTCAACACCTGGCGTTGACCCATGGGCAGACACGATACCGCCCAACGCAGGCAGTCGATTAATTGCCCTTTGCCACAAGCCTCATCAGGTGCTTCGCCGGGGCAATAGATAACCTCAGCCCAATCGTCGATATTTTCGTGCACCCGATTACGGCGCAAATGGTCGTACCAGACGTTTTTTAGAATCGCAATCATCCAGCCCAGCAAGGCTTGCTCTTCTTGAAGTTGAGCGCGATGCGACATTGCGCGCGCCAGCGTATCTTGCACCAGATCATCAGCCAGACCCGCGTCATGGCACCAGGCATAGGCTAATCGATACAAACGGGGACGGAGCTCGGCGATGTCTTTATGACGATGAAAAAAACTGAGTAGTCCCACCTTGGCTCCTTAGACACACTGTAGCGAGGTAGGAATCGCCTCACATTGATGGCTCTAATTATCCGACATTGCTTGTTGGGCGACAAGTCAGGTGCGAGGCTGGAATAAAAACGGCTCCCATCGCTGGAAGCCGTTACTTGCTGGTGCCGATGGCCGGAATCGAACTGGCGACCTTCGCATTACGAATGCGCTGCTCTACCAACTGAGCTACATCGGCGTGGCGCGGATTATAGCGGAA
>JAYWDZ010000332.1:0-22835 GCA_043779595.1 Nitrosomonadales bacterium
CTGGCCGCGCGAGGTTTTGCGCTCGATCACGCGGCTCACATACATGCCCGCTTCCCCCACCAGATAACGTCCAAGCTCGATCACAAATTCGGCCTCAGTGAAATCCTGTCGCGCCTGCGGCATCAGCGTTGCCAAGTGCTCGCCCACCGCAGCGAGATCGAGCGATTGCTCGCCAGGAAAATACGGAATGCCAAATCCCCCGCCCAGATTTAACAGTCGCACGGGGCCGGGCGCGTGCGCGGCTAAACGCCGGGCCAGTTCAAAGGTGTTGCGTTGGGCCTCCATGATCGATTCGGCTTTTAAGTTTTGCGAGCCGCTAAAAATATGAAAGCCATAAAACTCCACCGGCAGCGTTTTCATATGCGCTAGCAAGTCCGGCACAAGCTCGGCGTCCACGCCAAACTGCTTAGGCCCGCCGCCCATTTTCATACCCGAGCTTTTCAATTCGAAGTCGGGATTCACCCTTACCGCAACCTTGGGCCGCAGCCGCATTTGCGTGGCAATCGTTGCAATCCGCGCCAGCTCGCGTCTTGATTCCAGATTGATCACGATGCCCGCCGCGATGGCCTGACTGAGTTCGCGCTCGCTTTTACCCGGGCCTGCGAAACTGATTTTTTCGGGAGGCATCGGTGAATCGAGCACGACCTTCAGTTCGCCGCCCGAGGCCACGTCAAATCCATCCACCAAGCCCGCCATATGCTGCACCACCGCGGGCATCGGGTTGGCCTTGATCGCGAAATGCAAGTGGATATTGGCAGGCAATGCGGCGCGAAGCTGCGCCACGCGTTCGTTCAGCAGGCGGCGATCGTAAGCATAAAAAGGCGTGCTGCCGACGCGGTCTGCCAAGCGAGTAATCGGCATGCCGCCTATCTGGAGCGCATTTTCAATGATTGGAAAATTGAGGTGCGGCGCATGCGGGATAGGGGGGTTCACGCGTTGTCCTCCTCGAACAAGTCTGCCAATTCAAGCGATATTTTTTTGCGGTCTATCTTGCCGTTCGGATTGCGCGGCAAGGGTTCGGCACGTGTCTCAATTTTGGCGGGGACCATGAAGCCCGGGAGTTGTTGTTTGCAGGCAGCCAATAGCTGGGCCGCGAGGTCCGGAGCGGTCTGCGGCGTATAAACCACCAGCACCACCGCTTGACCCAATTGCGGATGCGCGATGCCGGTCGCGGCCACCTCGGCAACGAGGCCAGTCGCGTACACGACTTCTTCGACTTCGGAGGGGCTGACGCGATAGCCGGAAGTTTTAATCATCTCGTCACGGCGACCGATAAAGTAGAGGAAGCCTTCCGCATCCATCTTCACTGTGTCGCCCGACCACACGGCGAGTTCGGGGATCACCAAACCTGCAAGTTGCCCCGGCGCAGGTTTAAAACGCTCTGCTGTTTTTTCGGCGTCATTCCAATAACCCAGCGCCACATGCACGCCGCGGTGCACCAGTTCGCCCGGCTCGTTCGGCCCGCATAGCGTGCCGTCTTCATGCACCACTAGAATTTCGGCATTAGGAATCGCCTTGCCCATCGAATCCGGGCGCGCGTCTAATTCGCTCGGGGGCAGATAAGTCGAGCGGAACGCTTCGGTTAGCCCATACATCAGAAACGGCTGGGTCTGGGGCAGCTTGGCACGAAGGGCAGTGAGCGTGGGCTTGGGCATATGGCCGCCAGAATTAGTGAGATAGCGCAAATGCGTCGTCACGCTTTCGGGCCACTCCAGTTGCGCGAGCTGCACCCATAGGGGCGGCACCGCGGCGAGTCCGGTAATTTTTTCGCGTTCGACTGCGCGGATCACATCGCGGGGCATCAGATAATTCATCAATACCGCGCACGCGCCGACTTTAAACGCCGTAGTCAGCTGGTTAAGTCCATAGTCAAACGACAGTGGTAGCACCGAAAGAATGCGATCAGCTGAAGTGTTGCTCAAGTATTGCGTCACGCTATTTGCGCCTGCGACCAGATTGCGATGCGATAACACCACGCCCTTGGGCCGACCCGTGCTGCCTGAGGTGTAGAGAATGGCGGCCATGTCGCTATCGATTACCCGGAACGGCTCGTGCGCGGGTGCATCGGTGCGTGCGCCCCACAGCACCATTTCCACGCGCTCCAGCGGATCGGGCGTCCGCTCCCCCACGATAATCACCGTGGCAAGATCGCCGCACTGGGCCAGCACACCGCGCAGCAATTCCAACCGCTCGGGTGACGTCACCAGAATACGCACGTTGCAGTCGAGCAAAATATGCGCGACCTGCTCGGGTTTCAGCAGCGGGTTCACCGGTACAAACACGCCGCCCGCAGCGGTAGCGGCGAACATTGCAATAACGGCCTCGGAGCGTTTTTCCAGATAAATTGCCACCCGGTCAGCCCGTAACAGGCCCGATGCCAGATAGAGACTGGTCACTTGCAACATATCCACAGCCAAATCCTGATACCGCAGGGAACATTTGCCATCCACAAGTGCGTGTACTTCGCCGTTTCGGCTGGCCGCACTTAGAATCAATTCATGGACAAGTCCTAACATGGTCAATCTGCCTGCCGCTCAGGCATCCCAGGAGCTTTATCCGCACGGGCAAAAAGCTTTTTTAGCCAGGCCCAACGATAAAAATTGATGTGATACATCGTTCGCTTGTCTTCGGTCCAGCGCAAATGCCAGTCCATGACCTTGCCGTAAAACTCGATTCTCTGGAATTCACCTGACTCAAACAGTGCCTGAAATAATTCCTGATGCATTAGCATCGCCGGTGAATATTCCGCAGCCGATTCATCGTAAGTCGTCTTAAGGATGACGATCACCCCACCGCGCTGAACACAAAGGTCCATGGCCGCAATGCGGTCATTAAACATCAGTTGATAAATCCGGCCCGTCCCATTCTGGCAGTGCGTTTCAAGGAGTTCCTTATAAAAGCGGCCCTGCTCATTTTCCAGATGGACTGCAGTCCCATCCTTCGCTTTCCAGCCCGCACTCTCGAGCTGGCCGTAATGGGCGATGGCTTCTTTTACTGCCGCGGGATCAGTGATGCATACAAGCTTTACAGCCAAGCCAGCTTTTTCAAGCTTATTACGCGCCTTGCGCATATTCTGCCGAAGATTCTTTCCTCGGCTTTCCCAGAATGGCTCGAACTTGCCCTCGATCACAATTCGAGCGGTATCGATATAATTCAGCGTCTGCAGATGAGCAGACGAAGCCGGGCGTGGCAATAGCAAAGGGTCTTGTTGGGTAATTCCCACCATCAAGGAAAATCCTGGTAACGCCGGAACCAGGGTATGGAGTACAGTCGGCAGATCTAAGCCATTACGCATCACCCAAAACCCCAGTGGTGCCTGCGCAGGCTGAAATGTCTCCCAAACGCCCCTTCTGCGCTCTACGAGAACCCCCATGCAGTCAGGAGCTTGAGGGTCTCCCATGCAGGCCAATCTTTCCCGTCCAGTACCAAAGGCATGCAAAGCCGCCAGAAGATATTGACTCGTTAACAAGGAAGAGTCCGCGCCGTTCTTATTCAGACTATCCCAATTTGACGCAAATCGTTCAACGTCACCGGGCGGATACAATTTCCACTGCATATCTTGTTTACCTGTTGTTATTTTAGATCGGTCAAATCCAGGCGGCCTTTTGTTTATCCGATGCCAAAGCCTGCCTGAGATATGGATTCCATATCCTCCTATGCCATAAACCGAAAGCAGATTGTAGGCGACGATACCCCAACGTTCACGGCGCTGCCCCATCCAATCCTTCTTGTAGGCGTCGTCACCAACCAAATAGTCTACCTCTCCCACCTTATCTACATCCATCACCTGGCGCATAAGATGTGCAGTCAACAAAGTGCCAGCCGAATGCTGTGCATATGATTCGTCGTAAGCCAATTTGTAGATCGCAGCACGGCCGTGGTTAACAATCCAGATTTGGGCTGCTATCGGCACGTTGTTGTAATAAGCTAAACCCAAGCGGAGCCATGCTTTGCGGGCGCACAAGCGTATTAATCCGGGGACAAATTCCGGATAGGGTTCTGGCACTTTCCAGCTGGATCGATAAATCCGGTCCCAGGCCTGGATAGCCAACTCAAGTCCTTCGTCTCCCGTCACAATTTCTAACCGCCCCCCTGATGACAGAAATTTCTTGCCACGTCGTTTGACTGTATTGCGAACTTGGGATGAAAGGCTATTGAAGTATGTCTCGAATGGATGGCTTGAAACGGGCTGGTGCCAATTACCAAAATCAAAGAAAGAAGAGGCCTTAAGTCCCGCCAGTTGAAGCGCTGCAAGAGTGAGGTTATAGCTTGGATGCGAAGGATCCATTGCGTCCAGGCGCAATGAGCTTGCATGTGTATCGCGGATTACCCGGCGCAACACCATGGCCAGTTCATCGGGATGTGCATCCGCAGCCAATAAAGGCCGGTAAAGCGTGGTGTAGAAAGTAGTGAGGCCTGTCACATGATGCGTTTTAAAGGACAGAGGCAAGATGCAGCGTATTTCCCTCCCATCCGCCAAAACATATAATCGTGATTTCACCCCTGGAGGCAAAGCGGTTTCTGTCAATAGTCGAAACCAGTCTGCGCTGAGACCGAAACTGTCCTGTTCACCTTCACTGAACAGACGAAGACATGCTTTGGGCAGTTCTGATATGTGTCCGTAATACTGTACCGCTTGCATATCGATATTTTCCTGCCTTACCTAAAATCTATCCACGGCATCCCAGTCCGCTCAGGCTACCATTTGCCCTGCAAGCGAACGGCGCAACACCTCGACCATCCAGCACATCTCCCTTTTGCCTATCCCCTGATGGCAAGGCAAATGAATCAAGCTCAAGCGGGCTTGGCCCGATACTTCGCAACCGCTCACGGCCAGTTCATCCCATCTGAAAACGGGCATCCCTGCCCGTTTCATCCGGAAAAATACGGGCTCTGGATTATCCAGCCATAACGGAAACATATAGGGCACGACGCCTTCAGGCAGTGCTTCAAAAAGCGGGTGACATCCCGGCATATAGGCAATCGCGTCCAGCCAGGCCTGGTAATTACTGCGGCGTGCCGTCGATAAACGATCGATACTGGACAAGCGCAAGGTCAGGCGTGACCAGCGCAAAGCCTGTACGTGTTCCACGGTGGGGTCGTACTGATTGGAAATCCCGGTATCTTCCTTGAGCGTCTCCGTCCCGCAAGGAAACCCTGCATCCTCAATCCCCGAAGGGTGTAATCGCTTGCGTCGATAAAGAGCAAATTTTTCCAATGACCGCCAGATGGCCTTCAACTCCTCGCGTATGCTGGAAACGGGACGAGGCAAGGAAGCAGCCGGAGCGATTCCACGCATCAGCCCCCCATTTTCCGAAGCAAAAAACTTGTACGGGCTGGCAATGGCACGATCACCGAAACTGCCAATCGGCTTACCGTCATATTCTCCAAACAGGGCATGGGAACAGTCTTCCACATACGCCATCTGGTGACGTTTGCACCACGCCTGTACTGCTCCGATCGGCTGGGGGAACCCGAAATAGTGCGGCAGCAAAAGAGCAGACACCCCATCACAGCCGGACATACATGCATCGAGCGCTACCCAGTCGGGCGTCAAATCCTGCTGCAAGGGAAACAGCATGACACGTGCACCCAAATGCAAAACGGGGTCAATCATCGTCCGGCAGTGGTAAGCCGGGATCAAAACTGTCTTGCCTGGCCCCACTCCCAAAGATCGCAGCGCGGCTGTCAGGGCATACCGGCCCAACGAATACGAGGCGCATTCTGTTTCGAAAAAAGCCGAGCGATAATTTTCTGTACTGCAAAGCCCGGGCATCCCCGATGGGAATGCGGGCAACACTGGCACGTGGGGGCGCGGGAAATGACAATTAACAGGGTCAAAGCTACAAAATTGCACCGCTAGGGTCCAGGTCTGTTTTCAGAATAGTTGGCGTTATCGGCGACCGTCATATCGATCCACCTTGATTGAAGCACACATTGATGCGGTTTTTGTCGCGAGCCAAATTTCGCGCCACATTCCGCGCTTCGAACAAACACAATCAAGGTGTAGCTGATTGATGTACTAACCCCGTATAGAGGAATAATTGAATAACTTGCCTCCGGCCAGTGCATTGCTGTAATGCACATGTCCATTATAGGGGCTGGGACATAACACTTGGGATACACTTGGCGCGTATTTTAAATTGTGCAGATCACACGTTCATGAACACCTCAGAAGCCGTAAAAAATTTATTGACCCAGTCCCTGCAACTCGGCCCTCGCGCCGATCGGCTCCACGCAGACTCACCCTTGCTGGGCGCGATCCCCGAACTCGACTCGATGGCTGTGGTGATGATACTTACTGCGATGGAGGAGCGCTTCGGTTTTAGTGTCGACGATGACGAAATTAGCGCCGACACTTTTGCCACCCTCAGCACACTCACGGCCTTCGTGGAACAAAAACTGGGCACCTGACATGGCTCAGTCGGACATCCAGATCGAGCCTTTTTTTCTGGAAAGCCCGCGTGGGCCCATGTTCTGCATTTATCTTTCTTCTATAAAGCTTGCGCATAAAGGGAGCATTCTTTATCTGCACCCTTTTGGCGAAGAAATGCACAAATCGCGCCGCATGGCCGCCTTGCAGGCGCGAGCTTTTGCATCCTTTGGCTATGCTGTGTTGCAAATCGATCTAACGGGTTGTGGCGATAGCGTCGGCGACTTTGCCGACGCCTCGTGGTCGGCCTGGCGCAACGATGCTCGTCTAGCCCACGCGTGGCTGCTTAAAAAAAGCGCGCAACCCATCACGCTATGGGGATTACGCACCGGCGCATTACTGGCGGCCGATCTGGCGCAGCAACTGAACAATCTGCAAGGCCTGCTGCTCTGGCAACCGGTACCCGACGGCGGCGTTTTTCTGACTCAATTTCTGCGCATCAAGCTGGCCAGTAACATGCTCGCTGAAGGTCAATCCAAATTGGGCACCAAAGAGATGCTGGCTAGCCTTGAGGCGAACCAGAGTGTGGAAGTGGGGGGCAATCGACTCTCCCCTGCGATGGCGCGAGAAATGAGGGGCGTTAAGCTGGCCGGTATGCAACCCGTGTGCCCTATCACCTGGTTGGAAGTGGGATCTGTTAACAACGAGCAACTGTGCCCCGCTAGCCAACGTGTTGCCGAGGCATGGCGCAATACCGGCGTGCGGATTCAATCCCAAACCGTGATCGGTGATCCCTTTTGGGCCACACAGGAAATCAGCGAGTGCCCCGAGTTGATCGATGCGACGCTGGCGCGTTTAAGCGCTTGAACCAATGACCTGGCAAGAGCAAGCGCTCGTGTTTGAATGCGAGGGCAATCGCCTGATAGGCGTGGTTGCGCGCCCCGAACGTTCATACAAGACGGGCGTCGTAATCGTCGTGGGTGGGCCTCAGTACCGCGCCGGCAGTCACCGCCAATTTACTTTGCTTGCCCGGGCACTTGCCAACAAAGGCATTGCATCGCTTCGATTTGATTACCGTGGCATGGGAGACAGCGAAGGGGAAATGCGAAATTTTGAAGCCATCGATGCGGACATCAAGTCGGCGATCGACGTGTTAATGACACAAGTGCCGGGAATTGAACAAATTGTTTTATGGGGATTGTGCGATGGGGCCTCGGCAGCGCTGTACTACGCCCATACCGATCCCAGAGTGCGCGGCTTGATGTTGCTAAACCCTTGGGCGCACAGCGAAACGGGCGCAGCGCGCGCGCGGCTTAGGCATTACTATGTAGATCGCCTGCTGAGTCGGTCATTTTGGACCAAGTTTTTGAGCGGTAAGGTGAGGCTGAATGCTTCGCTGGCAGATTTGACGGAGTCTGCGCGGCAGGCGCGCGCGCCGAACCATCTATCTACCTCGGTCAATGCGCCTGCCAATCATCGCCAAGGCGCCCCCGGTTATATTGATCGGATGCTGCGAGGATTGAAAAAATATTCCGGGCAGGTCCATTTCGTGCTGAGTGAAAAAGACCTGACCGCGCAGGAATTTATCGCGCTGATACAACACAATAAAATCTGGCGCGCGGCATGCAAACGCCCCAAGATTAAAACGACGGTGCTAACAGATGCTAACCATACGTTTGCCAAAGATTCCTGGCGCGACCAAGTGGAAACCGAGACAGTTGCCTGGATTTATCAAACAGTGCCGTAACAGAATGCTGAGGTCATGATGAAAACGCTATTTTATTTTGTACTCGCTATTTTCAGTGGCAATGTATGGGCTGACCAAGTCACCAGTATGTCTGAACTCGCGTTGCTACCGCCCTATTGCCGAGGCACTCAACAGATTCGGACGATCAGCAAAGACCCCAAACCCCTGGAAGAGTATTACGCGATGTATGGAATGTCGTACTCGCACTTCCACCATTATTGTTGGGCACTGAATACCGAAAATAACGCGTGGAAAGCCCGCGACAGTTACATGCGCAAGAGCAAACTGGGGTATGCGCTCGGCGATCTTCAATACAGTCTGGATCGTTCCGACCGGAATTTTTTGTTCCTGCCCGATATATACAACACCAAGGCGAGACTGCTGTTTGCACTGCAACGCGATGCTGAGGCGATGATTGCGTTGCAAAAGGCGATTGAGACTAAGCCAGACTTCGTCACAGCGATCGCCCGACTGAGCGATTATTACACCAACCATGGCGATAAGGCGCGCGCGATCAAGACGCTGGAAGAGGGCATCGACAACAGTGAAAAGCCGGGCTCGCTGATTAAAAAACTTAAAAAGTTGGGTAAAACCTACCAGGGCGTGCCAGGTAGCGCCCGCAAGAAAGAAACACCGCCTGCGGCGATTCCTCCACTGACAACTGAAGCTGACCCGAAGGCCAATACCGTTTCGCCGCTCAACTCTGAACCGGCGTCCTCCAGTGCGGACGTTCCTACCGTGCCCGGAACGTCGCAACCTGTCGTGCCGCCTGTGGACGCGCCCAAGCCTTCTAACCCCTACTGCCGCTTCTGCCCCTGAGTGCCGATGAACGTGCCTGCGAGCGTTTCCCCCACGCGCAACGCTCCCCTCGTATCCGTGGTCATTCCGGCGTATAACAGCGCGCAACACATTGCAGAGGCGCTCGATAGCGTGTTGCGGCAAGATTATCCCGCGCTGGAAATCCTTGTGATCGACGACGGTTCCACCGATAACACCCGCGAAATCGTCGCGCGTTATGGTGACAAGGTGCGACTGCTGGCGCAAACCAATCAGGGTTCTGCTGCCGCCAGAAATCACGGTATCCGTAACGCGCGTGGAAAATACATAGCCTTTCTGGATGCGGATGATGCGTGGTGGTCGTACAAAATACGTTATCAAGTGGATGCGCTGGCACAAAGCGGACACAAAATGGCGTACAGCCGGTTTATTCGCTGGTATCCGGATGCCTGTGGCCATTTCATGCATCCCGAGACCGAGTTTTCGGTTGCGACGAATCTCAATGTCTCGGACGGAAAAGTTGTCACCGGTTCGCCGTATGCAGAATTACTACTCGACTGCATCGTATGGACTTCGACCGTGATTGTCGAAAAAAAAGAACTTGAAAACGTGGGATTTTTTGATGAGTATTTGCGTAAAGGCCAGGACTATGATCTATGGATCCGGCTCTCGCGGCGGATCGAAATGCTGGGGCTAGAGCAGCCCACCGCGCTGTATCGCATACATCCCACCTGCATCACCGCGAGTATTAAAACCATTAATTACGAATACCTGATTTTGTCGCGTGCAGTGGCGAAGTGGGGCGAAACCGGGCCGGACGGGCGTAGCCCAAGCCCCGGATTGGTGACGGAAAGACTGATGCGCTCGAGCTTTGGCCACGGTTATGCGCATCTTAAATTCGGCAATCCGCGCACTGCAATGCATTCATTTCGCGAGTCGATGAAGCATTCAGGATTTCGGGTAAAGACCGTGGTGTTACATTTGGCTGCCACACTCCGATCTGTGATTAATGCGAGGCCAAGATGATGGACTTGCCACCAAGATTTTTGCTCTGAGTCCTCGCAGATGATGGATAACGTTGACAGTTCGCGCTCCAAAATTCTTTTTGTCACGCCTGCGACCCCTTTTTCTCACAGGTCTGGAGCCGAACAACGCAGCGCACTCATGTACGAGGCTTTAACGCTTATCGGTGAAGTTGACTTACTCATTCTTGGAGAAGGCCACCCTACTCAACCCTGCACCACCCAGCTGTTAAACGGTAATGTGATGATCGAAGTGAAAAAAAAAGGCAGCAGGGGTTTCAAGCGATTCCACCCCGATCTGCATTTTTCGCAAACGCTGGAAGCGTTATTGCCTCGCAGCATTCAGACGTACAACTTGGTGGTGGGGCGTTATCTATGGCCGATATCTCAGCTGCGCATTCCCGCCAATGTTCGTAAGATTGTCGACCTCGACGATTTTAAATATCGTTATTCGCGCGAAGCCGGGCGCTCGGCTTCTGTCTTTGCGGCGCGTATCAAAAAAAAATTTGCGCATTGGCTGGCTTGCCGCCAACTTCAACAATATTCGGGAGCTTTTGTAGTCAACGCGCTGGATCACCGCGAAATCACCCAACTCCCTACCTGCTTGCTGCCCAATATTGTGTATGGCGCGCTCGATGAATTGCCTGCGTCCACGCCGTGCGAGCCGAATTTACTTTTTGTCGGCTCCCTTTGGTATCACCCTAACGCCGAGGGGGTGGACTGGTTCTTGGCTCACGTTTGGCCTGCGGTACGCCGGGTTATTCCGCAAACGAAACTCACACTCATTGGGGCTGCGCCCCCCGACGTGCGCGCACGCTGGGAGCAACACGCGGGAGTGTCGGCGCCTGGCTTTGTCGATAACCTGGGCGCGGCCTACCGCGCGGCAGTCCTTGCAATTGTGCCCATTCATATCGGCGGCGGCTCTAACATTAAGGTGCTTGAGGCCTTGGGGTATGGATGCCCTTGTATCGTCACCCGCTTAACCGCCGATGCATTTACGGGTCAACTCGCGCACCGTCAACACTTTTTGGTAGCCGATAACGCGCATCAATTTATTCAACTCGTAATGGATGTGCTGCAACATCCTCACGCATATAGAAGTATGGCTAAGGTCGGCTATCAGGCGGTTCGCGGCACGTTTTCCCCCACAAAATTCAAGGCGGAAGTCACCCGCTTTGCGCAAGAGGTCCTGAATTGAAACCCGCGATCACGCCCAAACACGCACTGATGAAAGGCGCGGCCTGGACCATAGGTTTGCGCTGGTCGGTTAGAGCGCTCGGGTTTATAAACACTGTCATCATGGCGCGAATTCTGTTGCCTGCTGACTATGGAATTGTCGCGATGGCATTTTTGATACTCGGGCTCATCCAGGCAATCCTGGACTTTGGCACGGCCACCGCTTTGCTGCGAAAAAACGAGGTCACACGCGACGAAATAGATTCGGCTTGGACGTTCCGGGTGATCGAAGGAATCATTATTGGGATCTTGCTGGCGGCGGGTTCTCCCTTAGCCGTCTGGTATTTTGGCGAGCCCAGATTGGGGCCCGTGCTCTGGATACTGGCTGCCTGCATTGTGGTGTGCAGCGCCGCCAATATCGGGCCGACCCTTGCGCAAAAGGAGTTCAATTTTGCGTTGGATTTCAAAATCCAAATCATCCAAAAAATTATTGGCGTAATCGTGACGGTGATCGCCGGTCTACTGCTGCGGGATTATCGGGCGCTGGTGATCGGCATTGTGGTGATGTATCTCGTGCAGCTATTCCTGTCGTACGCACTGCATCCCTACCGTCCGCGCTGGAATGTCTCACGCATTCCCGAAATTTGGGCAGTCACCAAGTGGCTGATGTTCTCAGGCATCGGAGGCTTTATATTAAGCAAGGGAGACGAGCTAGTGGCGGGCCGTATCGGCACGACAGCGCAATACGGGGAATATAACGTTGGCGCGGATCTGGGATTATTGCCTGTGGGTGAAGTGGGGCCGGCGATGCTGCGCGCACTATTGCCCGTCCTCGCATCCATCAAAGAAGATGTAGCACGCACCCAGAGTGCAGTGGTCAAGATCGTTTCTGCGTTGAGTACGATAATTTGGCCGATTGGCTTGGGTTTTGCCGCGTTGGCTCCCCAGGCAACTCAACTGATTTTGGGAAATAAATGGGCTGGGAGCGCGGCGATCATCAGCGCTTTTGCGGTCGCCTCGGTATTGCGAACCACCTTCAACCCGCTCAATACGCTCCTCATCCTGCAGGGGCACACCAAGACTCAAATGCACATCGTGTGGCTGGAGTTTGTGGCATTTGCCATTGCTGCGATCCTGCTTGTTCCAGGCTTTCATTTGCTTGGCCTGGTTTACGCGCGGATTTTGGGTAGCTTGGTGAATCTGGCATTGACTGCAATATTTGCCAAACGGTATTCTCAGTTACATTTGAGTCGTGTTTTTGCAGCGGTGGCGCGGCCCGTGTTGGGTTCTGCAATGGTCTATTTTGCCGTGAAAGGTATGGTCCCCTATTTGTCCGGCACGCTCACTCAAGTACTGGTTTCAGTATTATCCGGCGTCGTTATCTACATTGTTTGGAGCCTGAGCACCTGGCATATAGTGGGCCGTCCGGAAGGGCTGGAATCTACAGTGATTGACTATGCGAACCAAAGGATGAGACGTGAGAAAAACGCCTGAGCTAACCCAGCCTCGCTACAGTAAATGAATTAACTAACAGGCACTGGCCCACAAGCCTAGAAACGTACTAGAAAACATACCATGTCCCTAAAACCAAGCAACGCCTACGGTTCAAGTTATCAAGAGTGGAAAAACTGGGACGACTTATTTGTGTGCGACGACACCCAGCGGCGCTATTTTGAAAATGAGTTCGCAGGGATTGATCTAGCCGGAAAGCGGCTACTCGAAATTGGATTTGGCAGCGGCTCTTTTTTGCGATGGGCCACAGATCGGCAGGCTAAGGTCGTGGGCTGCGAATTGATAGATCCCATTTGCGCTGCGGGCAGAGAGCGTGGCTACGACACCCGATATGGCGATATTAGTAGCACCGTAGACCCCAGCCAGGAATCCTTCGACCTTGTAGTTGCATTTGATGTGCTTGAGCACATTCCGCCTTCAGAGTTTATGGATTTTTTTAAATTTATACGAAGCGTCATGAATCCTGGAGCACGCTTCCTGGTCCGCGTTCCTAACGGCCAAAGTCCTTTTGGGTTAATCAATCAATACGGCGATATGACGCACGTCAATGTGCTTTCCAAAGGTCGTTTCGAGCAATTGGCGCCGATGGTAGAGCTAGAACTTCTGTATTGCAGGAATGCTTATCGAGTGGGAATGTCAGGGAATAATTGGCAGGAAGTTATCCGCTTCAAATTACGAGACTGGATAAACGCCGTCATTGCAAAGGCGTATTGCCTCGGTTCCACGCCGCTGGATCCAAACATCGTCGCCTGCTTCAAAAAAAGCGCTGATGCCACTGAACAAGCTGGCTATCATGGACCGTAAATTACGGATGCGCGCAGGGTGATACACGGCAGCTCTACCGGAGATCGCGTGGCACAAGGCAAAGCCTGCCCCGGTTTTAACGTGATCGGCCATCTGAGTACCTCGTCCGGCCTTGGCAACACGGCCCGCCTCTATATCCAAATGCTGCAACAACTCGGTTACGGCGTCGCGGGCATTGATATCGACTACGATAAAGGCGCGGAGCGGCAAACCATTGAAGGAGTGGTGTTGGTGAGGTCGGTGGATGAGTTGCCTTATCAACACAGCCTTGTGATCGTTTCGATCCAACTGTTGCCCTCATTATGGCTGCGAAGATTGCCGGGATTATTGGCGCCCGGCAGAACGAATGTGGGGCTCGTGTTTTGGGAATTGCCGCTGGTTCCCAAGGCGTGGTGGCCCTCACTTGCGTTATTTGACGCGATTTTGACGTGTAGCCCTTTTGTACGCCACGCGATTGAAACCGCTGTTCCGGACGTGCCTACCCTGCATTCCGAACATCCCCTTGTGATCAGCCCCCCGACCGAAGACAGTGAAACTGTCCGAACCCGTTTGAACATTCCGGTCGATGCGTTTGTATGTTGCATGAGCTTTGACCTACGCAGCGACTACTCCCGTAAAAATCCCGGTGCCGCTGTTCACGCCTTTCTTCAAGCATTTCCGAGCGAGCCCGATGTGCGGCTGGTGATCAAGACAAATGGGGATCCGGATCGGGTTGCGATGAGCACCCACATCAAAAACCTGATCGCGCTGATTCGGAGCGACAAGCGAATCATTCTGATCACAGAAACCTTGCCCTATGACGAGGTACTGTCGATATACAACGCCGCGGATGTATTCATCTCACTGCATCGGTCCGAAGGATTGGGCCTGGGCCCGATGGAGGCAATGCTATTGGGCAAGCTGGTGATTGCCACAGGATATTCTGGCAACATGGCTTATATGAATGAGCTGAACTCCATGCCGATTCCCTATCGGCTGGTCGAACCTTGTCAAACAGGATGGCAGTTCAAAAGAAGGTTCGCGGGCAACACCGCCAGCTGGGCGGAGGTGGATATTGAGCAAGCAGCGGGAGCGCTGAGAGCCGCGCACAGCCGTCCCCACGCCACCCAATCGCTTGCAGCACGCGGGGCGAGCGAAATACGAGACAAGCAGGCGGGGGCGTGGAATGGGCATTATTTGCCGCAGCTCATCAAATATTTAAATGCCACGCGTCGGGTCCCGCTACGCAAAGCGCTAGTGAGGCAAGTTCGACAGATGGAGATTAAAGACCCAACGCTACGTAAATTAAACTTTGGGATGCTGGCGGATCGGCTCCGCAATAAAGCTAAACGGGTGTTTCGATTTGACGTATAGCCGTGTCGCAAACCTCCAACCGATGAGCTATGGAAATTAATTTCCCGCCAATCACGATCATCATCCCCACCACCTGTACGGCGCAACGCGCAGAGTCGTTGCGCCGTGCGATTGCGTCGATACAGACGGCTGGGCCAGATATAGCCTCGGTAATGGTTGCGGCCAATGGCCCAAACATTTCGCCGGAGCTGATGGCAGAACTGAGTCAGCGCCGCGATTTGCAGGTGGTTCGTTTTGAGGAAGGGTCATCCCCACACGCGCTAGCGCGCGCCGTGCCGCTGGTGAATACCGACTACTTTGGCTTTCTGGACGACGACGATGAGTTGCTACCCAACGGTTTGCATCAACGATTAGCTGTACTTCAAGGTCTGCCAGAAGCAGATATCGTCTTATCCAATGGATATCTGCGATATTCCCAGCACGATCAGGATTATCTTCAACACTTGGACAATGTGCCAGCTAATCCTCTGACAGCTTTCTTCGTGGAGAACTGGTTGCCCTCATGCGGCGCATTATTCCGGAGCGCGAGCGTAGGCCCAGCTTACTTCCAGAATTATCATCCCTACGCCGAATGGTCCTGGCTGGCGTTTCGTCTCGCGCTGGATAAAAAGCGTTTTTGTGTGCTGAACGAGCCCACCTTCAGGGTGTATGCCGATACCCCCGCTTCGCTATCTAAGTCATCTGAGTATCGGCAGAGCTACATCAGTCTTTATCAAAAAATGCTCGCTGTGGGCATCCCGCCCAGTGTTCGCCGCATCATTCAAAAAAGGCTGTCGCAGGCCCATCATGATGTGTCCAGCTATGCGCTCGCGGAAGGTAATCTCGTTCATTGTGTGCGACATCACCTACTGAGTCTTAAGCATCCGGCGGGCTGGATTTTTTTTACCTATACCCGGCACATTATTGCGGCGGCTCTTAAATTGAAGACGTAACGTCCACAATTTCGAGCAGACGTGGTGGCCCGTATCATCTGATGGCATGATGTTAGGATATTTCAATAAATAAGACGCGGAGGGTCAAGGTGCAACAAAACAAGAAGAGCAGAGTGATCGCCGTGTTCGCGCATAACGAGGCGAAGAAGATTATCGCCTGTTTGGAAAGTGTGAAAAATAATATCGCAGAACGCGACCAGTGCGTTGTGCTCAACAACGGCAGCACGGATATGACGCACACGCTGGTGACAGAATTTGCCCAGCGTCACGATTTTTGCAGGCTTGTCGACATAGAGATAGGCGACAAATCCAACGCATGGAATGTTTTTATTCATCAGACACGGATGCAAGCGGATGTCTTCTGCTTTCTCGATGGTGATTGTGAAATACTCCCTGGTTCGCTGGATGCGCTGGAAGCCTGCATGGCAAGCCATCCAGCGGCAAACGCCATTGCAGCTATCCCAGCCGACCATACGGGCCACCTGTTTAGAAAAGCCATGTTGCATGAAGGCGGCTTGGCTGGAAATCTATATGCGCTACCTGAGCGATTTGTGCAACGGATTAGAACTACAAATACCTTTTTACCCTTCGGCCTGATCGGCGACGATTCTCTAGTAGGGGCATTGGCGTATTGGGACTTGGAGCCAAAGAATAATTGGGTCCCGACAAGAATTGTGACCTGCCCCGGCGCCCGGTTTTCATACACGCCTTTATCGTTTTTTTCGCTGCACGATATCCGACTTTATTACAGACGAAAAATTAGATATAGCCTGCGCCGCATCCAAACCAACTTGATGAAAAAACCGCTAAAACAGCAAGGGCTGACAGGCATTCCGCAGGATGTCGATGCGTTGTATTCCCGCTTTGCCAGTGATGTGCGTTTGACTTGGCGGGGTACAGAAACTTGGTTTGACTGGCTTGCAATCAAGGAGATAAAAGCTCGAGTTGCGCGGCGTGCCAGCGCACCCTCCTGATACGTTCACTGGGCAGTCATTTAGTTCAGCGGCGTACATAACGAGCGTCAGCAACCTTGATATTACTTTCGTCCGGCAACTTCTTTCCACTATGAAATTTGACAGCCTTCCCTCAGGAAATTATTCATGACAGGTCTTTGCGGTTGGTTTGGGCCACTGAATCGAGAGTGCCACCCGAGCACTGTGCTTAACGCCATGTTGGTGCCGCTGGGATCAACGGAACCAGCGCAAAGCTTAAGCTCTGGCGCCTATGCGCTGGGCGCTTACTCGCCTTTCAAGCTGGCAAGTTGTTACGAAGCTGAGGGGCTGCTTACCGCCATTGACGGCCGCGTAACATGGGATGACGCCACGCTTACGCAGTTGGCGCTGCAGCATTCCGGGGCCGAAGTGTTGCATGCCGCCTATCGCCGTTGGGGCCGCGATTGCTTGACGCATATGCATGGGCCTTTTGCGATGGCGATCCTCGAACCCGGTACCGATACGGTGCTGTTAGCCATCGATCGGCTGGGTATTCAGCGTATGTGCTTTGCGCCGCACACCGGCGGCCTGGTGTTTGGCAGCACGTGCGATAGCGTCACCGCGCATCCCGCGATTGCGCGCCGCATTAATGCGCAAGGGATTTTTAATTTTTTGTATCACCACATGGTGCCGGCCCCGGGTTCGATCTACGAGGGGGTCGAAAAACTGCTCCCCGCTCAATATTTGTTGCACTGCAATGGCAAGCAAGAACGCGGCTTTTATTGGGAGGCGTCCTGGCTTGTTTCGCCGACGCAAAGCTTTGATGAGTCCCGTCAAACGCTCAAACAATTGTTACGCGATAGTGTGAGCTGTGCGCTGGATCAACCTGCAACGGGTGCGTTTCTGTCGGGTGGAACCGACAGCTCGACAATTGCCGGCATCCTCACCGAAGTCAGCGGTAAGCCTGCAGAGACCTTTTCGATTGGCTTCAAAGCCGAAGGTTTTGACGAGATGGAATATGCGCGCATTGCGGTAAAGCAGTTTGGCACACATCCGCATGAATATTACGTAACCCCCGGCGACGTGGTGACGGCGATTCCATTGATTGCAGGGTCTTACGATGAACCTTTTGGAAACGCGTCTGCGGTGCCCACTTATTTCTGCGCGCTGAAGGCAAAAGAAGCTGGCATCGATGCAATGCTGGCGGGCGATGGCGGCGACGAAATGTTTGGCGGCAATACGCGCTACGCCACGCAAAAAGCGTTTGAGGCTTATGCCTATCTTCCTGCGCTGTTACGTCAGGGCTTGATTGAACCGCTGGCAGCGCGTTTACCCAATCTGCCCCTACTGAGTAAGGTTTCCAGTTATGTGCGGCAAGCGCGCGTGCCGTTGCCCGATCGTCTGGAGACCTATAATTTTTTGCACAGCGTGGCGCTCGAGACCATTTTTACGGCTGAGTTTTTACAGAGCGTAAACCCGGAAGCGCCGCTCACCACCATGCGAGAAGTCTATTCGCGCACCCGTTCTGATTCCACTGTGAATCGCATGCTGCATCTGGATTGGAAACAAACGCTCGCCGATAACGATTTACGCAAGGTCAATCGCATGTGTGAACTCGCGGGCGTCGAAGTGCGCTATCCCTTGCTGGATGAGCGCATGGTGGCATTTGCGGCGCAGCTACCCGTTAGCTATAAAGTGAAGGGCCCCAAGTTGCGCTGGTTCTTCAAAGAGGCGTTACGAGATTTTTTGCCAGACGCAATTATCAATAAATCCAAGCATGGCTTTGGACTGCCATTCGGGGTTTGGATGCAACGCCACGCTCCACTCCACGATTTAGCGACCGAGAGTTTGCGTGCCTTTCGCGCGCGCAACATTTTGCGCCCGGAGTATTTGGATGAACTGACCCGGTTGCATCAAACCGGTAACGCCAGTTATTACGGCGCGATGATCTGGGTGGTGATGATGCTGGAGCAGTGGCTGCAATCAAATAGTGATTAGTGGTTTATAAGTCATGAGATGTTACCCCTGGCGGATCGATTTAAGAACGGAGAGTATTTTGTGGCACGCTGATTTTATTAAAAGAGTAAGGAGTTGATTTGCCCACCCTAATGAGGACATTTGCGCAACGCGCGGCTCTATGGATAGATATTAACTTTGGCACCTATCGCGGCTTAGTGCGACTCATTCTGGGCGAGCTGGAGTATCTGTTTGGTAGATTATCGCTGTATACCGAGCCTCGGACAGGGGATATACAACGCTTAGTGTTTGTTTGCCTCGGCAATATCAACCGTAGTGCATTTGCTGCTGAGGTCGCTCGGGTCAACGGGGCTCATGTAATATCGATAGGCCTGTCTACTACGTCAGGTATGCCAGCTTTTAAGAATGCCATTTCCACTGCGAAGTTATTTGGCTTTGACTTAGGCGCGCATAAAGCCCTGGATTTTTCTGACTACACTTATTTGCCAGGAGATCTGTTGCTGGCAATGGAAGTTCGCCACACCCGCTATTTGATTCGGCGCGGTATTCCCCCGCGCGCAATTGCGTTGCTTGGGCACTGGGGAACGCCGCGGCGCATCCATATTCATGATCCGCATGTTTTATCGGACCTCTATTTCCAGACATGTTTCTTAATTTTGTATTCTGCTACCAAACGGTTAGTTAGGGAATTAAACGCAGGCAAGGCTGGGTGCTTCAAGTCATGAACGTATACCTCACTTTTGATATTGAGGTGTGGTGCAAAGGTTGGGAAGACCTAGATAAAAATTTCCCATCGAGCTTCGAACGTTACATTTATGGTCGCTCGCCGCAAGGCGAATATGCTTTGCCTAAAACGCTGGAGATATTGGATAAGCATGGGATCAAGGGGATTTTTTTTGTAGAGCCCTTATTTGCCGCCCGATTTGGTATTGAATATCTGGCGGTCATTGTCGACCTGATTCGAGCGGGTGGACATGAGATTCAACTACACCTTCATCCTGAGTGGACCAACGAGATTAAGCCACTACTCTTCCCGGGCGCGTCAAGTAAACGTCAGCATCTCTCTTACTACACGTTGGAAGAGCAGTGTTTACTAATTAAGTTCGGACTGAGCTTATTGCAAGAGGTTGGTATTGATAATGTGAGGGGGTTTCGCGCTGGGAGCTATGCTGCCAATGCGAACACGTATAAAGCGCTCGCCCATTGTGGCATTAAGGTCGATAGCAGTTTAAATTTTTGTCATATGGTTAGCGGAGATGATCTTAGAGAAACAATTTCACTTCTAAGCCCAGTAATAATCGATGGAGTTGAGGTGCTACCGGTTACGGTGTTCCGGGACGGTTTAGGAAAGTTACGACCGGCACAAGTGGGGGCTTGCAGTTTTTCGGAAATGCGTGGCGCAATCGAATCTGCTGCAGGCAACGGCACATCGCATTTTGTGATCGTGTCACATAACTTCGAAATGCTCAGGCAAAGTAGCGCTCAGCCCGACCTGATTGTGGCGACTCGTTTTGACAGTCTGTGTCGCTATCTCGCCGAGAATCAAGGAAGCTACCGTGCCACAGGTTTACACGCGCCACTCGGAATAGTCGCAGCGTCGCAAACGGGCCTGCCCAGCGCTTCGTTTTCCGCCACACTGCGCCGTCATATCGAACAGGTGGCGCGCAGGGTAGTTGGATGACGTATGCATTCGCAATAAAGATAGAGGCAAACGAATTTCGTAACTACTTCATATGAACCGTCCTTTCTCCGTCTACCTCGATTTAGTACGATTCGTTGCTGCTTGTTTAGTCTATCTTTACCACTCTAACCAGCGTTTTTTGATTAAAGAGATTCTCCCTGCCAGTACTTTTGGCCATAGTTCCGTTATTGTTTTCTTCGTGTTGTCAGGTTTTGTAATTGCTTATGTGGCTTCCACTAAGGAAGCTGAATTTGCTCGTTTTGCTGCAAGCCGAATTTCCAGAATATTTTCTGTGGCGGTACCGGCCATTGTGCTTACATTACTCCTCGACACATTTGGCCGGATGATCAATCCTGAAATTTATTCAGGCTACCCATACGACCAAATCGTTACACGTCTATTGGGCAGCTTGCTTATGTTTAATGAAATCTGGTTTGTATCCATAACCAGTTTCTCTAATGTGCCTTATTGGTCGGTCGGCTACGAGTGGTGGTACTACTTGGGCTTCGCTCTGGTGACCTTTCTCCCGCGCAAGATCGGTTTGATATCGATGGGGGGATTGATGCTGCTGCTCGGACCAAAAGTGATTCTGCTGGCACCGATATGGTGGCTCGGAGTGCTACTTTATAATTGGCATGCGCTTCAAAATATAGCCAGGGGCACAGCATGGATTCTTGCAGTAGGCGCAACGCTGGGAATTGTGCTCTTTCATCACTATGACTGTAGCGCAATCGCAGCCAACTGGCTTGTCACCCTAATTGGCGATGAATGGCATCGTCAACTCACCTTCTCGAAATTTTTTATCTCCGACTATCTGCTGGGTATTCTGGTGTTCGCTAATTTTGCCGGCATGCGCACATTGTTAAGTAATGGCGGGGGCCCATTAATGGCTATGGCACGCCCCGTGCGCTATGTAGCCGGGTTTACGTTTACCCTATATCTGATGCATCAGCCGTTGTTTTTGTTTTGGGGCGCGGTGGTGCGCGGCGACCCTAACGGTCCGTGGTACTGGACAGAAGTCACTACGCTGTTATTAGCCACAGTCGTGCTCATCAGCCACTTTACCGAGAAAAAACGCTTTATATTGCGCGACGCACTTCTCGAGCTATTCCAGATGTTCCGCCCCAAGGAGCGATTAGCCAGATCCTTGGGATGGAGCGGGGTTACGCTTCCTCCTTGCTATGTTCTTGGCCTGGAAACCCAGATTGGCTTGGCGCTGGTACGCGAACTTGGCCGCGCAGGCGTTCCGGTAATTGGTATCGCACAAAACCATAACGCTATTGGACTTCGTTCACGTTATCTGCATGCCAGGGCGGTAGTGATGAATCTTCGTAGCGAGCAGGGTATCAAGGCGCTTCAAGCACTGGGAGAGCGCCATGGGGCTGGCGTTCTGCTGGCCATCTCGGAGGTGAACATTGCCTGGTTAATCAAACATCGCGATGAACTGGGGAAGTTACACCCATTGGTTCCTACATCAGAATCATTCGCCTATGCGCTGGATAAAACACTGGCGATAGAAGCGGCCCGCCGGGTGGGCATTACTGTGCCGATCAGCCAGGTTCCCGCCAGTTGGAATGAAGTCGAATGTATCGCCAATTCCTTTCCTTTCCCGGGTGTACTTAAGTGGCCCGCACCGGGAGACATAGTGGAAACGTTGGAATTCCATGCTCTGCCATTGATAAAGGCCGAGCATATCCATAATCCTGCGGAGTTTCTTGCTGCATCTCGTCGTTATGCGCCTATGAACGATTGGCCAATGCTGCAGAAATATTGCCCGGGCATCGGGTTAGGACAGTTTTTTTACATGCATAAAGGGGAGGCGATTCGTCGTTTTCAGCACTTTAGGGTTGCGGAGTGGCCGCCTGAGGGCGGCTTTTCCAGCGTTTGCGATGCATTGCCGCTAACTTCCTTCGTGGAACTACAGGAGCAGTCTATTGCGCTATTGCGTTCAATTGGCTGGGAGGGTGTGGCTATGGTGGAATACCGCTACGACCCAGCACATGATCGGGCTGTTTTAATGGAGATAAACGGCCGATTCTGGGGAAGTTTTCCACTGGCTGTCGCTTGCAATGCAGGATTTGGCTTACTGGCTTACGGGCTGACTTCCTTGGGGAAGGCGCCAGATTTACCGCAGCCTAGGGACGATTTGCGGTGCCGAATGGTGATAACTGAGCTTAAGCGACTAGCGCGAATACTCCTACAGTCAAAAAAAATTCATGATCCGCATTTTGTAGTGCAACCCATAAAGGAAATGTCTCGTTTTATTGCTGATTATTTTCGGCCGGGTGTACGTTATTACGTATGGTCGATAGATGATCCGCTTCCATCGCTGATAGATTTGTGGAACGCCATTCTTCGCCGTTAGAGCATGGGATGAGGCACGCCTCTGTTAGGAATGGACCGCGGATCAATATGATAAGAGTTCGATCATCTTTCTTATTTATCTTGCCCACGGTATGTGTCAAGGTAGTTGTCGCCTCAATCGTCAAGCATCCTGCATGTATTTATGTATTTTCGCCTGCACCTGGGTGCGCTCGGGATTGAGGGTC
>JAYWDZ010000333.1:0-3521 GCA_043779595.1 Nitrosomonadales bacterium
TCCACTCCACCCCGGCGAGCGCGCAATCTATTGCGAGCACGGGGTGGCCGCGTTGAATCACGTTCCGCTGCAGCACGATGTTGGACGAAGCCGCTACGCGGAGGATGCGGTAGCGACAGCATCGGGCAGAATTCAGAATATGACCTCACCCCTCATTCGAGGGTCTGTTTCATGACAAACCACTGAGGTCATTTTAAGATGGAAGCATCGCCCGCAGCAACTTTCAAGCGCAACTACCAGTCGCAACTGCAGCACCTGAAACTCAAAGGCCTGCAGCCCAAGACGATTGAGGCTTACTCGCGCGCCATCCGCCGAGTCGGCGAGCGTTTTGATCATCAAATCGACAACCTGACCGAGCAACAGTTGGCCGACTACTTCACCGAGTTGGTGGCGTCGCACTCCTGGAGTTCGGTCAAGCTTGATCTCTATGGATTGAAGTTCTACTACACGCACGTCCTGCGCAAGCCCTGGGTGGCGCCCGGTCTGATCAAACCGCCGAGGACCCAGCGCTTGCCGGACATCGTCACCGTCGCCGAGGCCAAGCGGCTGTTCGTCGCCACCCGCGTGCTCAGTTACCGGGTGTTCTTCTTCACGCTCTACAGCTTGGGATTGCGCCTCGGCGAAGGACTGCGATTGCAGGTGGGCGATATCGATGCGCCACGCGCACGCGTGCACATCCGCGATGCAAAGGGCAATCGGGATCGTTTCGCTCCGCTGCCGCAAGCCACCCATCGGCTCTTGCAACGCTTCTGGCTGGTGCATCGCAACCCGGTGCTGTTGTTCCCCAATCGCCACGACGGCTTGAAAGGGGCGGCGACCGCGACGACGCCGATGGATCGTGGCGGTGTGCAAACCACCCTCCACAAGGTGGTCGGGGATTGCGGACTAAAAAAAAGATCACGCCGCATTCGCTTCGGCACAGCTATGCAACTCACCTGATCGAGGCCGGCGTCGATCTGATCGAGGTCCAGAAGTTTCTCGGTCATCACTCCATTCTCACCACCGCCCGCTATACCCATCTGACCGACCAGACCAAGCATCACGCCCTGGAACGCATCAACGGCTTGATGGATGGCTTCGGCATCGCCTGGGGGCAGGTCAAATGATCCGCCTGGCGAGCGTCATCGACACCTTCGAGGCCGACTTCCTGGCGCAGTATCGGGACCGACTCACGTCTGACCACTATCGCGCCCTCGCGGCGATGAAACAATGCCGCACGCAGGCCAGCCCCATGATGCAGGTCAAATGCACGGGTTGCGAGCACCAGAAGCTGGTGCCGCATTCCTGCGGCCACCGCCACTGCCCGCACTGTCAGCACCATGAGAGTCAGCAATGGCTGGAGCGGCAACTGAAGAAGCAAATTCCCGCCGAGTACTTTCTGCTGACCTTCACCCTGCCCGCCGAATTCCGGGCGCTGGCCGGGGCCCATCAGAGCGTCGTCTACGATCTGCTCATGCGCTGTTGTTGGGCGACGGTGCGCACCTTCAGCCAGAACGACCGGCAGCTTCAAGGCACGCCCGGCGCCATTGCGGTGCTGCATACCAACACGCGCCGGCTGGACTATCACCCGCATGTGCATCTCGTGATGCCGGCGGCCGCGGTCGATGGCCCGCGCCGGCTATGGCGAACCAAGCGGCGTGGCAAGGGCAAGGGTGGCTATCTGTTCAGCCACAAGGCGCTGTCCAAGGTCTTCCGGGCAAGGATGCTCTCGGCCATCGAAGCCGCCGGATTGACGCTGCCCTGCCGCTACCCAACGCAGTGGGTGGTGGATTGCAAATCCGTCGGCAGCGGCGAGAAGGCGCTGGTCTACCTGGGGCGTTATCTTTACCGCGGCGTCATCGCCGAAAAAGATATCGTGGCCTGCGACACCGGTCAGGTGTGCTTTCGCTATCGCAACGCCAAGACCGGGAGGATGGAGCGGCGGACGGTGTCCGGCGCGCATTTCCTGTGGCTGGTGTTGCAGCATGTGCTGCCCAAGGGGTTCCGGCGCGCGCGCAACTTCGGCTTTCTGCATCCCAACTGCAAGCGCCTGATCGCCTTGCTGCACCTGCTGCTGAAATTCGCTCCGGGTCGAGCTTTGGCATGGCTCAAGGAACGGGCACCCATTCTGTGCTCGTGCTGCGGGGCGGTGATGGTGATCGTGCGAACGCGGATTCGGTCGCTGTTCTCCGGGGGCATCCCGGCTCCGATTGCCACTCAGGGGGTGCCATGACCGTGTAAGCGCAACGCCCCTCGCAACGCGCCGGGAGTCAGCGCCCGCAAGCTGAGGGACCGGCTTGCCTTGAATCGGGGCTCAACAGGCCAATCAACGGCCTAATCGGGCATCGGCCGTCGCAACGACGCGCATGAACGGGCTTTCAGCCACCCGTTCTCCCGGTAAAGATTCGAACCGGGCTACTTCTCAAATACATATTTTCTGTGAGGGCCAACCGGCGCTCAGGGCCGGGCTCGTCCAACAAACGGTTCAGATCGTGGCTGCGCACGATCTAACCTTATTCGTTAGGGCACGAACTCGCCGAGCGCGCTGCCTCGTTCACTGTGCGAACCTCGCGACGGACCTCTCGTCCCATGCGATGCCTTGGCCCGGCTTGTCGGGAACCATAAGGTGACCGTCTTTGCGCTGAAAGGGCTCGGACAGGATCGGATCCGCCCAATCCTGCCACTCGAGCCAGTGCGCGGTATCGGTGACGCGCATGAGATGCGCGGAAAGCTCTGGGTACAGGTGCGTCGAGAGCGGAATCCCCGCCGCGCCCGCAATCGCCGCCGCCCGCAACCACCCGCTGACGCCGCCGATCCGCATCATGTCTGGCATCATGTAGTCGCCCGCCCCGGCTAACACGGCTTGATACATTGCACGCGGGCCGTAGAAGTTCTCGCCGAGTTGGACGGGCGTCTTCAGTTCACGCGTGAGCTGAGCATACCCAGGTATGTTGTCGTAGGTAATCGGCTCCTCGAACCAATAGATCCCCTGGTCGTCGAGGGCATGGCAACGTACCAGCGCATCGCCCAGCGACAAGCCCTGGTTGAAATCGACCATGAGCTTGACCGCGGCCCCTGCTCCCTGGCGAACAGCGGCGATGGCCGCCAAGTCATCGCTCAACTTCTCTCGCCCCAAACGAAGTTTCAGCCCAGAAAACCCGCCCTCTGCCACCAAGGTAGCGGCCTCGGCGGCCAAGCCTTCTGGGGCGGTTAACCACAAGCCGTTGCTGTTGTAAGCGGGTACCGGGCCAACCGTGCCGCCGAGAAACACCGCGAGCGGCAGCCCGGCGGCTTGCGCCAGAGCATCCCAAGCGGCCATGTCGAGGCCGGAAACCGCGATCAGGGTCACACCCTCCCGACCCACGAGATGGAGTGAGCCGACGCCTCGGCGGTAGGCATCGAGCGGGGCGACCGGTTCGCCCTTCGCTGCCTCGGCGAGGTCTTCGAGGACCGGGACGATGTAGCGGAAGGATTGCTTCAGGTACGGCTCGATGTAGCTCCGTCCCACAACCCCTTCGTTCGTGTAGAGGTCGATCAGGATG
>JAYWDZ010000334.1:0-22642 GCA_043779595.1 Nitrosomonadales bacterium
AGCCCGCGTCGCCTATCATGCCCACCGGCTTATCATTCAGCGTGGCGCCTAATGACTGCGCGGCGTCTTCGATTACATACGCGCCCGTCTGTTGCGCAACATGCATTACCTCCGCGAGTTCAGCCACCCGTCCACCCAAATGCGTCGGAATTACGGCCAAGGTATTTTCATTGCATACCCGGGCAAGTTGGATGGGGTCGAGTTCAAAATGTGCGACTCGGACATCACATAGCACGGGCTGCAGGCCGCAATGGTGAACAGCCAGCGCCACCAGCGGGCAGGTGTAGGCGGGAACCACCACCTGGCGGCGCGTGCTATCCCGCTTCAGGGCGCTCAGCGCGACGATCAGGCTCGCAGTGCCCGAACATTCGATCTGTACCGCTGGGACATTTAGAAAAGACTCCAGCGACTCTTCAAAGCTCGCCTCACCTCTGGCCAACAGATCCGCCACGCTCAAGGGCAGGCCTGCGGTGGGGGGCACTTCATGCATGCGGCTGTTCAGACTCACTCCTGCTCAGACACACTATCCCGAGCACAATACTCGCGCCCCCGACAATTTGTATCAGGCTTAAATGCTCGCCGAAGAACGCTACCGAAATAATCAGTACCGTGACGACTTCCAGATGCGAAGCGGCAAACGCCGGGCCGATGGGCGCATGTTTAAGCAGCGTCATCCAGGTGATGAATGCCCCGACATAGCCTGCCACAGCCCCGTAAATCCACGGGTTAAAAAATACTTTTGCCAGCCACTCCCAGTGGGGCGAAAACTCGCCTGCGAGCCCGGTGGCGAGTTTGAAGGAAACCTGGGTAAGCGTATCGAACAGGATCAATGCGCCAAAGCCGATGAGGTAAAAGCGCCGGGAGCTCACGAAAAACCGCCGGCCAACGCGACGCCCAGCGTAATCAGCCACATGCCCGCAAGGCGCATCCGATCAAGCCGTTCACCAAAAATAAGTTTTCCTGCCCACATCACCAGCACGACATTGATCGAGCCAATAAGCATCGCAAGCGACAACGGGATTAATGACAACAGCGCCAGCCACACTAGAAATTCGAGCCCGAAACAAATCACGCCGACCCACATGGCGGGCAACGAAAACATATTCCCCCAGCGCTGCCATTCGTTGTCAGACTCAGCGACCGCGGCAGACTTGAATGCAAGGTGGCCGGTGGTATCCAGCACAATATTCAAAAACCAGAACAAAAAAGCAGTTGCGGACAAGGTCTTCCCTATCAGAATTTACAGGCTGGGCTGGCACTATCTTGGAATACTTCGGAGCAGTTTAGGCGTCGATCAGGCAATGGCTCCAAGCTTTAACTCGCTCTGTGCCCATTGATCATACAACATAAAAAACGGATAGATTTACCTCGGCAAACCTGAGCCGTACGGAATATGATTGAAGCATCAGGTACTGGATTAGAAGCTATTACGCATGCGCATATTGTTGGCTGAAGACGACTCATTGCTCGGTGATGCCTTATCGCGTTCATTACTGCTGTCTGGGTATGCGGTGGATTGGGTGCGGAGTGGGGTTGACGCTAATTTGGCGCTCACCGATCAAGTCTATGCATTGCTAATTCTGGATTTAGGCTTACCTAAAATGGATGGCTTTGAGGTGCTACGGTTGCTGCGTGCCCGGCACAATAAATTGCCAGTGCTGATTCTTACCGCTAACGATACGATGCCGGACCGGGTCAAGGGTCTGGATATGGGCGCCGACGATTACTTAATTAAGCCTTTTGAATTACCCGAACTCGAAGCCCGGTTGCGCGCGTTAATCCGCCGCAATCATGGTGTGGTCACGCCAGTGATTCATCATGGCCGCTTGAGTTTCGATCCCGCTAACAGGATTATGTATATTGAAGGTGAGCCGTTGAATCTCACTGCACGCGAGCTAGGTATCCTGGAATTTTTACTTTATCGCGTCGGCAAAGTGGCGAGCAAAAAGGCCCTCGTCGAACATCTTTGTAATTGGGACGACTATATGGACGATAAAGCCATTGAGGTCTACATCCATCGCTTGCGCAAAAAACTGGAGCTGTCCGGTATTTCCATCCTGAATGTACGAGGGCTTGGCTACATGCTCGACAAAGCAAATGACTAATACGACGCAAGGTGGAACCTCGCTACGGCGGACGTTATTAACGTGGCTACTTATTCCTTTACTGACATTGCTACTCATCAGCAGCATTGCCATTTATCGGGTCAGCCTGAGCTTTTCACGCGTTGCCTACGACCGTAACTTGGCCGAATCTGCCGATGATATTTCGCAAATAATTATTAAAAATGCTCGCACCAGTGCGCGTCCTTTTTTGCTGTCAAAAAATGCGCGCGAAATGATTTTGCAAGACAAGTACGACGACTTTTATTACAACGTTCGGGATGAGCAAAGTGCTTTACAAGGGGGAGACGCCAACCTGCCCGCCCCCCCACGAAATCTGCTTGAACGGAGCACTCAAAGCGTGGCGTTTTATGATGCTTTCGTCAAAAATAAAGCGGTGCGGGTGGTCACGCTACCTGTCATCGTGCCCACCCCCAATAACCCTCAGTTGATGCATATTCAGGTGGCTGAAACTTTGCATAAGCGCAAGACCCTTGCAAAGGAAGTTCTCACGCTGATTACGCTGCCGCAGTTATTTATTATCGCCTTGGCGGCCAGTATTATCTGGTATGCGGTGGGAAGAAGCCTGCGCCCGCTGATTCAATTAGAAGCTTCTGTGGCAGCGCGTTCACCTCTTGAACTGAAGCCCATGGAAATGACCGGCGTACCCACAGAAGCGCGCCCTTTGATTGGGGCGATTAATGGCTTGCTGGACCGGGTGGTACGAGTTCTCAATGCTCAAAGCAGGTTCGTCACCGATGCTTCCCACCAGCTTCGCACCCCTTTGGCGGGACTTAAAACACATATCGCACTCGCGTCACGACAAAAAACGCTTGAGGCCGTGCAGTATTCCCTAGTCCAACTCGATGTGGGCGTGGATAAACTGATCCATTTAGCGAATCAATTATTATCTTTGGCGCGGAATGAACCGGGCGCTGATCGGGCATTAAAACTGGTAGCTTTGGACTTGAACGCGCTAGCGCAATCCGTGACTGCAGAGTGGATTAATGTGGCAATGAAATATGGCATTGATCTCGGCTTTGATGGCGCGCTGGAACCGGTCTGGATTAATGGCGATGGCTTGCGTCTCACCGAGTTATTGAACAATTTGTTGGATAACGCGCTGCGCTATACGTCTAAAGGCGGCATCGTTACGGTGCGGGTCACCCACCCGCCTCTGCTGGAGGTGGAAGACAATGGTCCGGGCATCCCGGAATCAGACCGTGTCATGATTTTTGAGCGCTTTTACCGTGTGGAAGAAAATCAGGTGGGAGGAAGCGGGTTAGGACTGGCTATCGTTAAAGAAATAGCTGAAATTCACCAAGCCAAAATCGATTTAGTATCAGGAGCCAACCACCACGGAAGCTGCTTTCAACTGGCTTTCACGCCTGTCTAGTCCCCGCCTTTTGCGCAATGATGGCCCGCGCTTTATTTGGCGATATGGATGCGATTGCGCCCGGCGCGCTTGGCTTCGTACAACGCATCATCTGCGGCCTTGATTAGTGCATCACTCGTTTGATAGCCGGGAAAAGTAGCAATGCCGCCGCTCGCACTGGTGCAAAAATAGGTTTCACAGTATGGATGGCGGATTTGAGAAAAATCCTGGCGTATACCGTCCATGATGGCAAAAGCTTGTTCCGCCGTGGTATTGGGCAGGCCGATCAAAAATTCTTCGCCGCCGTAACGACACAGGATGTTTTGTTTGCGCAGCCGTTGCTTGAGTAACCACGACAGGCTGCGAATAATCTGATCGCCCACGGGGTGCCCATAGCTGTCGTTGACGTTTTTGAAGTGGTCAATATCCAGCATCGCCACCGACAGGCTGCTTTTTTCATGCGCCACGTTCGAGAGCATCACATCCAGCGTGCCTTTGCCGCTCGTGTGGTTCAGCAAGCCTGTGAGGCTATCGTGATACATGGACCGCCGTAGCGAGCGATACCGTTCGATTTTGCTTTTAATGATCGCATTCAAAAAAATCGGATTAAACGGCTTGGTGAGGAAATGGTCGCCGCCCAGGCGCATCGCATCGACTTGCAATGCCACATTGGTTTCCCCGGAAAGATACACAATAGGCACACTCAAAAATTCGTCGTGCTGGCGAATAATGCGTGCGGCTTCAACCCCGGTGCAGTGGGGCATGTACATATCCATCAAAATCAAATCAGGATTGAACTGCCGAAGGGCATTGAGTACAAAACGCGGATCGTTAATCGCATGGGTCACCATCTGGTTTTCTTCCAGCGTGCGTTGAATGACCCGACTCGCGGTGACCGAGTCCTCCACAATCAACACGCGAAAGGCTTCCTGCTCCTGGCGCTCGTTTAGTTCCAGAATTTGCGCAACGATGGTGTGCAGTGGCGTGCCTTCAGGCTGACAGGCATCGCAACCCATACGCAGCGCAAGTTGCAACTGATCAAAATCAGATCGCACCGCAAGGCAAATTAATTGGCCAATCGCAAACTGCTGGCGCAGGTCTTTGACACGCCGCTGCCATTCTTCATCCGGCAAGCTACTGGTATCCAGCAACAGCAAAGGGTCTCCGCTTATATATTCGCTGGTGGCTTGCTCCCAAGTCAGAAAATCCACTGCCATGCCAAAATATTCGAGTTGGGTCAGCAAATCCTGCCATAGCGAACGCTCATGGCCGATTAGCCAAATCCCCCCCACCCGTCTGCCATTGGCAAGTGATTGCGAGTCATGACGCCGCTCCACCAAACTTTCGATCGCCGCAGCGTGATCATCGATGATTTGCGTGAGCGCGAGAATGCGTTCGTTCAAGTCTGCCGAAGCCGCAGGACTCAGCGGGTGGTTAACTTCTTCGTTGAACAATGCTAATGCGACCTGTTCGAGCTGATGGCTCGCGTGATGTAGCGCGCTTACTCCCTTGTCGATTAAAAATTCAGTGAAGCTATTAATCGACACCGCCAATTCGACAAAATTCTCAAAGCTTGGCGCCAGTTGATAGCGCTGCCAGCCATTTAACAGCGCCTGGCTTTTTTTGATCAGATCGGTAGGCGAACAAAGCATGGCGACGTGGATTAAATGCCTGGACGAAAATGTGAGCTTGGGTCGATTCTCATTAACTTCGCGGGGCGCAAAACAATATAGGTACCCCAACCGATGGCGGGACCAAGGTATAAATACACACTTTGGAGAGTGGGCGAGAGTGTTTCATCTTGTATATTCATTATTTAGGTGTTCTTACGGCACAATTTCACTTGGACTACAGAATAAAATTACAGAAATTCTATTGTGAATACCCTATTTAAACGGCTACTCAACTAACCCTACTACGATGACTATCGCAATCCAAGGCATCCTCTATATTATCAGTGCCCCTTCGGGAGCCGGAAAAACGAGTCTGGTCAAGGCCTTACTCAAGGCGAATAGCGGCATTCGGCTTTCTGTTTCATACACCACTCGCACCGCACGTGCTGGAGAGATTGAAGGCCGCGATTATCATTTTGTCAGCCGTGAACAGTTCGAATCCATGCTGGCAAATCAGGAATTTCTGGAAAGTGCAGAGGTGTACGGCAATTACTACGGCACATCGAAAACCGGTATTGAGCGAGACCTTGCAGCTGGACGCGACATTTTGCTGGAGATTGACTGGCAAGGTGCTTTGCAGGTGCAGCAGCACTTTACAGAGGCAGTAGCCATTTTTATTTTGCCGCCTTCATTTAACGCGCTGCGCTCCCGTTTGACCGGACGCGGGCAAGATAGCGCCGAAGTTATCGAGCGCCGTTTGGCCGCTGCGGCAGAAGATGTCAGCCACGCCGAGGGCTTCGACTATATAATCGTGAACGATGATTTCGACGAGGCGCTACAAGACCTCAACGCAATCGCTCGTAGCGTCCGCCTGATTGGCAGACGACAAACCCGACGGCACCAGGCGCTTTTTGATGAATTCCGTCGGCTCTCGTAATACGCATACCTAAAGGTTTTCAAAATGGCCCGCATTACCGTTGATGACTGTATCGATAAAATCCCTAACCGTTTTGAGTTAACGCTTGCTGCAACGTATCGCGCGCGTCAACTGGCCCAAGGCTCGCAGCCGATGGTCGAGTCGAAAGACAAGCCGATCATTACCGCATTACGCGAAATCGAGGCCGGAAAGGTAGGGATTGAAATCCTCAACCGGAGCCGCAGCTAAGTCTCCCCCCGAGACGTCTCCGGCGCTTCTATCCGATGCGCCGGCGCTTTTTCATGACTTTGAAAGTTTATTGCCGACACTAAGCTATCTGGCCGCCGACGATATTGCTATCGTCCAACAGGCATTTGAGTTCAGTCGTAGCGCACATGAAGGTCAATACCGCCGCAGCGGCGATCCCTACATCTCACACCCGCTCGCAGTAGCCGGCATTCTTGCCGGCTGGCATCTCGACGCGCAAACCTTAAGCGCCGCGCTACTGCACGATGTGGTTGAAGACACACCCGCCACCGCAACCGAAATCGCCAGCCGTTTTGGTAAATCGGTCGAGCTGCTGGTTGAAGGCGTCTCCAAGCTCGATAAGCTTTCGTTTGAATCCGAACAGCACGCGCAGGCCGAAAATTTTCGCAAAATGTTATTGGCGATGGCGCAGGATGTACGCGTTATTTTGATAAAACTCGCCGATCGTTTGCACAATATGCACACGATGGCGGCAATGCCGGCCGAAAAGCGCAAGCGTATCGCCGGAGAAACGCTCGAGATTTACGCGCCGATTGCGAACCGGCTAGGCTTGCACAAGGTTTATCAAGAACTCGAAGATTACGCCTTCCGCTATTACTACCCTACGCGTTACAGGGTGTTATCCAAAGCGGTCAAAACCGCCCGGGGTAACCGCCGCGAGCTGGTGGCGAAAATCAAAGTGGTGATTCAGGAAAAACTTACGCAAGCCGGAATCGAAGCTTCTATAGCGGGGCGCGAAAAACATCTGTACAGCATTTACCGCAAAATGCAGGAAAAGAATCTGGCCTTTTCTGAAGTGTTCGACATATATGGCTTTCGCGTCGAAGTTCGGGATAACCCTACCTGCTATCTCACATTGGGCGTGTTGCACAGTCTGTATAAGCCCATCCCGGGCAAATTCAAGGACTATATTGCTATTCCCAAAGCCAATGGCTATCAGTCGCTACATTCCATTCTGTTCGGGCCCAATGGCACCCCCATCGAGGTGCAGATACGCACCGCCGACATGCACCGCCTTGCCGAGTCTGGCATCGCTTCGCACTGGATGTATAAAACCGCCGACGTGGCGTTGAACGAGGTCCAACAACGCACGCACCGCTGGCTGCAATCGCTGCTGGAAATTCACGCCGATCATGGTGACTCATCTGAATTTCTGGAACACGTCAAAGTCGATTTGTTTCCCGACGAGGTGTATGTGTTTACCCCCAAAGGCAAAATCATGGCGTTACCGCGCGGTGCCACCGCGGTGGACTTTTCGTTTGCGGTGCATACGGATGTCGGCAGTCATTGCGTCGCGGTCAAAATCAATCACGAGTTGATGCCGTTGCGCACGCAACTGCGCAACGGAGACCACGTTGAAATCATTACTTCGGCGAGTTCCAGCCCGAACGCCGCGTGGCTCAATTTTGTCGTCACCGGAAAAGCTCGCTCGCATATTCGCCAGTTTTTGCGTAATGCCCGCGTCGAAGAGGCCGCAGCGCTTGGGGAACGGCTGTTTAATAAGGCTTTGCGGGCGTTAAACCCCGACGCCACACCGCCCGACGCGGCGTTGTGGGACAGACTGCTTAAAGAAAACATGAATCACAGCAAGCAGGAATTGTTTGCCGATATGGGCCTGGGGCGCAAATTGCCGCTGGTGGTGGCGCACCAGCTATTGCACATTCAGGGTGAAAAAAGTGGCGCGCCGGCGCACCCGCACGCGATTGTGATTCGCGGCTCAGAGGGCATTGCGGTGGAGCTGGCGCAATGCTGCCACCCGATTCCGGGTGACCCGATTCTGGGCTTTATTCACAAGGATCGCGGCCTGATTATTCACACTCACGATTGTCCGGCCTTGCGTGCTTATCACACCGATCCCGACAAATGGCTGGATGTGGAATGGGAGGCAGAGGCCGACCGCATGTTCGACGTGGCGGTCAAAGTCGTGGTGGGCAATCAACGAGGCGTACTGGCAAAAGTTGCGGCTGCGATATCTGAGCAACGCTCTAACATCGGCAACGTGTCGATGGAAGAAGAAGATGGCAGCCCTTACACGATCTTGTATTTCACGCTGCAAGTCGAAAACCGCATGCATCTTGCGCGCGTAATGCGCGGCTTGCGAGGGCTGGAGGATGTGGTGCGCATTTACCGCGTCAAAGGCAAAAAAGACGCGCGCGTTAACGCCAGTTTGCAATGAATCACTCTCCCTTAATCTCACGCTCAGGTAAACCTGCATGGCTCGAATTATTATCCAGACCCCCGCTGCGCCTGCTGCCATCGGCACTTATTCGCAGGCTGTACGCATCGACAACACCGTGTACCTATCTGGACAAATTGGCCTTGACCCCGTATCGATGCAATTAGTCGACGGCATCGACGCGCAAATCCACCAGGTGTTTCGCAACTTGCGCGCGGTAACGCTCGCGGCTGGCGGCAGCTTGGCAGACATCGCCAAACTGAATATTTTTCTGACTGATCTTGTCCACTTTCCCCGCGTCAGTGAAATCATGGCCGAATACTTTAGCGTGCCCTACCCTGCCCGCGCGGCGGTCGGCGTCGCTTCGCTACCACGTGGTGCGCTGGTCGAAGCCGATGCCGTAATGGTGATGGCGTAGGTCAGCGCATTGCCGTTTTCATTTCCCGTTAGTCCCGCGCTTGTCGCCAAACTTGCCAAGCTCGGGATCCATTGCGAGACAGGTTTGCTACTTCATCTGCCCTTGCGTTGGGAAGATGAAACCCGTATCACCCCCATATGCGATCTATTGCCCGGCCAAACCGCCCAGATAGAGGCGACGGTTTCGCAGGTTAATATCGCCAATCGTCCCCGCCGCACCTTGACGCTGGTGGTTGAGGATGGTGGCGGCACGCTGGGGCTGCGCTTTCTGCATTTTTATCCCGGTCATTTGAAAACGTTCCAGAAAGGGAGCCGCTTTCGTTTTAGCGGCGAAGTACGCGGCGGTTTTTTTGGACTCGAAATGGTGCACCCGCGTTTTGTCCGCGTCGATGCGAACACACCCTTACCCGTGGGGCTGACCCCGGTTTACCCAACCACTGCCGGACTCGGCCAGGCGACCGTACGCAAACTGGTTGCCCGGGCGCTGGATAAACCGATCCACGACACGCTGCCCTTGGAATGGTTGAGGCAATTAGGCCTGCCGGGGCTGGACGAAGCGCTGCGCCTGCTCCACGGGCCGCCTGTAGGCATGGCGACTGCGCAGCTGGAGTCGCGCCAGCATGCGGCCTGGCAGCGGCTCGCGTTTGACGAGTTACTGGCGCAACAACTGTCGCTGGCCACTGCCAGAAAATTGCGCAGTACGCGTGCCGCCATCCCGTTGCCTCAACGGCGCACGCTCACACCAGCGTTTCTGGGCGGGCTGCCGTTCCAATTGACCGCTGCACAAGTGCGCACTTGGCAAGAAATTAGCGCCGACCTGACGCAACCTCATCCCATGCGCCGCCTTTTGCAGGGCGACGTTGGCAGTGGCAAAACCGTCGTAGCCGCGCTCGCCTGCCTGCAGGCGATTGAGAACAAACAGCAGGTGGCGTTTATGGCGCCCACCGAAATCCTGGCTGAGCAGCATTACCGCAAGCTTGCGATGATGTTGCAAACTCTGGGCGTCCGGATCGCATGGCTCAGTGGTAGCCAGCGCAAATCCGAAAAAGAAGCGGCTATCGCCGGGCTCGCATCAGGCGAAACCGATCTGGCTTTTGGCACGCATGCGTTGTTCCAGCAAGGCGTGAGCTTTCCGCGCTTGGGGCTGGCGGTGGTGGATGAACAACATCGGTTTGGCGTGGCGCAACGGCTGGCGCTGGTGCAAAAAGGCATTGAGCCGCATCAATTGATGATGAGCGCGACGCCGATTCCGCGCACCTTGGCGATGAGTTACTACGCCGACCTGGATGTGTCGGTTATCGACGCGCTGCCCCCGGGTCGTACTCCCGTTAAAACTCGTTTGGTCGCGGATAGTCGTCGCGATGAAGTGTTGGCACGAGTGCGCGCAGCGTGTCTAACCGGCGGCCAGGCTTATTGGGTTTGCCCCTTGATTGAAGAATCCGAAAAGCTGCAACTCGTGACCGCCGAAGATACCTACGCCACGCTGGTTGAGCAACTGCCGGAACTCGTGATCGGGCTGATTCATGGGCGCATGAAAGCGAACGACAAACACGCGGTAATGGCCGCCTTTCAAGTCGGCGAAATACAGCTGCTGGTCGCGACAACGGTCATTGAGGTGGGGGTGGACGTGGCCAATGCCTCCTTGATGGTTATCGAGCATGCCGAGCGCATGGGGCTTGCACAATTGCATCAATTACGCGGGCGGGTCGGGCGCGGCAGCCGCGAGTCTGTCTGCGCGCTGCTATATCAATCGCCGTTATCCCAGCTCGCGCGCGCACGCCTCAAAGTGATTTACGAACATAGCGATGGCTTCGAGATTTCGCGGCAGGATTTGTTATTGCGCGGCCCCGGCGAACTGATTGGCAGCCGTCAAAGTGGTTTGCCGCTCTTACGTTTTGCCGACCTGGAGCGCGACAGCGTGCTATTGGATAAGGCGCGCGATTACGCTCAACGTTGCCTAAGCGATCACCCCGAAATTATTCCCGCACATCTTGCCCGATGGATAGGCCATAGAGAGCATCTCTCGACCACTTGAGTGCTAAATTCAATTTTTTATCGGTTTCAATCCACGATGACCGAACGTCATCAAGCTATGCAATTTAGCAGCAAATTGTCGCTACCTGATCATCGAATGGCGGCATCTTATAATGGGCCTTGAATTAGACGCCCTACTTGTATGGCTGTTTGATCAATATGGCGTTTTGAAAAAGCCTAGTAGGATGAAGATCACACATAGATAGACATAGCCTATGACACTTAGCGAACGTTTAACGCAGTACGAAAAACTGATGCGGCTGGATAGGCCCATCGGCATTCTGTTGCTGCTGTGGCCCACGCTGTGGGCTCAATGGCTCGTCACCTGGGGGCATCCGCTGTGGCCGGTGTTGTGGATTTTTATTCTCGGTGTGGTGCTGATGCGCTCTGCGGGGTGCGTGATCAACGATTACGCCGACCGCGACTTTGACCCGCATGTCGCACGCACTAAAAACCGTCCGCTGGCTGCGGGGAAAGTCTCACCACGCGAAGCACTCTGGCTTGCTGCTGGACTTGCGCTGGCAGCGCTTTTACTAATATTGCCGCTCAACAAACTGGTGCTGGGCTTATCCGTGGTGGCGCTTTTTTTGGCTGCAAGCTATCCGTTTACGAAGCGTTTTTTTGCGTTGCCCCAAGCCTATCTCGGGATCGCGTTCGGCTTTGGCATTCCGATGAGCTACGCTGCGGTGTGGGGCACTATCCCGCCGGAAGCGTGGATATTACTGGCCGCCAATGTGTGCTGGGCACTGGCTTACGATACCGAATATGCGATGGTCGATTACGCGGATGATGTCAAAATTGGCATCAAGACTTCGGCCATCACGTTTGGAAAATACGATATTGCCGCCGTGGGGATCTGTTACGCGGCCATGTTGGCTTTGCTCGCCTGGGTCGGGTTGCGACTGCATTTGAGATGGCCGTATTACGCAGGGCTGTTCACCGCGCTAACAATAGCGACCTATCACCTGTGGCTCATTCGTCTGCGTGAACCGCACGCGTGTTTTCGCGCGTTTCTGCACAACGCCTGGCTGGGCGCCGTGATATTTGCCGGAATCGTCGTCAATTTCCTGATCTAAGCTTGCGTCTGACGCGCGCTACCAATGTACTTTGTCGCGCTTTGGATGGAAAATGCGCTTTTAGTTTCTGTCTTAACCCATGACTATCACTATCAAATCCGGCCCTGACATCGAAGGGATGCGGGTGGCGGGCCAACTGGCGTCCGAAGTGCTCGATTACATCACGCCTTTTGTGGCGCCCGGGGTTAGCACCGGCGAACTGGATCGTCTGTGCCACGACTACATGGTGAACGTTCAGGGCACCATTCCCGCGCCTTTAAACTATGCCCCGCCGGGCCATGCGCCTTATCCCAAATCGATTTGCACCTCGGTGAATGATCAGGTGTGCCACGGCGTGCCCGGCGAGAAGGTCCTGAAAACAGGCGATATTGTGAATCTGGACATCACCGTGATTAAAGACGGTTGGCACGGCGATACCAGCCGCATGTTCCGGGTCGGTGAATCCTCGATCCAGGCCAAACGGCTGATCCAGATAACCTATGAATCGATGTGGATAGGCATCAGCAAGGTGCGCCCTGGCGCCAAGCTTGGCGACATTGGCCACGCCATCCAGCGCTATGCAGAAAACAGTGGCTACAGTGTAGTGCGCGAGTTTTGCGGGCACGGCATCGGGCGGGAATTCCATGAAGAGCCTCAGGTGTTGCATTACGGCCAGCCCGGTACCGGCCTCAAGCTTGAGGCCGGTATGTGTTTCACGATCGAGCCGATGATCAATGCGGGGCGCCGCGAAATCCGCCAGAAAAACGATGGCTGGAGCATCGTCACCAAAGACCACAGCCTGTCTGCGCAATGGGAACATACGGTACTCGTCACGCAGGAGGGCTACGAAGTGTTGACGGTCTCAGCAGGGAGCCCTGCCGTCCCGGAAATCATCCTCAAATCAGCGTAATGCCCCTGCAGGCGGCAGTCGAAACTCAGCATCCCATCGCCACGCTGCGCGCGCGGCTTAAATTCGAACGTGCCGAACTCGCAGCCGATTTCATAAAACAGCCTCAAGCTGCGCGTTATCTTGCGCGTCATGCTGCACTGGTAGATGCGATATTGGCCGATCTATGCGATGCGCTTGCGCTTCCCCGGGATTGTTGTCTGGCCGCGGTGGGGGGCTATGGGCGCGGCGAATTATTCCCCGGTTCGGATGTCGATGTGCTGTTGCTCATCCCGGCCGAACCTGGTCCCGCGCTGTGCGCGAGTATCGAGCGCTGGGTGCAGGCATGCTGGGATATTGGCCTTGAAATTGGTCACAGCGTGCGCACGGTAGAAGCTAGCGTGGAAGAAGCCGGACGTGACGTAACGATCGAAACCAGTCAACTCGAAGCACGCAGGTTATGGGGCGCGGTAGGGTTATATAAGTCATTCCGTGACGCGTTTGACGCACGCTTTGATGCGCTGCGATTTTTTGATGCCAAGGTGGTGGAGCAAGCCCAGCGCCATCAGCGCCTGGACGACAGCGCATACAAACTGGAACCCAACCTGAAGGACAGCCCGGGAGGCTTGCGCGACCTGCACATTATTCACTGGCTGGCGCAAGCGGCGGGCTTGGACACCGGCTGGAAAAGCTTGGTCAACGCAGGCTTGCTGGTGCCACTTGAAGCGCGGCGTATCGCCACCGCCGAGCGCTGGCTCGCTAAGTTGCGCATCCATCTGCATTTGCTCGCGCACCGGCGCGAAGACCGCGTCGCGTTCGATTATCAAAGCGAATTGGCCGAGCGCTTCGGTCTTGAAGCCACGCCTCAACTGCGCGCGGACGAACGCCTGATGCAGGGCTATTACCGCGCCGCCAAGCTAGTGCAGCGTGCGAATGATATTTTCGTGCAATCGCTGCGGGTTTATCTGCAGCCTGACCACACTTCGCCGCTGATCCTCGACGAAGATTTTCAAATGCGTAGCCACATGTTGCAGGCGCGCGACCCGAGTCTCTTTCTGAAAAAGCCCAATGCGTTGCTACGCGTGTTTATTGTCTATGCCCAGCATCCCGAGCTGGTAGGCTTTGAACCCTCCACACTCCGCGCTTTGTGGCGAGCCAGTACGCAAATCAACGCGGCCTTCCGTGCTGATCCCGCCAATCGGGCAAGCTTTATCACCTTGTTCAAACAGCCTACCGGCCTAACTCGCGCACTGCGCATGCTGAATCGCTACGGCATCCTCGGGCGTTATCTCCCCGCTTTCGGGCGCATCGTCGGTCAAATGCAGCACGACCTCTTCCATGTCTATACGGTCGACGAACATATTCTGATGGTCTTGCGCAATATGCGGCGCTTTACCGTGTCTGCGCTGGCGCACGAGTTTCCCCTCGCCAGCAAACTGATTGCGGCGTTTGAACAGCCCGAGATTCTGTATCTGGCTACGCTGTTCCATGACATTGCCAAAGGGCGCGGCGGCGATCACTCGGAACTCGGCGCGCACGATGCACTTAATTTTTGCATGGCGCATGGGCTGGGCAGAGACAACAGCGAACTGGTGGCGTGGCTCGTAAACATGCATTTGGTGATGTCGCGTACCGCACAGAAAGAGGACTTGAGCGACCCCGAAGTGATCGAGACTTTTGCCAATAAAGTGGGCGACACGCGTCATCTGGTGGCCTTATACCTGCTCACTGTGGCGGACATTCGCGGCACCAGCCCCAAGGTGTGGAATGCGTGGAAAGCCAAACTGTTAGAGGATTTATACCATGCCACGCTGTCATGGCTGGCGGGCAATGGGCAGGGTGAAGGCAGGGTCGAAACCAAGAAAACCGAAGCGCGTAACCAGCTGGCCTTGTATGGGCTACCCAAAGAGGCCGCGGATAATTTGTGGAAGCATCTGGACACGCGCTATTTTCAGCGCTTTGATGCGCGCGATATTGCCTGGCAGGCCCGTATGTTGTGGCGCCGCGTGGATAGCAAGGAAGCAGTCGTTTGCGCGCGTTTATCGCCAGTGGGTGAAGGCATTCAGGTGCTGGTTTATGTGCCCGACCGGCCCGATATTTTTGCGCGTATTTGCGGCTTTTTTGCACGGATTCAATACAGCATTCAGGAAGCCAAGATCCATACCACGGCCCATGGCTATGCCCTCGATAGTTTTCAGGTGATGGATCTGGTGCATCGCGGTATTCACTACCGGGATTTTTTGAGTTATGTCGAATACGAACTGACGCGTGATCTTGATCCCAGCCGCGTGCCTGACCCTGTGCCGCGCTTTCGTTTATCGCGTCAGCAACGTCACCATCCGCTCGCTCCGACCATCAAGCTGGATGCGCTAAAGCCCGAGAATATGCAATTTTTATCCATCACTTGCGCCGACCGGCCGGGACTATTGCATGCGATAGCGAGTGTTTTTCTCACCCATCGCGTAAGCCTGTATGCGGCGCGAATTGACACGCTGGGCGAACGCGCTGAAGACAGTTTTTCAATACAGGGTGAGAGTCTGCAAACTGCGGCTGGCGCGCAAGCTTTTGAATCAGATTTGCGCGGGATGCTGGCAGGCTGAATAGGACAATTCACACGCCGGGTGGGCGCGCATATTCATCCACATAGCGCCCGCGCGAAGGTGCCTTCCGCGTGGGGGGCGCCTTCTTTTTTGCATCGGGCGCGCCCTTCACTTTTTCTTCCACCTTCTCTGTGGTGCGCGTACGGCTACGACCGGGGCGGACCGGTGTACTCGCCCCCACGCTATCGATAGGCATTTCGGCAAACCGCAGGTTGACGATCATGCCGCGGCTTTCCACTCGCGCAGCGTGCCTGCCAGATTGCGGGTAAGCGCGATGAGCGAGGCTAGCTGGTTAGGGCTTGGACTGGCTTCGCACTCATCGATTTTGCCATTGGCATAAACCGACAAAATCAGCAGATTTTGTTGTACTTCCAGCGGTAGAGACAGGCTGCCATCCGCAAGCGCGTCCTGAATGTCGCGCCATACCTCACGGTTGGCCGCAAGCGTCAGCGCCAGTCTGGCTTCACGGTCAGGTTCATTCCAGTGACGTTGCATGGCCATCAGCAGGGCAGCCACGCCATCTAGACACTCTGAACCGGCCCACAGGCGGTCCCGTACCGAGTTAATTGTCTGTTCGTTGTACATTATTGTCCTTGTTCATCCCGCCGGACAGCTTACTTAGGTCCGCGTAACTAAATAGCGGCAGGCCCGGGATTTAACTTTAGGGCTTCAGTCGTCCTCTAGACTCTGCCCGGGGAACAAGGTTTCGGTAAACCCGAAGTACCGCAGATCGCGGATGCGCATCGGGTAAAGAATGCCAAACAGATGATCCACTTCATGTTGCACCACCCGGGCGTGGAATCCGCTGACGTTACGGTCGATAGGCGCACCATTGGCGGAAAATCCTTGGTAGCGCAACGCCAGATGCCGGGCCACCCGGCCACGCATCCCGGGGAGCGACAAACACCCTTCCCAGCCTTCTTCCCATTTATCCGATAGCGCGCTTAGTTTGGGGTTAATCAGTACGGTATCCGGCACGGCTTCAGCATCGGGGTAACGTGAGCTGGCCCCGCCTCCAAAAATCACCACTTGCAGCCCTACCCCAATTTGCGGTGCAGCCAAGCCCGCACCATTCATAGCCTTCATGGTGTCGCGCATATCGACCAGCAATTGCGCAAGTTCCGGTGAGCTGAAATCGGTGACGATTTGCGCGGTTTCGAGCAAACGCGGATCGCCCATTTTTAACACTTCACGAATGGCCATTTACAGGTTGCTCCAGTAGCACCAGTTCATCAGGGGTGATCCAGCGCCATGCGCCAGGTAATAAATCTGGCGGGAGTTTGTAACCGCCAATCGCCACACGATGCAGCGTTTCAACCCGATTTCCCGCCGCCGCCAGCATGCGTTTCACCTGATGATATTTGCCCTCGGCTATCGTCATTTGCAAGACCTGTGGCGAGATTTTTATGCAATCCAATGCCGCTGTCGGCGCCGTTTCATCGCGCAACTGCACGCCTTGGATTAAGACGGCAAGTTGGGCTTCGTCCACGGCATGTTTGCAAGTAACTTCGTACACTTTAGCAAGGTGCTGGGTAGGCGAGGTGGCGCGATGAATGAATCCGCCGTCGTCGGAAAACAGCAACAAACCGGTGGTGTCCTGATCCAGCCGGCCGACGCATTGCACACCGCGTTGCAACAGATGAGTAGGCAGCAGCGAAAATACACTGGGATGATGCATAGGCTGATGCGAGCATTCGTAGCCCGGTGGTTTGTGTAGCGCCAGATAGACTTTCTCGTGGTACTGCCAAACAGACTCGCCAATATGGAATTGCAGATTCGTGGTGTCAAACATGGCAGCGGGGTCGCGGCACACTTGGCCATTAACGCTGATTTCACCTGACCGAACTTGATCGATACACGCGCGCCGGGTACCCAGGCCTTGCGTTTGTAGTATCCGCGAAAGCTTTAACCTCACATCAATCTGCGCCTCCCGCGCCCTGATCGACCAGCTTTTCCAGCAGGTGACGCACTTGCTCCATCACTTCGCCTAGCACCGCCTGGATGCTCTCCATGTGGATGCCCTCGGCCGATAAACCGCGCCCGGCCGCATAGTTCACGACTACGCCGACCGCGGCGTAGCTAAGCTCCAGTTCGCGTGCAAGATAAGCTTCCGGCATGCCGGTCATGCCGACCATATCGGCGCCGTCGCGCTCGATGCGATTGATTTCCGCCGCGGTTTCCAGACGCGGACCTTGAACCGCGCCGTATACGCCGCCATCACGCAACGATATGCCACTCTCGCGCGCCGCCGCGTTCAGGGAAGCGCGCATCAGCTGGCAATAAGGCACGGTGAAATCCAGATGGATGACGGGCTTGTCGTTTTCGACAAAAAAAGTACAGTCGCGCCCATGCGTGTAATCGATGATTTGATCCGGAATCACCAGCGTGCCCGGAATCAAATCCGGATGAATCCCACCCACGGTAGCCACCGACACGACACGGTCGACGCCATGCGCACGCAACGCCCATAGATTCGCGCGGTAATTCACCTGATGCGGTGGAATCGTGTGGCCATAGCCGTGGCGCGCCAGAAAAATCACTTCTTGCCCACAGATGCGCCCAAATGTCAGTGCGCCTGAGGGCTCGCCGTATGGGGTGCGGGCTACCTGACGATGGGTGATTTCTAAATTGGCGAGTTGAGTCAAGCCAGTGCCGCCGATAATGCCAAGCATTTTTTTCCTTGTTTATTTTTGAATATTATTGAATTTTTAACGCATAGATGGCAGGTAGATTGCGCCACATGCCATATACATCCATACCGCATCCGAACACATAGCGGTCGGGCACACTCAGCCCAACGTAGTCGGCGCGTATCGGTTTGCTCAAGCCGTTTTGCTTATCGGTGAGCACCGCCGCCAGCACTTTGCTTGCGCCCAATTCCAATAGCTTGTCGCGCACTGCCGCCAAGGTCGCGCCCTCGTCCAGAATATCGTCCAGCACCAGCACCGTGCGCCCCACCACATTTTGTCCCGGTAATACCCGCCATTCGATCGCGCCGCCACTGGTCTTTCCGCGATAACGCGTGACGTGCAAATAGTCGAATTCCAGCGGAAACGTCAAACGTGGCAATAACTGGCCCGCAAACACCACCGCACCGCCCATCACCGCCAGGACTAATGGCAGTGTGTTGCTGAGATCACGCGCGATTTCATCGGACAATCGTTCCAGCGTTTTTTGAACCACGTCGGCCGAGGCAATGAGTTCGGCACTTTCAAACAATTGTTGCGCTTCGGCTGGAGTCATAAATTTGGGTAGGTAGTCAGTGCGGCTTGGGAAAAATTAACAACGGAACCACGCTCTTCTCGATTATGGCCGCAATTATGGATGATCCCGACTAGGCTTCCAAGCCTGATTGCGCGAGCCCACGCAGATGCTTTAAAGTCTCGCCATGATTGAATGCTACGCACAACGCCTGCTCAACCCCTATCGTGGCGTGGTGCATACCATTCGCTATCAATCCGCTGAAGCCGTTACCACCGACGGCGTGGAATGGGATATCTACGTCGCCAACGATGCGTTGCTAGAAGGCCTCGGCCGCGCGGGCCGACGCGCGCAGATTTCAGATATACGCTACGGTCACTGGTCGGCCGAAACGGGGCTGAAGCGCGGCGCATTGTATCCGTCAGAAGATTTTCGCCGTCTCGAAGAAATGGGCGCGGTAGTGTACGAATATTTGCTGAAGGTTCACCGTGACGTGCCGTTCACATTTCGGGATTATTTTGAGCTGTGGTTGCTCGACACCCGACATCAGCCCTTGGCGCTTTTGCATAGCGTGTTGACGGAAACTGATACCGACACAAGCCCCCCTCTGGATTGGCGGGCCGGCATTGCCGCTCAAACCCAGTTCACCAGTCATGCGTTGCCCTCTACACACGACACGCCCGCGACCTACCTTACCCGGCATGTCAATGCTTTGGTTGGCCGCACGCAGGCGCAATGGTTTGTGCGCACTGACGATGGAGCCGGTCTGGGGCTAAGAGTCGTCAACGGTACCGCAAGTCTAAAAGGCCGCGTACTGGAAGCCGAGCTGTTTCCGCCCCTCCATATCGCCACCGCGGCAATGGACAGCGCGCATAAGCAACTGGTGCAGGATTATTACAACTGGAAATCGCCGGTGATACTGATGTTGCCCCAGCTCGACGCCGCTACACGTTGCGTGATGGAAACGCAGGCCCGGAATTACCCCGATGCTATTGAAAAACACCATCGCCTCTACCCCAAAGTCATAGACCACGCGATGTTGCAAGCCGCGCGGGTTGAAGCTGTGCTGACGCGCAATCGACCTTTCAGAGCGAGTGAAGAAGTTATGTCGCTAGACTATATCGAGCTCAACCGCACCGAATCTAGCTAATGTTGAATCGGGCCTTAGTGTATAAAGCCCGTCACCCTGCGTTACAACCGAATCGGTTCAAAAGTAGCATCCAGATTTTGCGTGTCGCAATAATCCAGAAAGTCGCCGCGCAAGGTGGCGATGTGCGCATCGGCCGGGATGCCTAGCGTCATATGTACTGCAAACATCGGCGCGCCGGTGTGCGGCGCGGGGTAGGTTTCCGTGTCGAGCGCTTCAATATTGATATGCAGGCGTGAGAAAAAACTGGCGAGACTATTCACAATACCAGGTTGATCCAGCGCTGCGACTTCAACTGTATACGGAATCAGCGGTTTTTCGTGGCGTGTGGCGCGGGTACGTTGCAGGATGAGTGCCAGCCCCAGCTCTTCACCTACTGCGGGCAAGCGTGCTTCGAGTTTAGCCAGCGCATCCCAACTGCCACTGATGCGCACCATCAACGCAAAGCGCCCGCCGAGGGCTGCCATGCGCGACTCTTCAATATTGCACGCTGACTCGCTGATGCGTTTGGTAAAACCATCGACTAAACCGATCTGGTCTTCACCACAGGCGGTGACAACCAGAGACTCATTTTCACTGCTCACTAAATTAGCTCCCGATCTGATAATTCTTTTTTGACGTATGCATAAAAAATCGGCGCGGCGATCACACCTTGCACACCGAAGGCCGCCTCCATCACGACCATCGCAATCAACAGCTCCCACGCCCGAGCCTTGATTTGCCCCCCTATGATACGGGCGTTAACGAAGTATTCGAGTTTATGAATAATGATCAGAAATCCCAGTGAGCCGAACGCGACATGCAGCGAGTGCGACAGCGAAATAATCACGATGATCGAGTTGGAAATCAGATTGCCCAGCACCGGCAACAGACCCACAAAAAAGGTCACGATGATCATGGTTTTGGTAAAGGGCAGATGAACGCCAAATGCCGGTAGCACGAGCATGAGATAGATAGCAGTCAATGTCGCATTCAATGCCGAAATGCGAATTTGCGCGAATACTACGCGGCGGAAGGCTTCGACCAAACGGGTTATCCGCTCGCACAAAGCTTGAGATAGCGGTGGGAGCGTATGTTGTGGAGAGGCTTCCCGCAGCGCCACGAAACTGCCGATGATGAGTCCGATTATCGCGTACAGCAATACGCTGCCAGCACTCCCGCTGAATTTACGAATTTCCAGCGCGTGCGTACGCAACCATTCCACCAGACTTTCACGTACCACGTTTACATCGCCCTGTGGTAGCCATTGCCCTGCCCAAACGGGTAGCAGCTGCCGCGAATTGTCGATGATCTCCGCCATTTTCGTCAGCAGGCCGGCCAATCCCCCTTCGGTACGCAGATACAAAATCACCGCGGTGGCGGCGCCGCCCAATACCCCCAGCACCAGCAACGTGACCAGCGATATCACCAATACTTTGCTTCGGGTATGGCTAAACTTGCCGACCATAAAATGTGGCGCAAATATGTGCACCAGTTGCACCATCAGCATACCGGCGAGCATGATCGGCAAAAGATGCAGCAACAACGCCAAGATAAGGCCTACGGTCATCATGATCCAGGCGGCGACTTGGTAAGGGGTAACGGAGGGCGAGGGTTTAATCATGGTCGCCACCTTGCCAAAAAAGCACGCGCGCGGCAAGGCTTTACGGGTGAGTGTCCGTTTACTTCAGGCTTCAGCCTGATAACCCAGCGCCGCGCCGGTGAACGCGGCGGCTTTTTTCAGCGCCTCTGGCCAAGCTGGTTTGTGGCGGTCGGCCGGTGCCGAAATCGAGAGTCCGGCGACTAGTTTATTTTCCGCGTCGCGAATGGGTGCGCCGATACACGCCACGCCTAGTTCGGCTTCCTCGCGGTCATACGCCAAATGCGCGTGGCGGATGGTTTTCAGCTCGGCATTGAGGCGGGCTAACGTGGTCAGCGTGTTCGACGTATACGCGGGCAGGCCGGTGCGATCCGCGTAACCCATCACACCGCTGGCGCTATCTTCTGCCAAAAATATTTTGCCCACCGCGGTCACGTGTAGCGGCGCGTGCGCACCTACTACCTGCACCACCTGGATCAGCGTCTGCCCGCCCGACACACGCTCCACATAAACCGCTTCATCGCCGCGGCGCACGATCAGGTTGACGGTCTCGCCCGTCAGCTCGGCAAGTTTTTGCATGAAGGGCATCGCCACCTGCCGGATATTCAGCCGCGCGCGTAGGCGATTCCCCACCTCCAGCCAGCGCACGCCTAAGTCGTATTCGCCCGTGCCGGTCTTTTCGACCAAGCCGTGCGTGATCAGCGCGCCGAGTATGCGGTGCGCGCTAGCGGTATGCAGCTCGGCCTGCCCGGCCAGACGCGTGAGGCTGATGGGGCCCGGCGCACGCGCGAGTAGGTTGACCAGTGACATGGCGCGGTCGAGCACCTGAATAGAAGAGACTGTATTTTTCATAAGGTGAAAATTTATACCGCAATGTGAAATTACCCCTAGCTTACTGCTTTAATGTACTTATCGTTTCACATCATGTGAAACATTTTCATATAGTGAAAAGGAAACAACATGAGCGCAGAGCGGCAATTAGCCCCCCCCTTACCCTCCGAGGCCATCCCCGCCTTTTGCGAAGGCATCCAGTATTTGGCCGACTCTTGGCCAGAAATCGACCGCTTGGGCGCCACCCCTCTGCTAAGGCCAGACCAACCCGCGCTGCCGGACGCAACCAGCGAGACGGCGATCTATCAAACCATGCTCGCCGCTGATGCGTTGCGTTATTTAACGTTGCAGGTCACCGGCAGCAAATCTTCCGGCCATCCGGGCGGCTTCGCCTCCAGTGCGGACGCTGTCGCCGCGTTGCATTTGCTGGGTCACCGCAATAT
>JAYWDZ010000335.1:0-22563 GCA_043779595.1 Nitrosomonadales bacterium
GTGAATTTGGTGCCGGCACCCGGACTCGAACTGGGGACCTACCGCTTACAAGGCGGTTGCTCTACCAACTGAGCTATGCCGGCAACGGGCGACATTATAACGAGTATCGGCGTCTATTCCGCTTACTTCACAACTTTAAGCGAGGGCCTGCCTTTCGGGGGCGGAGAGGGTTCGTCGCTGGTTGCAGGCACGGTGGACAGGCTACCGGTTTCGACAGGCTCAAAATGCAAGCCTTGGCCATTTTCGCGCGCAAAAATAGCAGCGACGCGTTCGATGGGTACGGATATCTCGTGCGAGACGCCACCAAAGCGCGCAGAAAACTGTATCCAGTCATTGTCCAACGTGAGGTTACGCGTGGCGCCCGCATTGATGTTCAGTACGATCTTGCCGTCCTTCACAAAACCTGCTGGCACACGTGTTTTAGCATCGACAGCAACCAGCAACTGTGGAGTCAAACCCGAGTCCACGCACCATTCGTAAAGTGCGCGAATCAGATAGGGTTTGGTAGAAATCTCGGCCAAGATTTTCTGCTATTTACGTAAGGATTTCTCTGTCGGCGTTAGCGCGCTGATAAAGGCCGGGCGGCTGAACAGACGCTCGCGGTATTTCAACACGGGCACAGCGGCTTTAGGCAACTCAATCGCGTAGTGCTCAAGGCGCCATAACAACGGGGCTATGGCAACATCGAGCATTGAGAATTCATCATTCATCAAATATTTTTGCTTGGTTAGAATGGGGGCAAGCTGAGACAAGCTGTCGCGAATTTCTTGGCGCGCTTTATCCGCCGATTTGCCGCTGCCGTGTTCCAGCATGTTCACATGTGAAAACAGATCGTGTTCGAAATTGAACAGCACCAGCCGTGCACGCGCGCGCATCACGGGATCAGGCGGCATCAATTGAGGATGTGGGAAGCGCTCATCAATGTATTCGTTGATGATGTTGGACTCGGTCAGCACCAGGTCGCGCTCAATCAAGACTGGCGTTCTGCCGGTAGGACTGATACTGGCAATTTCTTCCGGCTTGTTGTGTAAGTCGATGTCGATGACTTCAAAGTCCATGTCCTTTTCATACAGAACAATGCGACAACGGTGGCTATATGGATCGGTACTACCCGAGTATAGAGTCATCATGCTTGGCTACTCCCTTAAGGCTCAAAAACGTGCGAATTAAAATGGCAACAGCCGGATGGAGGCCGGCTGCTGTAAAACCAGGTAACGAAGATATCAGTGAATATCTTTCCAGAATTCTTTCTTCAAGTAATACGCCACTACAAAGAATATCGCCAGAAACCCCAACACCAACAAACCCAGTTGCTGGCGTTTCATTTTGGCGGGCTCCCCCATCCAAACCAGATAGTTCACCAGATCGCTTATCATCGCGTCGTACTGCGCCAGCGTCACACTGCCTGGCTTTGCGAGTTCCAGATGATCAATGACTTCGTGCTCGCCGACTTTTTTATGGACCGGTACCATTTCACCTTGAAATGTCCATAGCACATGCGGCATGCCCACTTTGTCGAACACCAGATTATTCCAGCCTGTCGGACGCAAGTCGTCCCGATAGAAACTGCGTAAATAGGTGTAGAGCCAGTCGGCCCCACGTGAGCGTGAGACGACAGTCAGGTCAGGCGGGGTAGCCCCAAACCAGGATTTGGCATCGGCCTTGGGCATCGCGACACTCATCGTTTCGCCAGGCTTTTCTGCTGCAAACAGTAGGTTGCCTTTGATCTGATCTTCCGTAAGACCAATATCCTGTAGGCGCGAATAGCGCATGTAGCCTGCACTGTGGCAGTTGAGACACTGATTCACAAAAATGCGCGCGCCTCGTTGCAGTGATTCATGATCGGCCAAATCGATCGGCGCTTTGTCGAGCGGAACATGTGCACTCGATGCGAACGCCAGTATCGGGGCAGCAAGTACTACATACAATAGATTCTTGAAGCGTTTCATTAGCCGGTCACCCTTTCTGGTACGGGTTTAGTCTTATCAATGGCGGTATACCAAGGCATCAATAGGAAAAACGCGAAATACATGACGCTGAATACCCGTGCAATCCAGGTCGCCACCGGCGTTGAAGGCTGCGTTCCCAGATAACCCAAGCCAATAAATGCCACGACAAACATTGCCAACATCCATTTGTATATTGGTCCGCGATAACGAATCGATTTGACCGGGCTGCGATCCAACCAGGGCAGGAAGAACATCACAACAATCGATAAACCCATTGCAACTACACCCGGAAACTGCGAGCCGAACATCGGTGGGATCGCACGCAAAATTGCGTAGAACGGGGTGAAATACCACAGCGGCGCAATATGCTCGGGGGTTTTGAACGCGTCAGCCGGAACGAAGTTGTCTTTTTCCAAGAACCATCCGCCCATCTCCGGCGTGAAGAACAGGATCGCCGTGAATAGCATCAAAAACACCACCACGGCGACCATATCTTTTACCGTGAAATAGGGATGGAAAGGAATGCCATCTAGCGGAAAGTGCGTGACGGGATCCTTGTATTTTTTGATTTCGATGCCATCGGGATTATTCGAGCCTACTTCATGTAGCGCGACCAGATGGACCACTACCAGCATCAGCAGCACCAATGGCACCGCGATGACGTGGAACGCAAAGAAGCGATTCAGCGTGGCATCCCCAATTACATAATCGCCACGTATCCACAACGAAAGGTCATCACCAATAAACGGTACTGCGGCAAACAGGTTGATGATCACCTGTGCGCCCCAGAAGGACATCTGCCCCCAAGGCAGCAGATAACCCATGAAAGCTTCCGCCATCAGCGCCAGATAAATCAGTACGCCAAAAATCCAGATTAACTCACGTGGCTTACGATATGAGCCATACATCAAGCCGCGGAACATGTGCAAATACACCACGACGAAGAACATCGACGCGCCGGTGGAGTGCATGTAGCGAATCAGCCAACCCCAGTCGACATCCCTCATGATGTATTCGACGGAGGCGAATGCCAGATTGGCATCCGGCTTGTAGTTCATCGTGAGGAAAATACCGGTAACAATCTGCAGCACCAGCACCAGCAAGGCGAGCGAACCGAAGAAATACCAGAAGTTGAAATTTTTAGGGGCGTAGTATTCAGACAGATGGGCTTTGTAACTCGACGTGAGCGGAAAGCGGTCATCCACCCAGGTCATCAGTTTTTGCATGGCAGACATCTCAGGCTCCTTTAGCGTCTTCACCAATCAGCAACTGAGTGGCGCTGAGGTATTGATAGGGGGGTATCTGCAAGTTGATCGGGGCAGGCGACCCCGTGAATACGCGCGCGGACAAGTCAAAACGCGAGCCGTGACACGGACAGAAAAACCCACCGGGCCAGTCTGCCACCATGCCGCCACCCGATCCGGCCTGAAGTTTTTCAGTAGGCGAGCAACCCAAGTGGGTGCAAATACCTACTGCAACCAAATACTCGGGCTTGATGGATCGATTGGGATTTTTGCAATAAGCAGGCTGTTGGGGCGTCTCACTTTTGGGGTCGCTCAGCTGGCTATCATGATTATTCAGTAAGGTCAGCATCTCTTTGGTGCGATTAACGATCCACACCGGCTTGCCACGCCATTCCACCGTTAACAACATGCCAGGCTCAATTTTACTAATATCCACTTCTACCGGCGCACCCGCCGCTTTGGCACGTGCGCTGGGCATCATACTGAGCACCATAGGCACGGCCACACCAGCCGCTGCAACACCACCCACTGCGGTGGTGGCGGCAACCAGAAACTTTCGCTTGCTCCGATTTATTTTAGGGTTCCCGTTGACATCCATCTTGTGCTTGACCCGAACGTTTTTGAACAAACCCCTATTCTAACGAATTTAGCCACCCCTACGAAAGCCCAAGCACCACTAAAGTTCAGAGATAGCTGCACACTGATATAATTTTCCGCATTCGATCCACTTCAACTAATTGATTATTCGCCACATATGCGCAAATACTGGTTGCTCTTCGCACAGGCCACAACTATCGCCTTAGGCATGCTGTTTGTAGTCACACTGTTCAAACCTGACTTTTTACATGGGCAGTCAGAACGTGGTCTGACTATTCATCAAGCAACTGTTCTACCGGGGACGCCTGCTACGCTTGGCGCCTCGTTTGCTCCAGCTGCGCAACGCGTCATTCCCTCAGTGGTTAATGTATTTACGCAGCAACAAGTCCGTAGCCCCAAATATCCGGCTATAGACGATCCCGTCTTCAAATATTTTTTTGGTGAGCGTTTCGACTCCAAGCCCCGTCAAACTTCCAACCTGGGTTCGGGAGTTATCGTTAGCGACAATGGCTACATCTTGACCAATCATCACGTAGTGGATGCCGCCGCCGAAATTCAGATTGCGTTATCTGACGGCCGCACCCTGCCCGCGCACGTGATTGGCGCCGACCCTGAAACCGATTTGGCTGTATTAAAAATTGATGCCAAGGGCTTGCCTGCGATTAATTTCGCACCACCTGACAGCCTGAAAGTAGGCGATTGGGTGCTGGCGATGGGTAACCCGTTTGGGGTGGGCCAGACGGTTACCGCGGGCATCGTCAGCGCCCTTGGACGCACGCATCTTGGTATCAACACGTTTGAGAACTTCATTCAAACCGACGCGGCGATTAACCCGGGAAATTCGGGCGGCGCGCTGGTTGACTCTTCTGGCAACTTGGTCGGCATCAATAGCGCAATCTACTCGCGTACTGGCGGTTCACAAGGTATCGGCTTTGCCATTCCAGTCAGCATCGCGCGCCAGATTATGGAGCAGATCATCAAAAATGGCGGCGTCACGCGGGGCTGGGTGGGAGTAGAAGTTCAAGATTTATCACCCGAGCTTGCTGAGTCGTTGAACCTGAAACATTTGCAGGAAGGCGCGTTGATTGCAGGTGTGCTGAAAGGGGGACCAGCTGACGTAGGCGGCATCCGCCCGAGCGATGTGATTTTGGCGGTCAATGGGCATCCCGTGAAGGACTCCTCCTCGTTACTGAACTTGATTGCGGCATTAAAGCCTGACGAAAACGTACAAATCACCGTCGCTCGCAAAAACCAGTCTTTGGCATTGAATATCCGCGTGGGCCGCCGCCCGCTTCAGCGTGCACCCGCTTCGGATGTGGAATAAAAGCACCGCAAATCTGTTATTAAGCTTGCCAGATAAACGGCACCAAACCCTCACCTAGACCGAGTTTATCTATCAGGCGTCTGGCGTCGAATGGGGCCTTCACTTTGATGTCGTTGTCAAAATAACAGTAGACATCGCGGCTACTCGTTACAGGGGACCGTCTGCAATACGTTGGGCGTCATCCGGTTCCGAGCCTTTGCTCCAAATCTTAATCCGTGACGCCCGTCTGTCTAACGCCTCTTCGGTGTAACCACTTGCGTAAAGTTCTTTATCGCCATGCAGGCGCAAATACATAAAATCCGAGGTCACATCTTCCTGATAAGGCCACTTGCCCGCTGTATCTGCCACCACCAATGCTCCTTGGTACTTGCGCAACAAACTCACAAATGTCGCGTCGATAAAGCTTGTATTCCGAATTTCCATCGCATGCCGTAGCTTGCGATTCTGGTCAATCGCGAGGCTCACACGCCCCACTCCACGCGGTTCACCTTTGCGCGCCAATTGCAGCGCCTGTTCGGTATCGTGAGGTAATAAACTCAAAAAAATCTCAAGCTGTTCCGGGGCATATCGAAAACCAGGAGGGACCTGCCACAAAAAAGGCCCGAGCTTTTCACGCAAATTAAAGACACCGTATGCGAAAACATTGGCCAGGGGTTTTTCAATATCCCGCAAGCGAAGAATATGGGTGATATAGCGATTACCTTTTACGCTAAACACAAAATTCGCGGGCGTCGTTTCATACCACGCAGCGTAGCTTTCAGGCCGTTGCAGCGCATAAAACGAACCGTTGATTTCAATTGATCGGACTGCGCGCGAAGCGAATTCGAGTTCGCTGGCTTGAGTCAGTTTTTTAGGGTAAAACACTCCGCGCCAAGGCGGATAGCGCCAACCTGATATGCCAATATAAATGTTTCCCATCACTCATAACTTAGAGCAGAAGTTTAGATAAGGCTATAAGTCAATCGTGAATGTTCAGGTAGGGATCACGCTTAAATCTACGCACGTAAATCCTGTCGTATCTGAGGAGGAGATCGTGAGATCACTCCTCGTCAAGCCATTGCCCAAATAACAGCTTTCCTACGTCTCGTGATAAACCCAACCAATCCCAAACCAGCCAATAGCATCGTGTATAAATTGCTTTCTGGCACTGGCGAAGGGCTTGAACCAGTGATAGTTAATCCTGCGAGTTTTTTATCGATAAATGCTGCACCGCCCGGAATTGAAGTATTGGCCAATAAAATATTTTGTAGGGTGACATTCACGCCAGACACTGGGCCCCACGCGGCGGGCGTGGCCACATTGCTCATTGCGCTCCAGTTAGTGGTCTCGAAAGTTTCGAAACTAGTCGTCACGTTTAGCGGCGCGGTCGCTGCAATACTACTGATCGTCGGGACGAATGGTGCGTACAAATCGCGCACAATCAGTTTTCCGCCTACGGCCACGGCACTTCCTCCACCCAATTTGTAGTAATCCCCGTCTTCGCTGAATTGCACTCCTGATATCAAATAGCCGGGATTCGCCGTCACCGCGACATTAAAAGTTGCGCTTGTGGAGTCGATGCCGGCCCCATTAAATGAGTCCGCCATAAAGTTTGTGGGTGTGAAATAAAAACTGTCACCTGACACTACCGGCGCCCCAAACAACCCTGTCAGCGCAGTATCGAAAGTAAAGTTTACATTTGTACCCGCTATAGTCATGGGTACTGCTAATGCATTGGGACTTTGGACTACTGCTGACAGACATAACAACGTCACGCTCATCTTGATATTTGTTTTCATTTTCGCACCTCACTCGAAGATTAATGGATATCAATTTCGCTGAAAAATAACCCAGCAAGACTGCTTTCCTGAAACTCCACACGGCCGCAACTGGATAGTTCCTGAGTGGGTAAAAGCAAAGTGGATGCCATACGTAATGAAAGTGGATTCCCCCCATTATTTTTCTTTAGTTTTTAATAACGCTTTGTAAATAAAATGAATTTTTTAATTTACAAATTATTTTTTTACAACGGGAAATGTTTTATTTAAGACAAGTATTAGTGCATTACCGTATACCCATGCGCTGTTTGAGAGCAGTTAGCGCGGTAAGAGTCTAGGTTTTAAGCAGTCGTTGCTCGTGCTCAAATTACCGACTACCCATTCATATACTTCCCACAAATTTATTCTGTCGCCAGGCTTCAAACACCACCACGCTGACAGTATTGGCAAGATTCATACTGCGTGACCCCATCACCATCGGTAACCGCAATCGCTGCTCCGCATTGAATTCGGTGTGGATTTCATTCGGTAGCCCGCTGGTTTCCCGTCCGAATAGCAGCACGTCGTCAGGACCAAATTCCGCTTCGGCATACAGGTTAGTGGCGCGAGTGGTGAATACCCACCAACGTCGATTGGACAAGGCATTACGTACTGCTTGCCAGTCTTCATGTTCGGTGACACTCGCCATATCGTGATAATCAAGTCCTGCTCGCGCCACTTGTTTATCCGAGAGATCAAAGCCCAGTGGTTTGACCAAATGCAGCCGACAGCCGGTGTTAGCAGCAAGCCGGATCAGGTTACCCGTGTTGGGCGGAATTTCGGGTTGGTAGAGCACGATGTCGAACATTGGCTAGAATGAGGCCTTCTTTAAAAGATGGCATTGTATGGTTCCTAACCTCACTACTGCATTAACCGGCCCGTTACTCGAACTGGAAAAGCGTTTACTCGACGCCCAACCCACGATCGAACACTGGTTTCGCCAGCAATGGAAGGAGCAATCCGCGCCCTTCTACACCTCGGTCGATATTCGTAACGCGGGTTTCAAGCTTGCGCCGGTAGATACCAATTTATTTCCTGGCGGATTCAATAATCTGAATCCTGAATTTTTGTCGCTTGCGGTGCATGCGGCAATGGGTGCGGTCGAAAAAATCTGCCCGGATGCCCAGCGTCTGCTGCTGGTGCCGGAGAACCACACGCGAAACACATTTTATCTGCAGAGCGTGGCGATGCTGGTACACATCCTGCGGCAGACTGGCTTGATCGTGCGCATAGGCACGCTGATTCCGGAGATCACACAACCCACCACACTTGAATTACCAGGCGGTGGGCGAATCACGCTGGAGCCGCTGATTCGGACCGGTGACCGGGTTGGCTTGCCAGGTTTTGATCCCTGTGCCGTGCTGCTGAATAACGATTTATCTGCAGGCGTGCCCGATATTTTCAAAGGCATCGAGCAAACCATTATGCCGCCGCTGCATGCGGGCTGGGCCACACGTCGCAAATCCAAGCACTTCACCGCCTATAGCCATGTTGCCAGCGAATTTGCGCGTTTGGTGAATATCGACCCGTGGCTGATCGACCCCTACTTTGACCAATGCGGCCGCATCGATTTTCAGGCGCGCGAAGGTGAAGCTTGCCTCGCGGAAAAAGTCGATACGATGCTTAAAAAAATCGGCGAAAAATATCGCGAATACGGCATAGACCAGCCGCCTTTCATTATCGTCAAAGCCGATGCCGGTACCTACGGAATGGGAATCATGACGGTCAAGAGTCCGGACGATGTACGTGACCTTAATCGCAAGCAACGTAACAAAATGGCGGTAGGGAAAGAAGGCGTCGAAGTGACCGAAGTGCTGATTCAGGAAGGGGTTTATACCTTTGAAAGCATCAACGACGCGGTTGCTGAACCCGTGGTTTACATGATTGACCATTTCGTCGTGGGCGGTTTTTATCGCGTGCATACCGGTCGCGGCGCAGACGAAAACCTGAATAGCGCCGGCATGCATTTTGTGCCCTTGGCCTTTGATTCCGGCTGCCAGTTGCCTGATCGCACGGCCAATCCGGATGCTTCTCCCAATCGGTTTTACGCTTACGGCGTGATCGCACGTCTGGCGATGCTGGCAGCGTCGATTGAATTGGACGATGCCCTGATCGAAAGCCAGCCTGCATCCAGCGAGGCGTTGATCGAAGCAGCATGAAACTGCTGTTTGTGATTGACCCGCTAGCCACGCTTAAACCGTACAAGGATTCTTCTGTTGCGATGATGCGTGCAGGTGCTACGCGTGGGCACGCGGTATTTGCCACGGAGACGCAGAATCTACAGGTCCGCGACGGGCGCACACTCGCGACCTGCATGCCACTAGCGGTGCATAGCAGCAATGACTGGTATACCGCCGCCGAGCCTACGACGCTCGCATTGACCGAATTTGATGCGGTGGTGATGCGCACCGATCCTCCAGTCGATACGGAATATTTGTTGGCCACTCAGCTCCTGGAAATTGCAGTGCAGAACGGTGCACGCGTGTGGAATCGCCCCTCAGCGCTACGCGACCTGAATGAAAAACTCGCCATTCTGAATTTTCCGCAGTTCATTACGCCTACGCTGATCAGTGCCCAGACTAACGACATCGCCTCATTTCTGGCGACGCATGCCGATATCATTGTCAAACCATTGACCGAGATGGGCGGCAGCGGCATTTTTCGTCTCACAGACCGCGACCCGAATCGCAACGCTATTCTGGAAACACTCACATATCGGGGGCACCGCCCGATCATGGCGCAGCGTTATCTGCCCGAAATTGCTCAAGGCGACAAGCGCATTTTAATTATTGATGGGGAGATCGTCCCTTGGGCGTTGGCGCGTATCCCGCTGCCCGGCGAAACGCGGGGCAACCTGGCTGCGGGGGGCACGGGCCGCGCCCAAGCCTTGTCGCCGCGTGACCGCGAAATCGCGGAAACTATTGCGCCATGGACAAAACAACAGGGCCTGTTTCTGGTGGGTTTAGATGTGATCGGTGTCTGTCTCACCGAAATCAATGTCACCAGCCCCACCGGTTTCCAGGAAATCACAGCCCAGACCGGATTTGATGTCGCGGCACAATTTATTATTGCGCTTGAACGTGCTGGCTGACGCCCGCGTTTACTCGACAGAGTTGCCCCAGCGCGTAACGCGTGCAATGAAAGCCGACCGTATCGCTGCGGCCATCCTCAAAGCCTGCCTAACCCTGTCGTTGTTGCTCACGTTGAGTGCCTGCAGCAAAACCTCGTTATATCAGCAACAATCGTATGTCTTCGGCACGCTGGTAGAAGTGAGCATCGACGGCGTACCGGAAGACACCGCACGCGAGGCAAGCGCCGCGGTACTGGCGCGCTTTGATCAGTTGCATCACAAGCTGCATGCCTGGGAGCCGAGCCCTCTTTCGCAAATTAATACCGCCTTCGCGCAAGGCCAAAAAACCGCGATTGATGCTGAACTGGCTGCGCTGATTACTGACGCTACAAGCCTCTCGGTGCAATCCGGGCATGTGTTTAACCCTGCCATTGGCGGCTTGATAGCCTTATGGGGATTTCAATCGGATACGCCGCGAAGCACCCTCCCGCCGCTTGAAGCCATTGAATCCTGGCGCAAAGCGATGCCGCACATGACTGATATTCACATCGCTGAGGGCGTAGTGTGGAGTGACAACCCCGCCGTTAAACTCGACCTCGGGGGATACGCCAAGGGCTATGCATTGGACGAAGCGGTGCGCATTTTGCAAGCCCGCCATATTCGAAATGCGCTGGTAAATATCGGCGGCAATCTGATTGCATTGGGGCAACACGGCACACAAGCCTGGCGTATAGGCGTCCAGCACCCGCGCCAGCCCGGCATGATCGCCATGCTGGAATTACGCGATGGCGAAGCGCTCGGCACCTCGGGGGACTATCAACGTTTTTTTGAAGTAAACCATAAGCGTTACAGCCACTTGATAGACCCGCGCACCGGCTACCCCGCGACCGGAATGCAATCAGTAACGATACTGACCTCCGGCGTGCATGCAGGCACACGCTCGGATGCGCTTAGTAAACCGCTGTTCATCGGCGGGTCCGCCCACCTTCAACAGAATGCGGCGCGCATGGGCATTACCCATTATCTGGCAGTGGATGCGGAGGGCAGAAAAATAGTCTCACCTGCGCTTGCCGGGCGACTCCGATAGAATCACTGCATTCACATAACCCCTTTTTTAAAATGATAGGCATTCTGGTAGTAGGGCATAGCACCCTGGCTGAAAGTCTGGTGGAAGGCGCCACGCATATCTTAGGCAAACGCCCCGATGCACTGGTCACGCTGGACTTCAGGGGCCATGCCGATCCCGACGAGTGGCAGCATGTTCTGCAAGCCCGCATCACACAGATTGACGCAGGTGACGGCGTGTTGGTGCTGGCCGATGTATATGGCGCTACGCCCTGCAACACCTTGTGCCGCGTGCTGGCACCGAGCCATGTTGAGGGTGTGACCGGGGTCAACTTGCCCATGCTGATTAAAGCGCTGAATTATCGCGACACCCTGCTGCTGCCTCAGTTAGTTGAGCGTATCGTCAATGGTGGCCGAAACAGTATCAACCACATCTCCGAGACCATGTGCAATGCAGCAAAAGGAAATTGAAATCATTAACAAGCTCGGCCTGCACGCGCGCGCGTCGGCCAAGCTCACGCAAACCGCCTCCAATTTTAAAAGTGACGTCTTCCTGGCGCGTAATGGTCGCCGCGTTAACGCTAAAAGTATTATGGGCGTGATGATGCTGGCGGCCGCGCGTGGCAGCACAGTCAATATCGAAATAGAAGGCGAAGACGAAGAACGCGCGATGGTCGCGCTCACCACGCTCATCAACGACAAATTTGGTGAGGGTGAATGAGCTTTAGCCTGCACGGGATTGGCGTTTCGGGCGGCATCGCGATCGGGCATGCGCACCTGACCTCACACGCGCGCGTCGAGGTGCCGCATTACGTACTCGACAAAAAATACATCCCCGATGAGCTGGCGCGTTTTGACGAAGCCATTTTGCAAACGCGAGTGGAACTCGAAATTCTGCGCAGCCATATCCCACCGCAAGCGCCTGCGGAGCTCTCGGCTTTTCTGGACATGCACTTGATGTTTCTGGGTGACTCGATGATTGCCGAGGAGCCCAAGCGTTTGATCGCAGATACGCAGTGCAATGCAGAATGGGCATTGGCGCAGCAAATGGAAGCCTTGGTGGCGCGCTTTGAAGAAATCGACGATGCATATTTGCGCAGCCGACAAGAAGACGTGGTGCAAGTCGTTCAACGAGTATTGAAAGTTCTGACCGGGCATCCCAGCCACTTACCCTTACTCGGCGAAGGTGACGAAGACCGAATTTTGGTCGCGCACGAGCTCACGCCCGCAGACATGATCCTGTTCAAGAACGTGCGCTTTGCCGCGTTCATTACCGATCTGGGCGGCGCGACTTCGCACACTGCAATTCTGGCGCGCAGCCTGGCGATGCCCTCGGTGATGGCGTTGCACAACGCACGCGGCTTGATTCGTGACCAGGACATGCTGGTGGTCGATGGCCGCGAAGGCGTGGTAATCGTCAACCCGGATGAAGCCATCCTGGCAGAATATCGTTTGCGCCAAAATCAGTGGCGGATCGACACCGATAAACTGAAGCGCATCAAAAGTAGCAAAGCTACCACCTTGGACGGCACCGTGATCGAGCTCCATGCCAACATCGAATTGCCGCAGGATGTGGCGGCGGTGACGGAGTCGGGCGCGACCGGGATCGGGTTATTTCGCAGCGAATTTCTATTTTTAAACCGGGACGACCTGCCCTCGGAAGAGGAGCAATACCAGTCCTATAAAACCGTGATCGAAGCAATGGATGGCAAGCCCGTCACGATTCGTACGCTGGATTTAGGCGCAGACAAGCAGGCGCCGTGGGGCCACTCGATGGCCGACAATCCGGCTTTGGGCTTGCGTGCGATCCGCTTATGCCTGGCCGAGCCTGGGCTGTTTCATACCCAATTGCGGGCCATTCTGCGGGCCTCCGCGCATGGTCACGCCCGCATTTTGATTCCGATGCTGGCGAGTTTTATGGAGCTGCGCCAAACGCTGCAACTGATTGACGAAGCTCGCCAGGCCTTACGCGCAGACGGCTTGAAATTTGATCAGGGAATACAAGTGGGCGGTATGATCGAAGTGCCGGCCGCCGCGCTTTCCGCGACCTTCTTTGCCGAACAACTGGACTTTTTGTCGATAGGCACCAATGACTTGATCCAGTACACGCTGGCAATTGATCGCGCAGACGACAGCGTGGCTCACCTGTACGACCCGTTGCACCCCGCCGTGCTCAATCTGATTCAGCTCACGATACGGGCGGGGGCCAAGGTGGGTAAACACGTGGCGGTGTGCGGGGAGATGGCGGGGGATCCTGCGCTCACTCGCTTGCTATTGGGCTTGGGTTTGCGCGCGTTTTCGATGCAACCCACGAGCTTGCTGCCAGTCAAGCAACAAATTTTGAGATCGCATCTGGACGGCATCATGCTGGGAGCACAAAAACTAATCAAAAATAATGATCCCGACAAAACCGCGGGGTTCTTGAGCCGCCTCAATGCTTAAAGCTTAACTGTTCAACCGCACCGCGATTTCATCCACGATTACTCTATCGTTTCGCATCTCGGAAATCTCGGTTTTAAGCTGATCCATCCGGTGCTGCAAGGTGCCCATATTCTCGAGAATATTTTTAAGACTGGTCAAACGTGTGTCCAGATTCTGTTTGTGTTCACGGATGCGCGTCATCACCGGGTCCAGCGAAATACGCAGCCAGCGCTCACTTTCGGTACGCGCGAGCGCAAACGTTTTTCTCGCCTGATCGACCAGCCCGGCATAAAAACGTCGAATCATGAAACGTTTCTCCAGCATGATATTGGCGGGATCGCGACAAAATAGATCCGTCTCGTTCACCAAGGTTTGAAGCCGATTCAGGTAGGCGGTGAGATCGAGTCGAGGCACCTGCATCCTGGGTAAACCATGCTGACGATGAAACACGTCGTAAGCCTGATCGAGTGAATCCAGCAAGTTATCAGCGTGTAACGCCGCTTGTTTAAAGCGCTCGGTCATACGTTCGCTGAGCGCATGAATGCTCGAAGTCAGACCATGCGTGGTCCAGCTTTCTTCCATAGCAATACGCGCCTCTTCCAATATGCCGTTGAGCGTGTCTTCCGAGAGCTGCGAGATCAATACCTCACCCTGCCCCTGCATGACTTTGCGCGTCTGCTTAAAACGGTCAGCGGTCGCGTCGTACAAAGTTTTTTCTGCCTGCAGCCGGACTTTCGCCTGGCCAACCAGTTCACGATTCTTTCCTGAAAGCTGACTAAGCTGAATAAGTTCTTCGCTGCTACGCCGCACGCGGGCAGATAAAAGCGTTCGGCTCTCCCCGACCATGCCCAAAATTTCATGGTTCACCGCATGGCACAGAATGTCCTGACGCGCCGGGATAATTTGATGCGCGAGCAAGTATTCCAATCCATCGATACCGGAACGCAACCGCAATTCCGGGTCGTTCAAAATTTTGGCAGTTAAGGCTTTTTGGGCAGAGACCGCAAACACCTGGCTCGCTGGCAGCTTAAGTACGCGTGCTGTTTCCACTGCCTGGCGCTCGATTGAAGCGCGAATTTCAGATTCGCTTTTAAGCTCATCCCACAGCATGTCGATTTTATTCAACACCGCGACGTGGTAATTGGTGTGGCGATGCACATGCTTTTGCCAGATTTCCAGATCGGAGCGTGTGACGCCCGTGTCGGTCGCCAGCACAAAAATCACCGCGTGCGCGCCGGGGATGACGGACAGGGTCAGTTCTGGCTCCGCGCCGAGCGCGTTTAAGCCCGGCGTATCGAGAATAGTCAAACCCGCCTGCAACAGCGGGTGCGGAAAATTCACCAACGCATATCGCCATACAGGAACTTCCACCGTACCATCGCCTTGCAAACGCGAGCGATCGGAGGCATCGTCCTTGTCCCACAGGCCGAGTTCCATCGCCTGGGTCGAGGGCACGAGTTTGGTTTCGGTCAACTTGCGCAAGCTTTTCTGCACTTGTTTGGGATCTTTAGGATCGAGCTGTACCCGACTCCATTCCACCGGCATATGCCGCAGATGGCCGAGGGATTCGGTTCGCGTGCGGGTTTCTATAGGCAACAGTTTCAAACAGGGCGCTTCGTCCACATCGGAGAACAGTTCTGCCGGACACATCGTGGTGCGCCCCACGTCAGACGGCAATAAGCGTTGTCCATGGTCCGCAAAAAACAGCGCATTAATCAGTTCAGTTTTGCCGCGCGAAAACTCGGCCACAAAAGCCACCAGCAAGCGGTCTTTTTTTAAACTGGCAGCGGTGTCGTTCAGGTGTAGCGTGCGCTCAATATCGATGCCATGCAGCCGGTCCATCCAATCGGCGTAATCGCTGATGGCGCCCGCCAATACGGTGCGGCGCGCGTGGTAGTCGGCAACCTCCTGCTGTAGCAGCATGCTCATTTTTAATGATGTTCTCGAGTTGGGCCATGAGGGAAGTCCCCTGCTGATAGCCTATTTATCGGGGAGACTCGCTTCGGCCAGTTTGCATACTGATCGTCGTCATAGGGTTGCGACCTCACAGCCAAATAAACATTCGCCTTGATATCGACCAGCGGCTGGAAATTCTTTAATTGCCTTCCCTGTTTTTGGCCTCGCTGATTTAGTAAAATTTCAAATCGGCGGCTGATTAGACTGAGTCTGCAAACGGGCTCATAGCAGTGCGCGCAAGACGCGATCCGTCGCTTGAATCGGCACGATCAGCACTATCTGGAAAATTAGAATCAACACCAATGGACTGAGGTCAACGTTGCTAATCGTGGGAATGATCCGGCGTAACGGCCGCAGAAAAGGTTCGGTTAACTGGCTGACCACAGGCATCAACGGCGAATACGGGTTCATCCAGGACAAAACCGCCTGCACAATCGTCAAGCCTATCAGCATATACACCGCAAGACTCGCCAGCTGAACCCCGGCCAATCCCAGCATAACTGCCCAAATTCGGGGGCCCGCCAGCGCAAAAGGATAATCGCCCAGCCAATAGCCAATCACTACCACTGCAAATTCAACGAGTATTGCCACCAGCAGACTTGCCCAATCCTGACCAAAAAAACCGGGAATGAGTCGACGCAGCGGTTTTACCGCAAAGTTGGTGACAGCAATGATGAACTGCGCAAAAGGGTTTTTGAACGGGACGCGAAACATCTGCATCAAAAAACGCAACAACGTCGCCACCACAAACAGGTTGCCCAGGGTTTGCACCAGGAACTGCAAGGCTTCGACAATCATGACAGGCTCCCCAATTCATCGCCCAATGCCTGGCTGCGCTCGCGGGCCGCGGCAACGGCGCAGGCAATAGCGGATTTAATCGACGCGGCCTCCAGCGCGGCGATACCGCGTTCGGTAGTCCCGCCCTTGGATGTCACGCGTTCACGCAGCATGGCGGGCTCTTCGCCCGACTCCAGCGCCAGTTTGGCCGCCCCAAAAAAAGTTTGCAAAGCCAGTTGCCGGGCTGACGCGGGTGTCAAACCCTCCGCTACAGCGGCCGCTTCCAGTGACTCAATAAAATAAAACACATAGGCGGGGCCGCTGCCCGATACTGCGGTGATCGCATCGAGCAAAGCTTCATCCGTTACCCACACTACGCCTCCTACTGCGCGCATCACTGCCTCGGCAGCGGATCGTGCAGCAGCTGGGATGGCAGCAGGCGCATACAGGCCAGTCATGCCGGCACGCACCAACGCAGGGGTATTGGGCATCGCGCGCACAACCTGGGTGTGGCCGCCTAACCACCGAGTCAAATCCGCCACGCGTACGCCTGCGGCAATCGAGAGCAGCAAATGGGTAGTAAGCCGCGGCGCTAACATTGCCGCCACCTGCGGTAAGGTTTGTGGCTTGACGGCTAACACTATCAAGGGGTGCAAGGTGGCATCTGCGAGTTCGGCGCGTACTTGCACGCCTAGAGAAGCAGCCACCCGGGTACGCGTCTCAGGGTCGATTTCCACCACTTCGATATTCGTTGGCAAAATGCCGCTGGCGATCAAGCCACGAGCAATAGCGACGGCCATATTGCCGCCACCGATAAAGCTTATTTTTTGCATATTCTCACTTCCTGCTTAGCTCCACTTATCTCGCTCTCACGCGCAGGGTTTTAAAACGCACGATCCAGCAGCCTTGGCCACCCCTTTGCTCTTAGCGTGCAAGCCTGAAATTACGGTTTAGGCCTCAAGTTAATAGCGCGGGGGACGTTATTCATTCAGATTTATTATCCCGCATTACACAGACAGAATACCCAACGAGGCTTACGTGGATATCTCCGAATTGCTCGCATTTGCGGTAAAAAACAAGGCATCCGACCTGCATCTATCGTCCGGTTTGCCGCCGATGATCCGGGTGCATGGCGATATTCGCCGCATCAACCTGCCCGCGATGGAACATAAAGACGTGCATCGTATGGTGTACGACATCATGAATGACAGCCAGCGCAAAGTCTACGAAGACATCCTGGAGATCGACTTCTCGTTCGAGATTCCGTCGCTTGCGCGTTTTCGCGTAAATGCGTTTAATCAGCAATACGGCGCGGGTGCGGTGTTCCGCACGATTCCGTCAAAAATATTAACGCTGGAGGAACTCAACGCGCCGGCTATTTTCAAGGACATTTCCGACCAGCCGCGTGGCATTGTGCTGGTGACCGGGCCGACTGGCTCGGGCAAATCCACTACGCTGGCGGCGATGATGGATTACGTCAACGAAACCCGCTACGAACATATTCTTACTGTCGAAGACCCCATCGAGTTTGTGCACCAGAGCAAGAAATGCCTGATCAACCAACGTGAAGTCGGGCCCCATACCTTGTCGTTTAATAACGCGCTTCGCTCGGCGCTGCGCGAAGACCCCGACGTGATCCTGGTGGGCGAGTTGCGCGATCTGGAGACTATCCGGCTGGCGCTGACGGCAGCTGAAACCGGCCACCTGGTATTTGGCACTTTGCATACCTCCAGCGCCGCCAAGACTATTGACCGCGTGGTCGACGTGTTCCCAGCCGCTGAGAAGGAAATGGTGCGCTCAATGCTGTCGGAGTCGTTGCGCGCGGTGATTTCGCAGACGCTGCTCAAAACCAAGGACGACACCGGCCGCGTGGCTGCTCATGAAATCATGATCGGCACGCCCGCCATTCGCAATCTGATTCGTGAAGGCAAGGTCGCGCAAATGTATTCGTCGATCCAGACCGGCCAAGCCATCGGCATGCAGACGCTGGACCAATGTCTGGCAGATATGGTGAAGCGCAACATTATTGCCGTCGGCGTCGCACGCAATGCGGCTCAAAACAAAGACTCGTTTCTGGGCTAAAAGGAACTCATCACAATGAATGCTGAAAAAACCGTCCACGATCTGCTACGGCTGATGCTCACCAAAAATGCTTCCGACCTGTTTTTGACCGCAGGCTTTCCGCCTGCCATTAAGGTCGACGGCAAAATTACCCCGGTCTCCAATCAAACGCTCACGCCAGCGCATACGCGAGAACTCGCGCGCTCGATCATGAATGATCGGCAATGGAACGATTATGAAGCCACCAACGAATCCAACTTTGCGATCAGCCCGCCTGAGATTGGTCGATTTCGCGTCAATGTATTCATCCAGCAAGGTCGCACCGGCATGGTGTTGCGCACCATCAACACTAAAATCCCGCAGATGGCAGAACTTAACTTGCCCCCTGTGTTGCGCGACATTGCAATGGTTAAACGCGGCCTGGTGATTTTTGTGGGCGCTACCGGCTCGGGCAAATCCACGTCGCTCGCCGCGATGGTGGGGCATAGAAATGCCAACGCCTGCGATCACATCATCACGGTGGAAGATCCCATCGAGTACGTCCACGAACACAATAAATCCATCATCACCCAACGCGAAGTCGGCATCGATACCGACAACTGGTTTTCGGCGCTCAAAAACACCTTACGCCAAGCGCCCGACGTGATTTTGATCGGCGAAATTCGCGACCGCGAAACAATGGAGTACGCGATTGCATTCGCTGAAACCGGCCACCTGTGCTTATCCACACTCCACGCCAACAGCGCCAACCAGGCGCTCGACCGCATCATCAACTTTTTCCCGGAAGAACGCCGCGCACAGCTGTTGATGGACTTGTCACTGAATTTGAAGTCCTTCATCTCACAGCGCCTGATACCGCGCAAAGGCGTCAAAGGTCGCGTCGCCGCGGTCGAAATTCTGCTCAATTCGCCGTTGATCGCCGACCTGATCTTCAAGGGCAGCGTGCACGAGATCAAAGAAATCATGTCCAAATCGCGTGAATTGGGCATGCAGACCTTCGATCAGGCGCTGTTCGATTTATACGAAGCGGGAATGATCACATATGAAGACGCCCTGCGAAATGCCGATAGCCTGAACGACCTGCGCCTGAAGATTAAACTGCACGGCAAGGAAGCTAGTTCCCGCGACATGATGGCCGGGCTTGAGCATCTGGATATCGTTTAGGCCTGGTGAGAGCAGTCTTCTGGCGGTGGCTTATTGGACACTGCGGCTTATATAAATCAACCGCTTATTATTCCCATAAAGATTACCGGACATGTCCGGTAATTTTTTATTCCGTCACATGACGGATATTTAACGTTGGGCAATATAGAAAGCCAGCATGACTATTTTGATAACAGGATTTGAACCAAATGACGATGGACTGAATGCGTCAAAAATTCTGGTTGAATCGCTTCGCGACGAATCACCGGAAAATTTATCATCAATTCGTGAACTCATTCATTACGAGATTATTCCTCCCAGCTCTAATAAACTTCAATCCAACATCTTGGAGCACATTTCACATTACAAGCCTGAATACTGCATCTTCATTGGCCAAGCGCCAGGTAGAAACAAAATCACATTTGAAAGGTTGGCAACCAACCTTAAGGATTTTGGCTCCCCCGACGGTGATGGAAGTCAACCACACGGTGATCATATAGAGCCTGATGGCTCTGCTGCTTATTGGAGCAATCTTCCGAACCAAGAAAAATTAATTGAACGCCTGAATGAAAATGGCATTCCCGCATCATTTTCTAACCACGCTGGCAATCACCTATGCAATCAAATTCTTTATCATGCGTTGCATCATGCACACCTAGAGAAAAAAGACTTGAGGTGCGGTTTTATTCATATCCCCCCGCTTCCAATTCAAGCACAAACTCAATGGTTGGCTACTCCATTCATTCCTCTTGCAATGGCGCGAGAAGCATTGGCTATTGTTGTTGCAGAGTTGGCGGCCTGCCCAACCCGGCGCTGAAGCGGGACGCCGCAAAAGCGCGGCGCCCCTTAGCTTTACGTTGAGCCTGTAGAAAAACCCTCTTTCCCCTGGCAATGCAGTGTCTGAAGCACTATAAATAACCCAACACCCCTTATCGGGAATGAGGAGGAACGGATGGCGCGCTACAAGCATTACAACTACGACCAACTCAAACTGCTTCCTGTCTCCTTCTCGCGTCAAATCCTCCCCGGTACTTTCGAATACACCCTCAGTCACCTGATTGACCACGAACTCAATCTCACCGTGTTTGATGCGCGCTACGCCAACGACGACACCGGTGCACCGGCCTATGATCCGGCTATCCTGTTGAAGATCGTGCTGTATGCCTATGCGCGCGGCATCACCTCCAGCCGCGAGATTGAACAATGTTGCCGCGAGAACATCATCTTCATGGCCTTGTCCGCCGATAGCCAACCGCACTTCACCACCGTCGCGCATTTCATCTCCAGCATGGCCGATGAAATCGCCCCGCTGTTTCTCGAAGTGCTCTTGATCTGTGACGAGCTGGGCCTGATCGGGCGCGAGATGTTCGCCATTGATGGTTGCAAGCTGCCGTCCAATGCCTCCAAGGAGTGGAGCGGCACCAAAGCCGAGCTGGCCCACAAGGTCGACAAGATGCAAGGTGCGATCCGCTACATCATGAAGAAGCATCGCGAAGAAGACGAACAAGGCCAGCCCTCCGCGCACCGGCAAAAGGAAGCGCAGCAAGCCGATACAATGCGAGCCCACGTTGCAAAGATCAAAGCCTGGCTCAAAGACAACGACGACAAGCCGGGCAAGAGCGGCGGCGCGAAGAAGAGCAACATCACCGACAACGATAGCGCCAAGATGAAGACCAGCCACGGCGTGCTGCAAGGCTATGACGGCGTGGCCGCGGTCGATGCCAGGCACCAGGTGGTGGTGCATGCGCAAGCCTTTGGTGAAGCGCAGGAACACGATCTGCTACTCCCCATGGTGGCGGCCACGCGCGATAACTTCCAGGCCATCGGCCAAGAAGAAGACGTCTTTGCGCACACGGCATTGGCCACCGACAGCGGCTTTCACACCGAGGCGAACGTACAAGCCTTATTCGAACAGAAGGTTGATGCTTATATCGCCGACAACCAGTTGCGCAAACGCGACCCGCGCTTTGCCACGGCCCAGCGCCATCGTGCAAGGCACTTGGCCGAGCAGAGAAAGTCGAAGAGCAGTTGTTATCGCCCGGCGGACTTCATGTATGACCCAGTCAGCCAGACTTGTATTTGCCCGGCGGGTAAGGCGCTTTACCGCAATGGCAACAGCTGCTGGATCAATGGTTATGAAGCGGTGAAGTTTCAGGGGCCAAAAATGCACTGTGAGCCGTGCACGCATCGAGCCCGGTGTCTACGGCATCCGGATCGAACACCGACACGGCAGGTGGTGTTCTTCAAGGACCGAGCGAAGTCAGTCAAACAAAGTTACACAACGAAGATGAAGCAAAAGATCGACACTCCGGAAGGCCGACAGCAGTACAGCCGACGCTTGGGTATCGTCGAGCCGGTATTTGGTCATCTGGTCAGTGCGATCGGATTAAAACGATTCAGTCTACGCGGTTGGGTGAAGGTGAATATCCAGTGGAAGTTATTCTGTATCGTGCATAATCTAACGAAAATACACCGATATGGATTCAGTTGAGTAAGCATAGCCGGGGAAAACAGTGCCAAGAACCGCAATGGCCTGCCAGGCAAAAACAAAACACAAAATAGCGATGAAAATCCGAAAAACTTTTAATAACGGGAAACCCTGCTTCTGTGGGTGGCTTTTTCTACAGACTCGTTAGAGGTATTGGTAAGAAATATTGGATTCGCAGGTGTCACATCGTGCGATACACCCGCAGTGGTAAATTGAAAAAATAATAGGAGGCTGATGTGGCAGGTTATGTTGAAGGGAAAACAAAAAACGAGATTCTTGCCGAGTTGGCATTGACTGCACTGCCTGGTTCAATTATTCATGAGCAGCAGAAAGCCGCAATAACGGTTCGTTGTACAGAAGACATCGAGTCAGCTTTTTCAGCTCTTACTTCACAGCTTGCAAAAAACTCAGACTCAAACGACCGCCTCTCTGGAAAGGTTTTCTGGCTTAATGTGCTTATTGCTATCGCCACGGTAGTTGGTGCGTTAGCAGCAGTGGCACAAGCCTTGAAATGAAAACCTCTAACCCGGCGCTCAAGCGGGACGCCGCAAAAGCGCGGCGCCCCTTAGCTCCCCGTTGACGCTGTAGAAAAACCCCTTTTCAGCCGAATCATTGACACAAAAAAACGGCGTGGATTTTTCCACGCCGTTTTAATTCACACGGTACTTGGTG
>JAYWDZ010000336.1:0-65896 GCA_043779595.1 Nitrosomonadales bacterium
ATGACCAAAATACTCACGTTTTTACTCATGGCCGACCCTCCCTGTCACGACTGCGAAAGGCATCTCGCGAGCGCGCGTCAATTGCAGGCGGCGTAGAAATAGGCGCGGCAGGTGCGGACAATACTTCGGGCACGCCGGCAAGCGGCTGATTGACTATTTGCTGTAACTTGTCGAGAGGCAGATATAGCAGGCTGTTACCGCCTTTTTGGTCAACAATAATCTTGCTGGTGTTATTCATAACGGTTTGCATCGTGTCCAGATACATACGCTGACGTGTGACTTGAGGCGCCTTGCTGTATTCAGCAAAAATCTGGCTAAAGCGGCTGGCTTCCCCTTGGGCGTTTGCCGTCACGGCTTGACGATAACCTTCGGCTTCTTGCGTCAGGCGCGATGCCACACCCTGCGCACTGGGAATCACGTTGTTAGCATAAGCCTGGGCCTCATTCTTGAGACGTTCACGGTCTTGGCCTGCTTTTACTGCATCATCAAACGCGGATTGCACTTCTTCGGGTGGCTGGATATTTTGCAGCGTGACCTGGCTAATACTAATCCCGGTTTTATATCGGTCGAGTATGTCCTGCATCTCCTTTTTTGCGCGTACTGCGATTTCAGCACGGCCTTCATACAGCACAAAATCCATTTTGTTTTTGCCGACGATTTCACGCATCGCCGTTTCTGCCACTTGTAATACGGCGTCCTCAGGATCGCGGTTTACAAACAAAAACTCTTTCGGATCCTTCAATATATATTGCACCGCGAATTGCAGATCGATGATGTTCTCGTCATCGGTCAGCATCAGGGATTCTTTCAATGCCTTGTTTTTGACAGCGTTACGGTAGCCCACTTCAACAGTGCGCACTTGATCCACATTGACAATTTCGCGAGTCTCCAGGGGCCAGGGCAAATGCCAGCGGGGGCCTGGCTCAGTCGTCTCGAGATATTTGCCAAACCGCAGTACCACCCCACGTTGACCGGTATCTACGATATAAAAGCCGCTGGCAATCCATACCAATACCAGCAGGCCTATTATCATGAACAAAAGGTTGCCTCCACCCCCATAATGGCCGTCGATAGGGGAGGGGTCACCGCCTGTGCCTTTGTTTCCAAACAAGCTATTCAAACGTTGATTGAATTTCTTCCAGAGCTCATCCAGATCGGGCGGGCCAGAGTTTTTCTTGTTACCGTTATTACCCCATTGCGGGTCATTCCAGGCCATATAGTTTAGCTTGCGGGTACGAGTAATTGAGAGGAGGTAAAGTCATCCAAGTGCGGTTTTATTGGGGCACGTAAACCGGACAGGATTTCAGTCAGTGCCGTCCGGAGCAGATCAAGTCCAGCACCTGTTCTGGCCGACACATATACAGCTTGAAGTTTACCATATTCATTTCGGCTCACTGCGGGCGGAATCCCTGCTAGATCCAGCTTGTTGTATACCCAGAATATACCGTCTTGTTCGGCGCCCATTTCATCTAGCACTTTATCCACCGCAGCAATCTGGCATTCCCGGTTGGGGCTCGCAGTATCGATGACATGCAGCAACAGGTCTGCCTCGACCGTGGCTTCCAGCGTGGCCCGAAATGCGGCGATCAGACTGTGCGGCAAGCGGGTCACAAATCCCACCGTATCGGCTATCACGACCTCGCCCAAGCCCGGTAAGAACAACTTGCGCGTGGTGGTATCCAGCGTTGCAAACAGCTGGTCGGCCTCGTAAGCACCGGCGCGCGTCAATGCATTGAACACCGAAGATTTCCCAGCATTGGTATATCCCACCAGCGCGACTGTAAGCACATTACCGCGCTCGCGTGCCCGACGCTGAGTGCGACGCTGTTTTTCAAGTTTGGACAAACGCTCCTTTAAGGCTTTCACCCGTACGCCTATCAAACGGCGGTCAGTTTCGAGCTGTTTCTCGCCGGGCCCCCGCATGCCAACGCCACCGCGTTGTCGTTCAAGGTGGGTCCATCCGCGGATAAGTCGAGTCGAAAGGTGTTGCAGCTGCGCCAGTTCGACTTGTAATTTGCCTTCGGCGCTTTGCGCGCGGCGCGCAAAAATATCCAGGATAAGACTAACGCGATCAATCACCCTGCACTGCAAGCGGCGTTCTAGATTACGTTCCTGGGCGGGTGACAGCTCGTGATTAAAAATGACGACATCAGCGTGGGTAAACAATACCAATGCGGCAATCTCATCCACCTTACCGCTACCCGCGAATAGTGCGGCATCGGGTCGGCTGCGTTTACCCACAACTTGGCCCACAACTTCCAACCCGGCCCCTGACGCCAGTAATTGGAGTTCAACCAAGTTGTCGGTGTAGTCAGGTTCGCCAAAATCGAGCGCCACCAATATCACGCGCTCACCCCCCATATGACGCTCAAACAATGTGGCAACCTTTAACTATCTTGAGCAAATTTGATCCTATGTAATAGCGATAACCACACTCGCCGTTAAATGACGAGCACTATATTTTCTGATATGGAGTGAAGAGGGCGTTGTTTCAAGCCTTGGGGTGTTTTTTAACAGTAACTTGGCGAGTTGGATAGATAGCAACCCGAGGCGCCCATAGCGAGGATAGCCTTCAAAAGCTTTGTGGATGCCCAAAAAACCAGCCTTGTCCCCAGTCGACTCCTATTTCACGCAAGATACGCGCAGTGTCCGCATCTTCCACATGTTCAGCTATCGTTTTGATCCCCTCTTTGTGGGCGAAATTCGCAATGCTTTCAACAATAGAAGCGATTTTATGATCGCGCTGCATGTTCAAAACCAGCCAGCCTTCTATCTTCAAAAAACTAATGGGCAGATTAGCCATATACATATAAGACGAGTAACCACTCCCAAAATCATCCAGCGCTAAACGAAAACCAAAATCCAGCAGAGGCTGCAGATCGGTGCGCAAAGTATCGAGGTTACCTATACGCTGGCGTTCAGTAATTTCCAATACCAGCGGATTGCCTGCCCCGCCGTTTTGGGTACAGGTTTCAGAATAAGCTTGGGCCGTTTGCAATAATCTGTCGACATAGTCATGTCGGGCCAGGAATTGGGGGGAGAGGTTGATAAAATGCGAGAAGTTACCTCCGCCGCCTTGTTCCAGGCGTTCTTTACAGCGCGACATGGATAGCTGCGCCATGTACTGATCCAGGTCGGCAATGATGCCCAAACCCTCGGCCATGCCTATAAATTTTTCGGCATCGATTAATTCTCCCTCATGGGTAATCAGGCGCGCGAGAGATTCATCCGCAACCGGTAAGCCCGTATTCAAGTCAATAATAACTTGGGTGGCCAACCGCAATTTGTTGTCTTGTACAGCGTTTTTAACCGTGCGGATGGACCAGCCTGAGTCCACATCGAGAATCGCGTGAACTCGGTCACGACCTGCATTTTTGGCTGCTCGTAACGACACATCGGCCAACTCCAACGCATGTTGAATATCGTAGCGACCTGGATGTGTGACACCGATACCAGCTGAAAGGGTCAGCGCGATGGTGCCAATCTCAGTGCTCACGGGGTCATTTTTAATCTGCTGAGCCAAACGTTCGAGCGCACCCACTGCCTCGCGTGCATTGCTTTCATGCAAGAAGAACAAAAACTTTTCGCCGCCCCAACGCGCCACCCAGTCACAATCGCGTAAGCCCGCCACCAATCGAGTAGAAATCTCTTTTAGCACTTGATCGCCGGTGGCATGCCCATAGCGGTCGTTGACGTCCCGAAAATGATCCAGATCAACCATCGCTAATGCAAAGCCGTCCTTTTTCCTTTGCGCGCGCGCAAGCTCCTGATGCAAACGTTCTTCCGCAGCACGACGATTCGGCAAGCCCGTCAACATGTCCGTCAAAGCCAACTTCTCCAGCAGTTCTTTCTGTTCGGAGTGGTATAGCGCACTGCCCAGCCAACTCGCGACCAGTTCCATATAGATTAGGTCTTCCGGACGTACAGGAGGGGAGATAGAGCGGCGTAAAAAGGCCAACACCCATTCTGTTTTAAAACCCGTATTGACCGGGAGACCGGAGTAAACCTGCAAACCGGCCTCAGTTACGAGTTTGTGATGCTGCAACACCGGATGAGTATTGAGGTCAGCAACGTGTAACGCGGACTTACTATTGAAAACGTCCAAACACATCGAGTCATGAAGTTCGACCACCATGCCTTCTGACACGATGTTCAGTGAATCATGTACATAATGAAGGGTGTGATTCTTATCAAACTTGCCCAATAGGACTACGTCCATGCTTAACGCTTTGGCAGCCATGCGCAGCACAGCGCGAATACGGGTGTCGTCATCCAACTCGTATTGGGTGGAAAGATTCCACAAAGCCTTCAGGCACTCAGCATGCGAGATGCTTGTAACGGCTTGTTCTGCCACATTAATATCTATGGCAGAAGCGACACTTAAATGCGCAATAGTCACAACGTCCTAACTTTAAAAAGGATGATTAAAATTAGTTTAGAACCCTCACACCACGCTGTCGATGGGAAATATCACCCTTTTAACGCTTCTGTCCCGGCTATCTCACTCGAGTCCCAAATCAACCGCGCGTAATTTCTCTGCTGCCTGTTCTGGACTGATAGTGTTGACAAAGAGCCCTGAGCCTAGTTCAAAGCCCGTCGGAATAGAGGTGCGAGGGCAAATTTCCAGATGCCAGTGGTAACTATTTGCGTTGGCTTGCTTGTCGTTATCATGCGGTACCGAGTGCAAAAAGAAATTAAATTGCGCACCTCCAATCACCGCATCCAGCCGAGCCATCGTACGGCGCAGCACCCGCGCCAGATCAGGCATATCAAACACGCTCACATCCAAAAATTCCGCCTGATGCTGTAACGGCAAAATGTGGACTTCCCATTCGTAGCGGCTCGCAAAAGGTTTGATCGCGATGAATTTTTCACCGCGTTCCACTACGTATTGCCCCACATTGACACGGCGTCGTACCGCGCCTGAATTGCGATCGTAAATCGTCGCTTCGAAGGTCAGCGCTTCGTCAATCAGCGCGCAGAAAATGCAATGGTGATGCTTGGTGTAGTGAGCCGCACTGTTACGCACTTCAGCCTCGACGTTTTCGGGCACCACTGGCATTGCGATAACCTGACTATGCGTATGCGGGATTGATGCGCCGGCTGCGGGTCCGAAGTTCTTGAAGATCAATACATAGCGCAGGCGCTCGTCGGATTCGTACAATTGCCGCATCCGCGCCTGAAATACGCCAAACAGGGCAGCCAGATGTTCCTCAGACATTTCAAATAACGCTGCGCCATGCTCGTGATGATCGATGATGACTTCGTGCCGTCCGTACCCATCGATGGTTTGTTGCAAGCCAAAATTAAATCCTGATTGCTCGCGATCATCGCCCAGTACCGGGTAGAGATTTTCGACCATACGAATTTGCCAATCGGCGCTGTCGGGTGGATAAGTCAGAATCACCGGCGGGGTTTTATGCTCATTGCCACGACAGAACGGGCAGGTATCGACATGCTTGCGTGTATCTCGCGGCGCTAGGTCCTCAGCCTTTTTAGGGCGCATGCTGCGCGCGGTGGCTACCAGCACAGACTCTGTCGGCACAATGGGATTGATACGGATTTCGCGGACTTCGTTTTGTTCGGACATGCGGGGTCTCCTCAGGCTGCCAGCTTAAAACAGCAGTTCCCCGATAGCCTTGATAATCTTCTTATGCTGCCCTTCAAACTTCTTATCAAGTGGATCACTGATCACCAAAACTATAATTCTTTAAGTGGCTGAACCACGGTTACGCAGGGGAAATAGCCTGGAAATGCAAGTATGACAACTCTCTCTTCAGGTGCGTACTATGACCATGGAGCTGACCTCACAAGCTGAGGTTTCGCGTTGACGGAATCACCATCACCGCCCACAATGAAGCCTTACCGTAGGAGCCTGATATGGATACCGAACAAGATCTTTCCGAAGAACAGCGCATCATGCGCATGATGCGCAAAACGCTGAGTTTTATCGTACGTGATACTGCGCCGCGCGACGGCAATGCGAGCCCATTAGCCGAAGCCACTATCCTCAGCATTAAGGATTGTCTGGTGGTGATTTCCAACCGCGAAGCGGAACTGGCGAATATGCAGAATCTCAATCGCAACGAGCGTCCGCATTACACCGACGAAACGCCGACCGCGCACGTCGTCAAAATCAGCAGCATTCCGAAAAAACCTCATTAAAGCCTGATGCTCCCCTCGACCGGATTGTTTACCGACATGGAAGCTGGCGTCGTGGGCACGTCGGCAGTGGTGATTTATTCGCCGTCCGGCAAACGCAACCGTAAACGCTTCCCCGAGAACTGCGTGCAGCTAGTGGCCGACGAGGATGAGGCTTTAAGCCGCGCCGATCCTGATAAGGGCTTTCACGCTGCCATCGCCAGCGGTCCGGCGCGCTCGTCCGAAGGCTTCAAACTCTTTTATCTAATCCGCTGGCTGGATTAGGGTTCTACCAACCGCATCGACAAATCCACAGCGCGGATATGTTTAGTCAGCGCACCGATTGAGATGCGCTCGACGCCGGTCTCGGCGATTTCGCGCACGTTGGCCAGGCTGATATTGCCCGAGGCTTCGAGCAGCGCCCGACCCCGGGTGATCTGCACCGCGCGCCGCATCTGCGGCAGGCTGAAATTATCCAGCAGAATTAGCGGCGCACCGGCGGCCAGCGCCTGTTCGAGTTGGTCGAGATTTTCCACCTCGATCTGCACGCTGACTTTATCGTCCGCCAGTCCAAAAGCTGCTTCCAGCGCTTCGGCGATGCCGCCTGCGGCAGCGATGTGGTTTTCCTTGATCAGTATCCCGTCAAACAACCCGAGGCGCTGGTTCTGCCCGCCACCGACGCGCACTGCATATTTTTCGGCGATGCGCAGCCCGGGCAGAGTTTTGCGGGTATCGAGGATCGCGGTATGCGTGCCGCGCACAGCTTCGACATAGGGGCGCGTAGCGGTGGCGACTGCGGACAGCGTTTGCAGAAAATTCAGCGCGGGGCGTTCTGCGGTCAGCAAGGCCCGGGCAAGCCCCGTAATTTCCACCAGCACTGTATCCGCGATGACGCTGTCGCCTTCGTTCACCTGCCAGTCGATATGACAGGCGGGATCAAGCGCCTGGAAGCAGGCATCGAACCAGGGGCGACCCGCGATCACCGCATTTTCGCGGGTGATTACACGGGCCTTGGCGGTCTGAGACGCGGGCAGGAGTTGCGCAGTCAGGTCACCGCGCCCCATGTCTTCAGCCAGCGCGCGGGCTACATCGAGGGCAACTTGTTCGGCAATCAAATCTGACATATGGCTTGAAAATCCTTAAACCAGCACAACGTAGGGGTCATTCAATCTTACCTTAGGCTTAAGGATCACTATGCGTTTTGACAAACTCACGACCAAGTTTCAACAAGCCATCGCCGACGCGCAAAGTCTCGCTGTGGGGGCAGACAACGCGTATATCGAGCCGCAACATCTGCTGCTCGCATTGCTGCAACAGGACGACGGCGGATCGGCTTCACTGCTGGCGCGCGCCGGAGTGCAGGTGCAGGCGCTCAAACCCGCGCTGACCCAATCGCTGACGCGTTTGCCCAAGGTCGAAGGGCAGGGCGGCGAGGTGTCGATTTCGCGTGACCTGAATAATCTGCTGAACCTCACCGACAAGGAGGCGATGAAGCGCGGCGACGCGTTCATCGCGTCGGAGTTTTTTCTGCTCGCGGCGCTGGACGACAAGGGCGAGACCGGGCGTCTACTGAAACAGCACGGTGCGTCCAAACCCGCGCTTGAGGCGGCGATTCAATCGGTGCGCGGGGGTGAAGGCGTGCAATCATCCGAAGCCGAAGGCCAACGCGAGTCGCTCGCCAAATACACGCTCGACCTGACCGAACGCGCGCGCGCGGGCAAGCTCGACCCGGTGATCGGGCGCGATGATGAAATTCGCCGTTCGATCCAGATTCTGCAACGCCGCACCAAGAACAACCCGGTGCTGATCGGCGAGCCCGGCGTCGGTAAAACCGCCATCGTCGAAGGGCTGGCGCAGCGGATTGTGAACGAGGAAGTGCCCGAGACGCTGAAGGGCAAAAAAGTGCTGGTGCTGGATCTGGCCGCACTGCTCGCGGGCGCCAAATATCGCGGTGAATTCGAGGAACGGCTCAAATCCGTGTTGAAAGAACTGGCGATGGACCCGGGCCGCTATATTTTATTTCTGGACGAGCTGCACACGCTGGTCGGCGCGGGCAAGGCCGAAGGCGCGATGGATGCGGGCAATATGCTGAAACCGGCGCTGGCGCGCGGCGAACTGCACCTGATCGGCGCGACCACGCTCGACGAATACCGCAAGTATGTGGAGAAAGACGCCGCGCTGGAGCGCCGCTTCCAGAAGGTGCTAGTGGACGAACCGAGTGTGGAATCGACCATCGCGATTCTGCGCGGTTTGCAGGAACGCTACGAACTGCATCATGGTGTGGAGATCACCGATCCGGCGATTGTCGCGGCCGCGGAACTATCGCATCGCTACATCAGCGACCGCTTTCTGCCGGACAAGGCGATCGATCTGATCGACGAAGCCGCGGCGCGGATCAAAATGGAAATCGACTCCAAGCCCGAGGTGATGGATAAACTCGAGCGGCGCATGATCCAGCTGAAGATCGAGCGCGAAGCGGTCAAGCGCGAAAAGGACGAAGCCTCGAAGAAGCGCCTGCAAATTATCGAAGACGAATTGCAGGCGCTGCAGCGCGAGTACAACGACCTGGAAGAAATCTGGAAAGCCGAAAAAGCCCAGGTGCAAGGCACCGCGCATATCAAGGAAGAAATTGACAAGCTGCGCGCGCAGATGGTTGATTTACAACGCCAAGGCAAGCTCGACAAGGTTGCCGAGATTCAATACGGCACCTTGCCCGCACTGGAAGCGCAGCTGACCCACGCCGAGAGCAGTGATGCGGCCAAGCCCGTCTTCAAACTACTGCGCACTGAAGTCGGCGCCGAAGAAATCGCCGAAGTCGTGTCGCGCGCGACAGGTATTCCGGTATCGAAAATGATGCAGGGCGAGCGCGAAAAGCTGCTGCATATGGAAGAGAAATTGCACCAGCGCGTGGTCGGGCAGGACGAGGCGATCCGTGTCGTAGCCGACGCGATCCGGCGTTCGCGCGCCGGGCTGTCTGACCCGAACCGCCCGCTAGGTTCGTTCCTGTTCCTTGGCCCCACCGGCGTCGGCAAGACCGAGCTGTGCAAAACCCTGGCCGAATACATGTTCGATTCCGCCGACCACATGATCCGCATCGACATGAGCGAATTCATGGAAAAGCATTCGGTCGCGCGGCTGATCGGCGCGCCGCCCGGTTATGTGGGCTATGAAGAGGGCGGCCATTTGACCGAAGCCGTGCGCCGCAAGCCGTATTCGGTGATCCTGCTGGACGAAGTAGAGAAGGCGCATCCAGACGTGTTCAATGTGCTGCTGCAAGTGCTCGACGACGGCCGCCTCACCGACGGGCAAGGCCGCACCGTGGATTTTCGCAATACCGTGATCGTGATGACTTCCAACCTTGGCAGTCAAATGATCCAGACCATGAGCGGCGATGATTATCAGGTCATCAAGCTCGCGGTGCTCGGCGAAGTGAAATCCTATTTCCGCCCCGAGTTTTTGAACCGGCTCGACGAGATCGTCGTGTTCCACGCGCTCGACGAAAAGCACATCGCGAGCATCGCGCGAATCCAGTTGCAGGGCCTGGAAAAGCGCCTCGCGCAAATGGAAATGAAGCTCGAAGTCAGCGAGACTGCGCTAAGCGAACTGGCCAAAGCAGGCTTCGACCCAATCTACGGCGCGCGGCCGCTCAAGCGCGCGATCCAGGCTGAGCTGGAAAACCCGCTGGCAAGAGAAATTCTTGCCGGGCGTTTCGGGCCGAAGGATGTGATTCACGTCGATGCGCAGGAGGGAGTATTCAGTTTCAAGAAGGCGTAAGTGACGGGGGCGTAAGCCCCCGTTTTTTTTTGGGTGAGGCAGCCACGGCACACACGATACAATCAAGCAAATAACAATTTCCTGGGTACGCCAATCGGCGCTCACCTCAACCTAACACTTACGCAGCAGGGTAGGTTACATACGTTTTTGGCTGGGTAGACGTGCCAGTAAGACCACAATTAAGGGAGCCCCATGAGCGAATTGGAAAAGCCGCAAGCCTATCTGTCAGCCGATTTTGGCGAGCACGGCGGACACTATGAATGGATGACTCACGAGGAAGCGATGACTTGGATCACCCAGCTTCAGGATCAATGGAGTTGGATTAGCCAGCAAAGTCACAACCCGCCCAATCAAGCGTGGCAGGCCATAGCAAACCCATTAGTTAATGCAACTAATACCCTTCAGCAAGCGCAGAACTTACGCAATCAGGGACAGATCGAGAGCGCTAACAGTCACGTCGCTTTGGCTGGTTCCATCCTCGAGGAATTTATTCGTGGAAATTCATGGTTGCTTCCCAAGGCAGCACAGCGGAAATTCGTAGAAGAACTCAGGGATGCCGGTAAACCACTGGAGTCCGCCCTAATCGTGTGCCACTGGATGAAACTGGATCTTTCCGGGGCACCGATCCAATCAGTGGTAAGTGGGTTATTGCAGTGGAACTCTACGAGCGCGGTATCAAGGATCGGATAAAAACCGAGAATGCTGCGCTCAAGCGGCTCGCGGGCGACATGCAAAGCACCCTAACTCAATTCCAGGAAGCGGAGCGCACACAAACTCTCCGCTTCGATGAACTGCATGGCCGAATTTCTGAACAGTCCTCGCAACATCAATGGACTTTTGATGCATATCAAAAGACAAGGGCTAACGATTGGCAAAAGCAACTCGACGACACTCGGGCTGAACTGGATCGGCTGAAGGAAACCTATGACAAGCACATGGCTCTCGCCGCCCCTGTTGAATATTGGGATGCCAAGCGCAAGAAGCATCGGCTCTGGTCGGGAATTTCCTTTGGTGCCATTGTCGTTGGCATGGGGTCTACGGCCTATTTCCTGCATACCGAACTGCAATCGGTGGGGCAGGCAGTCATGGCCAGTAAGGCAGCAGCGACAGCATCAGCTACCAAGATGCAACCCCTGGCTCTACAACAATTCAGACGTTAACCGACTCCACCACCACTTGGCATTTGGGCTCCTTTATTCTGTTAGCGACCCTTAGCTTCTGGTTCATCCGCTTGTTGGTACGCATTTTCCTGAGCAATCTCCACTTGGAAAACGACGCAGCCGAACGGGTCACGATGGCAAAAACGTATTTGGCCCTGATCCGTGACGGCAGCTTGCCCAACGGCGACAATATCAGCACCGTCCTTGCCGCGCTGTTCCGTCCAACCGGGGACGGCATCGTGAAGGATGAAGGCGTGCCTCCTTCGGCCTTGGAGTGGTTCACTAAACTTGGTCGATAGGCCCCAGATACAACATGACTGCCAGCTTCACCGTCTACATCGATGAATCCGGGGACGAGGGTTTCGTCTTCCATCCCAATGAACGGGGTAGTTCGCGCTGGCTGGTGCTGTCCGCCGTAGTGTTCCGCAAGAGCAACGACTTGCATGCGGTGCACCTCATGCGGGAGGTTCGGGCTAAGCTGGGGAAAGAACCGAAGAAGGCGCTGCATTTCCGTGAATTGCGGCATGAGCAGCGCGTGCCGTATGTTCGGGCAATTGGCGAAGCACAGGTACGCACGGTGTCGGTGCTGATTCACAAGCCGTCGATCAAGGAGCCAGAGCGGTTCCAAAGCGAGAGCTTCCGCCTCTATCGCTACGCCACGCGCCTGTTGCTGGAGCGCGTCTCGTGGCTGTGTCGCGACCAGCGCAAGGATGACGATGGAGACGGCACTGCGGAGATTACTTTCTCCAATCGCAGTGCCATGTCTTACGATGACTTGCGGCAGTACTTGGGGCATTTACGGGAAACAGGCGAGGCGAAGGATGTGCGTGTCGATTGGAATGTGGTGCGGCCGGAGCGGGTGAAAGCCGTCAATCACGATCAATTGGCGGGATTGCAAATTGCCGATGCCGTGGCATCCGGCATCTACTTTGCTGTCAATCTGAGTCAGTATAGGGAAGTGGAGGATCGCTACCTGCACCTGCTGGCGCCAACGATTTACCGCCACAAGAAAACGGCACTGGGTTATGGGCTTAAATTCTGGCCGGAGGACTTCGAGACGTTGACCGGGACATTGCCTCACCTCACCGCGTTCCAAGTCTACAAATGAAAATGCAGACCCCAGGTTCGAGTGTCCCACCCTTGCGGGCTGCCGCTGTTGCCAGCGACCTCTACTAATCCTGCGCTTGTCTGCGATGTGAATACTAGACCTTCTTTTACCTTCTGGTCAATAGAAAATTCAGGGTAAGGTTTGTTTGATGTGAAACCTCAAGGCGTATTAAGCCGCACAAACTCCGCGAAATAATCCGCCCGCACAATATAAGTCCCATCGCAGTTATAAGACGCCCGCACTATGCCTTCAGATAGCGAGATGGCGGCGTTGCGCGGGTAGTAGCCATCGATACTGCGCAGGGTGTCGAAGCATTGCACGATTTCATCGATACGACCCTGTGCCAGCGGTTGCCATTGGGCGCGATCATTGTCCATCAAGCTTAACCAGTGAGCGGGCAGGTAGCTGCGCAGCGGCCCAGTTTGAACCACGGTGCGTACCCAGGCGATGGTGCGCATTTTTTCTTCGTAGGGCACGGGCACACAATGCCGTTGTACATACCCGGGTTTGACCAGGTCTTCTGCGTCGTGAATTTCGTATGCGAAGGGATTGAATATCGATTCAGTGCGTACTTCCGAACTATTGAACCCCACATAAATCGCGTAGACGCCGGTTTCGCGCAACAGCGCGGCACAGGTTCCGAATACCTGGCCGGCAATTTGTCCAGACGAGAATGTTGGCGTGGGCGTTGCAGTCGTTATTAGGGGAACAAACTCATCACTCGGAATTCAAAACGGTCGCGGGTTGCCGATTCGGTATCCGACACGATTCTTAAAGGTATTGCTGAGTCGCGTGTTCCCATAGAAACGCGCCATCTGAGTAACAGAAACGGGCACCCACGGCTGGGACAGTTCCGCAACATCAGCATCGAACTCAACTGTGATTTGATACGGTGAATGGAACCTCAGGTGGCTGGGGTTTGTGTCATACGTGTGCAGGGTTCCGAAATCAAAGTCCCCGCTACCGTGAAAGTAATACCAGTCACAACTGGCCCCGCTATTAGTGCACGCCCCGGTGGGGCCGTTCAAGTGGCTGGTATCGAAGCCATGCTTCAACTGCCAATGGTGCCAGGATTCATGAATCAGCACTGATCCCCGGTTGACCGGGTCATCTGACGGGCCGCCACGGTTAAACAGGGGGCAGTGTAGATTTATGCGGTCACGTGCGGCCGTGCGACCCGTTTCTGAGTCAGCTTCTGATGCGCCATTGTATTGAATGAAACGTTGGTAAAACGGCCCATGAAAGCGATTGTCCGCCGCGCTAGATGTCGAAGTGTAGTCCTCGATCGAATGCCATTGCGGAATGTAGTTGTCGGTCAGGATGTAGTGAATAGCGTAGACGCCGTTTACGACTTTGGCAAATGGCAAGCTTGCGTTGCAAGCGTCCGAAATGCCAGCGGGATTCCAGGAATCGTCGGTGAGCTGGTACACCTGCCAAACCGCCATATACAAGTCACGCCAGCAACCGTACAAACCCTGCAGGGCCAACTCCTGCGTGTTTGCGCCATCGTTACAGGCTCGCGCGGGTACGCTCCAACTCGATAACGCCAAGGCAAACGCAGCGAGTAATAGTGATACTGATCTAATCCTGGTCATGATAAGCACCCGCTTTCCGAAAACGATTCATTGGGTTCCACTTCTTACGTTGGCAGTTCATTTACCTTGCGATTCCGGTAGCTGCTTATGCAATGTAACCTTGCGATTGCGTTCTGGATCAGGCACGGATTGCACCGGCACAGGTGGCCGTTCTTCTGGATAGCGTTCATAAAATGCATTCAAGCGCGCATCAAACTCCTTAACGTCCATGTCACGGGTTCGGCGCGGCAGGCCGATCATTTTTCGCTCATCGGGTTGGGTGATGCGTTGCAGTTCTGATTTGGCGTCGTCGGAGTCATGAAGCTGAAAAAGGTATGCATCGATTGCCGCAATTCTGACTTCCTGCGACGGGTGCCGTTGCACGACATCGCGGGTTGCCTGCATGGCCAAACGCGTACCTATATACGACAACATCTCGGCGGCACGCGCACGTAACCCCCCGTCATAGTTAAAAAAGCTTGTATGAACCCCGGGCCCCAATTCCTCAGTGGGCAATGTCACCAACGCGTTCTTATGCCAGACAAAGCGGGTCAGGGGGTCAATTGCACGTTCATTTTTGGTCTCACCAAGAATGGAGAGAATCATGAGATGACGCCCAATGTCTTGAACGGGAATTTCAAAGAGACGCGCTGCAAGGGCATCGATCACCGCATTGTCGTGTGCGCCTCTCGCAATCTGCTCACGAATCACCCTCGTCTGGGATTGCGGCACGCCTTGAACCCAAATCAGGAAGGCATCGACCGAACCTGCAGTCAGCGCCACCGAGGTGGATGGCTTTGGATTGACAATCGGTCCGATGGACCGGGGCAAATCATCGTTGCCAGAGCTGGGCACGACAGGCTTGATGGAGCAAGCGCTCGTCAAACCTAAGACGACTACAACCCCAAGGTACACAAAAACGCCTCTGATTTTGGTATCGAATTCTCGCGTTCGGACGATCAAGCGACCAGTGTTCATTCATATCTCCTCTCGACATATTGAACTACCGCTCCCCGCACCTTGGAGATGCACGCTTCGGCGTGATGTCCCAGACTGTGCGCAGCCACAAAGTCATCTGTAAAATAGAAGATTCAACCGCACCAACCAGGCAATTGGAATCGGTGAAACGGCCTAATACTTATGGACGATAGATTGCAGAATTATTAATTTGCATAATATTTCCAGTATTGACACTTAAGGGTGCAGCCAATGAACAATTCCGTGGAAGCTCAAATTGCTACGAACGCTTCGCTGGAGTTGGCTGGGCCTGCTTTAGAGGCAATGTCAGTACCGAATAAACCTGTAGAGCCCACCTTTGAACAGCTTGGCCTGATTCCCTTTGATTCTGATGTATGGGATTCGTGGGTGGATTAAGACCTGCGGCTAATCCCCTCAGTCGCTTGGTTTATTTGCGATCCGAAGTCTTGATATTTGAAACTCTTCCTGCCTGGCGATGCCTTCAGGGTGTATTAATACGTACAAATTCTGCAAAGTAATCTGCGCGCACAATATAAGTCCCATCGCAATTGTAAGAGGCGCGGACGACGCCTTCAGACAGCGAGATAGCGGCGTTGCGTAGGTAATAGCCATCAATGCTGCGCAGGGTGTCGAAGCACTGCACGATTTCTCCGATTTTGTCTTGTGCCAATGGCTGCCATTGAGCACGGTTTTTTTCCATCAAACTTGCCCAGTGGGGCGGCAGATAGTTGCTCAACGGCCCTGTCTGAATCATCGCGCGGATCCAGGCGATGGCGCGATTTTTTTCATCGTAGGGTACAGGCACAAAATGGCGTTCTACGTACCCCGGTTTGATCAGATCTTCGGCGTCGTGAATTTCGTAGGCGAAGGGATTGAATATCGATTCGGTGCGGACTTCAGAGCTATTAAATCCCACATAAATGGCGTAAACCCCTGTTTCACTCAGTAGCGTCGCGCAGGTTTCGAGCACTTGGCTTGCAACTTTGTCCATCCGCGAATGCTGGCGTGGGCGCTGTTGGACGGTCTCGCGCAGACTAGGGTCACCTTTTATGCTGACGAAAGGTTTGTCCAACGCCAGTCCGAATGCACCGACTATGGCTTCTTGTGGCACGCCGTATTCCAGCGAGTCATCGCGTATTTCAGTGGAGGTAGTCATGGGCCAATTGTCCCATACCCATGCTGCAAGCTGATGACCTTGTTGATGTGCTAATTCTGTGACATATAGGCCTTGGCTTCTTCTCCCGGGTTAGGCAATCCGGCCATTCGCCACGCCGATAGTGGGCTTACGAAAAGATGCTGGAGGCAATCGGGCTCTTGACCGCCGAGATGACAAATATGGCTAAAGGCGGGTATGGAGCCGCTCTTTTGATATTCAGCGCGTAATGTACGCAGCAGCTCAAGTTGCTCGCTATTTAGCGGCCCCAACCCATCTGCCTGCGCAATGCTTTCTGCTATCTCCACATTCCATTTGTCGGGTTCGAGAAAGAACCCATCTGCATCAAATAAATGACTATCGCTCGTTGCCACTAAATCTTTCATGCTCACACCGTTATAGTTGTTAAAGCCTTACTTTTTACTTAAACCTCGACTTGATATGTAGGCATTTAGCGCGCTGAATGCTAGGGGTAAGACTGAAAAGCTATGTGACCACACCGTCGGCTTTGGCTTCAACGCGTGTAGTTAAATCTGCAATAGCAAGCGGCGCACTGGTGAAGGCACAGCTGCTTTTAATGCATCGGATTTAGCAAGCCATCGGTGCTGGATAACGCTTGCGGAACTCAAGCGGGTAGCAATTTGTACGAGTTGAGGAAAGATGCTGAGCTTGAAGTGCGTAAAAGTATGCTTTAACACAGGCAAGCTATTGCTGGCGTGCACCTTGAAACCAAGCTGATGCTGGCAGTAGTGCAAAGCGTCAATCTCCGACGCAATTTCGGGGAAACTCAAGAGCCCGCCCCAGATGCCACGGGATGGACGTTTTTCAAGCAATATCTGATCGTGGTCCATCAGAATCAGCATTTGAATTTGCCTTTCGGGCAGGATTTTTTTGGGCTTGGGAGTGGGAAGGGCGGCCAAACGTCCCTGCTTGCGACCCACGCAGTCATCAGCAATGGGGCACAGCTCACAATTGGGCCGGGTTCGCGTACACAGGCTCGCGCCTAAATCCATCATGCCTTGCGTATAGGCTTCAATATCACTGCCGGGCAAGAGTGATTCAGCCAACGCCCACAATTTATTTTCGATAGGCTTCTCACTGGGCCAGCCACTTACGCCCGCATGACGCGCCAGCACGCGTTTAACGTTGCCATCAAGAATTGCCTGCGTTTGGCCAAAAGCCAGCGCGGCAATAGCGCTGGCGGTTGAGCGACCTACCCCGGGCATGTTTTCCAAAGAGGCGACAGCCTGAGGAAACACCCCCGCGTGCTGCCCGACTATCTGTTGCGCAGCTTTATGTAGATTGCGTGCTCGGCTGTAGTACCCAAGGCCGCTCCAGAGTTCCAGAACGTTATCCTCACTGGCATGTGCCAATGCATGTACATCGGGAAAGCGGGTCATGAAACGCAAAAAATAAGGGATGACGGTGACAACCTGGGTTTGTTGCAACATGACTTCCGAAACCCAGATTTGGTATGGGTCGCGATTGATCTGCCAGGGTAGACCATGACGGCCATGCTGGTGTTGCCAGTCGATAACGCGGGAGGAAAATGCTTTCACCCCGCTAGCGTAACGGGGGTGAAAGGCTAAATCAATTCAAACTATCAGGTGTAGCCAAGTTGCTGTCTAAAGAGCCCCAGCAATTTACTAAACGCCGACTCGGTGATGGACTTGCGCTCGACGACAACGGCTTCACCAGTACGCAGTTTTTGAGCGAGCCGCGGCAGGCTGATAGAAAAGCTGTTGAGCCCATCCTGATCAGAGAAAAGATAAGTGTTCTTGATTCCACCCACCCAGCCCAAGCGCATCCAGCGGAAAGTCTGGTCGTCGTAATGAAACTCTACCCAATCGCCTTTGTTCAACTCGCGCGCGCGAAGGGTAAATTCATCTTCCACTTCGGGTTCTTCTGCAACGATCTCTACTACTGGGTCGGGAATAGGTTCGTCAGTTGTTATAGGAGCAGCAGCGGCAAGGGCGGCTTCCTCAGCAAGCTGATTAGCGGCTGCATCCGTGGTTTCGGGCAGGGGGACGGTCATCGCATTCGGTCTTACGGCATTGGCATGCAGTACAACCAGTTCGGCAAAAAACTTTTCGGAACGATTCGTGGCTGTTTCCTGAGTTGCCATGCCTTCGCGCAGGCGTTTTAGTAGCCCGGGCAGGATACGAACCAGCATCAGGCGCGCATCCATGTCTTTTTTCGGCTGCACACTCCACACCAGCTCGCGCATGGTTTCCACATGGCTATTAAAATGCGCACCGACTTCACCCTCACGGGTGTAGTCGTTTATCAGCAGAGTCGCCCAATCGTTTCTTAAAAAATCGATAATGGACTTGATCGTAGGCTGCTCATTTAAGCAGCGGTTGATGAAATCGTGGGCAACAATCGGCGCCAGTTCAGCACGCTCAGCTTGCTGCAGTATTTCGATATCGGGCTGTAACTCTGCCTCAACCGTACTTTCGAGTGTTTGATCCATCGCCTCTAATTCGTCGGCGGCGCTCTCAAATATTTCTATATTCTGGTCAAAATTATCCAATACCCGTGTCACCACGCGCGACACAGCCTCAAGGCGCTCATTGCCCGAGTCTGTAGCCGGGATATGCACAGACAGCACCGCAATAGCATCCAACATCCGGCGCACGGGGTGATTGCGCAACGAGAAAAAGCTGCGATCCATCATCGCGGCTTTCAGTACGGGGATTTGCAAGCGGGCGATTTGCGCCTTGAGTCGATCAGGGATGGATTCTTCATCAAATAGCACATCGAAAAGCATCGCCACGGCATCGACCATCACCACATCCAATGGGTTGGCTGATTGCATGGCAGGGCTTTGCTGCAAGCCACGCAATACATTTTGAATCGAACTGTCTTCCAAGGTTGGAAACTCAAACATGCCGCCGCCAGGTAGCGGCATAGCACCGTTTTGCATGCCGACTAATGACTCCAGCAAGTTAAAAACTGCCATCGCAGAATTGTTAGATCCGCCACTTGAGCCGCCACCCCCTGGGGAGCTGCCGCCATGGGCGCCTCCGCTGGTCTGCGAACTGCTTCCACTATAGCCGCCACCGCCCGAATGCCCACGCGCCATTTGCTCAAAAAGATTGAGCATTTCAGATTCAGCTTCGCCTTGCTGATCCGCAATGCTATTACCCGCTTGTTTGCGAGTCGGGCGAGTCTTCATTCCGAACTTGAGGTCGGGAAGAATGCCGTGGTCCACTAAATAATGGTTAATGGATTGATATATGCGTGCGAGTTCGGTGGTGAGTACCAGATCGAACTGATTTAGCAGCACCACTTGCAGGCTTTGCTCTTTTGAAACCGCTGAAATGCCGCCCAATAAGGATTGGCACAGTATTTTTGGGCCTAAAGGGTTGTCGTTTTCGGGGATTTCCGGGCGATTGAGCAAGGTGGCAATACGCGTATCGAGTGCCAGTAACTCCTCCGCACAGTTGTAACGCAAGCGCGACGTAGCTTTATCCAAGGTCAGCGTGGCTTCAAAATCACTATCGTTTACCAGCGAAAGCTCCAGCATCTCCGGAGCATCGGTTTTAGCCCGACGGTTAAGAAAATCATTAAAAGATTTGAAATAGGTTTCTTTGCAGGCCGCCAGCAATTCATTGCTGTGCTGGTTGAGAAGCCCCAAGGCGTTGTAATAAGAAGTGCGGGTTTCGAGCAACGGAGCGCGTTCCGCCATCACCAGCAAGGTATTTTCGATAGCTTCAGTTTGGCGAGAGAGTATCCGCACAGCCCCATCAATCAGCAGATCGCGACAGGCGTGGAGTAGCGGCAGGCTTTCCGTAGCGGCGAAAGTCCGACGTGATTTGCCATACTCATTGAGATTTACCACCACAGCTTTTTCTGACATTTATTACCCCCATTCTTATCACTATCGACCACAGACAGTTGATACAGGGTGCATAAGGGAGGCGTTAAGCCTACCGGTGACCCCGCTATCTCAATATTCCTTTCGGAAATGCTTCTCTAAATTTAACGAGAAGACTTTGAGACCGGAAGTTTTGCGTCACCGTCTCGCGACGGGTTTGCCCTGATCGGTGTCAGTCAGAGGTGTCGATTTCTGGACACACAACCGCATATCAGCCTAACGGTAGGTTTGTGCGCAGACTTTAGGGTTATTTAGAAATTAGATTAAGAGACTAAAGCTTCTTAATTATTCAGATGATATTTAAGATCAAATATTCTGTTTAAGCTATTGAATTATTAAATATTTAATTTGGTGCGGGAGGGGGACTCGAAAAATCGCCTGTGAGCCTTATGAATACTTGAAGGAGCGTTTTATAAAAATCGAGGTACCGTCAAAAGTACCGCCAAAACTTTTGGATGCGGTCTGGGTCATCATCCAGGATTTCTGACCTCCTATCGAACGCCAGTGTGATGTTCGGCATGGGCTATACTCTAAAAATTACGTGGGGGATAAAATGGATACGTTATTACTGGTAGTTGGCTGCATAGCCCTTTATTTCTTGCCGACATTTATTGCCAATGGGCGCAAACACCATCAGTACAATGCGATCCTGCTTATGAACCTACTACTCGGCTGGACCGGGATATTTTGGGTCTTCGCTTTAATTTGGTCTGCTACTGCGGTACGGGCTACGGTATAAAACCCCGAATCACAGATTGCGCGACGCACCGGCAATTTATCTCAGTGCCAGGCCATACCCATTTACCGTCAAGGTACATGCCCTTATCGATGTCGTAAAGGTCGCCATCGGCTTTAAGGTGCGACGGCCTCGGCAGCTAATCTATTAATCCGCGTCGAGCGCCAGCAAGCATAACTTCGTCGATAGATGCGTAAGGTTTTCCAGCTCTGCATTTTTTGGATTCTTTCAATAACCAGCAAGCATATATCAACGCTTTTCTCTGGGTAAACCTGAACGCGTTGCGACTTGATATGCGCTTGCCTTCGGGAGTACGTGCTCCGCTGCTTTGTTCCCATGGGTTCCATTTATGGATCAACGCAGCTTGCCGTGCCTTCTGTTCCTCAGTCCATTTTCTAGCGGACATAATTTCGTTTCTCTATTAGTTCGTTTTGCGGTTTCGCGTACTTGCCGGGGAGGTGCTACTGTGTACTTAACTGCGAACTTTGCAACCGTGTTTCGTTTAAACCATTAATACCATTAAGTTTTTTCTCAATCAGCTGCGTACTTTCAAATTCCCGTTCACATTTGGTTCGCTAGGCTTATTTTTGGTGCTGAGGGCTACATGCTATAAACAATCGACAACAATAGCCACGGAACGAAGTCATAGCGCATATCTCGCCCATGCTCACACGTTGCGCCGTCGTCGTCCGGCAACTTCCGCAGCCGATGTTTCTCTCCATAGGTGGGGAACAAGTCAGGTCGGCTTTTACAGTGACGGCTAACGCCACCCGGCCTGCTGAGTGCATACAGGTCGCTCAGCCCGTAACGAGTTGTGGGGTTTCGGCTAGGTGTTGCGGCCAAGCCGGGGTTGCGTTTTCCCACTCCATCGCCCGAAAGCACGTCAGCGCGTTTACCGGGTCAGCCAAAGCCGCCGCCAGTGCTTCCGCGTGTTCGGCTTCGGTGAGGTCGTAACGCTCGCCGCATAGCCGGACAAGACGGATCAGTTCTGCGGACTCCGATTCGAGTGCGGCGAGCAGACATGGCTTGTTGTCCCGAATCAGCGTGCGCAGGTCGTCGGTCAGGCGGTCGGACGGGGTTACGATCAGGCGGTCGCCGTGGGCGGTCAGAATCAGGCCAGATTCGCGGATCAGATGTAAAACATCAGGCGCACCCATCAGAAAATTTCCCCATCGGATGGTGCGACGGTCTGACCATACGTGCCAACCGCTCGCATATCTGCCATATTTGCCAGCTCTTTTTTGTTGGCATTTATGGCAGATATGGCATTTATGTCGTTTTCAGGTTTGCGCCAGACGCTGCGCTTATCCTTGCCGAAACCGGTTCGGGTGATTACCGCCCCAAGCTTTTCGCGTGCGCGGTGAACAGTTCTTTCCTTGTAGCCCATCGCTCCCGCCGCCTTCATCACGTCGCGCCGGTCGAGTTGCCCGCCTTCATCGCGCAGCAGATCGTCAAGCCATTGCACGACGCTGGATACCGCATCGCCGCCTTCGTCTTCAGTCGCATCAGCTTCGGCCAGAATGTCACGCGCCGCACCCTCAATCGCCGCACCAAACACAGCACTCGATGCAAATATTCCGGGATGTCCGGGTAGCTCGCCTTGGCGCAGCTCATAATAGAATCCGCCATCGTCAGCGCCAAGGTTTGACTTTGCGCGAAGTAGTACCCGGCGGGCTTCGCTGTCACCGCCTTGGTCTTGATGCTTTGCAGCAACCATGACTAGACGTGCCAAAGCACCGAAGGCAAGACTTCCCGTGATGCGCTCGGTTGGGTCCCGCCCGGCTGTCCCTTTGGAAAAGTGCGTAACTCCTACCAGTGCACAGCCCATGCGTCCGGCAAGATCAACCAAAGGCGCAAGCGCGCGCCGCACTTCGGCGTTTTTATGACTATCGCCAGCTACAGCAGACACTATGGGGTCAACGATTAACAGCCGAACGTCGCCGATACCATCGAGCGCATCCGATAGCGGTCGCATATCTTTTGCGGGATCAAATGCGCGCTTGCCCTCAGCGTCGAGAACGTCGCCTACAAAATAAATCCGGTTCACGTCAGCACCGGACAGAATCAGGCGCGGTAACAGGGTGTCGGTCGGATCATCTTCGCCCGACCAAACGACAACATTACCCAACGCAGCGCGCGTGCCATCCGGCCAGCGCCCGCCGGTTGTAATCGTCGCGGCCATTGCAAGTGCAAGTGTCGTTTTTCCCGTACCGGGCGCGCCGCCAAGAATGTGTAGTTTGCCAGCGGCTAACCAGCCAGGCCAAAGCCATTTAACTGCTTCAGGGGTCAGGTCGCAGCCGCGAATAATACTTACCTCGCTTGCGTAGCGGCTTGCGCCGTGCATGGTATAGGGCTTTGCTTCAACCAGCCCTTGATCGTCACTCTCCGTCGATTCTGATGAGGCGATTTTCGACAAGGCGAGAATATCAGCAGCCGTTGCACCCGGATGCGCTTTCAGCCAGTCAACACAATCACCTTTCAGCGGCAAGTCAAGCGCGGCCACGTCGATTATTGAAACGGTGCAACCGATAGCCTCAAGCGCAAGTTTCACGCTGGCCGCATATCGTTGCCCGGCTTCGTCATGGTCAGGCCAGACAATCACGGTACGCCCGGCCAGTGTTGACCAGTCCGCTTTCGCAGCCGAATCAGCCGCGCCCGACGTGGTGGCGAGTATGCCCAGCTTGGCTAGCGCATCCGCGCAAGGCTCGCCTTCAACATTCAGGACGGGTTCGTATTGATTCGCTACCAGATCATGCAGCCGATACAAAGGCGTGCCGTTCGGGTAGTTAGGCTGTCTCAATTCAAAGACAGCGCCCGCCCGCATCAATGGCCGTATCCACTTGTCCCCGGTATCGGGATTCTTTAGGCGAATCCGCCAGTGCATCGGGTTGCCGTGGGGGTCGGTGTACTCATGCAATGCTTGCGGTTTGAAGCCGTCAACAATGGCCTTGCGGCCCAGGTGTCGGGCGTGGTGCTTTACCCATGTCGTGACGTGTGAATCATATCGAACGGTCATCATGGTTGCACCTCCCAAGCGCCTAAATCTTGCGCCGCTCGAACAAACGGCAGGCCGGTTATCAGCCTATGGAATGCCAACACGTCGCCACCGTGCGCACCACATACCATGCAGCGGAATGCACCTGTATCGAGTCGCACGCGCAAACTGGGGTTGGTGTCTTGATGAAATGGGCAAACGGCATTTTTCCATTCGCCGCCGCCGGTGAGTTTCAGCCCATGGGCTTTGAAATACTCGGCAGGACTTGGCAACAAGGAACGCTTGAAGCCGAAGGGTGTGCGGGTGTCACTGCCCCGCGTGAGGTTCGCGTATAGCATGGCGGCCTCCGATCAGGCTGCCAGTTTGGCAATAGCTCGCCGGACTTCACCGACATTGAAGCGTGTAGTATTTGCTCCAAGTTTTTTGGGCGATGGAAGCCGTCCAGTTCTTACCCAACGCCAGGCTGTAACCTGAGAAACGCCCAGCAATGCTGCGAGCGTACGGACTGAAATAAAGCCGCAGTCCGGTACAAGGTCGAAATTTTGCGGTATGGTTTGAAGTGACACGGTAGCTCCTTGCATGAAAGAAGCCCGCATTTGGCACTTGATTAAAATTGAAGTATCTACAGCGCCATATGGCACCCTACATAAAGCGACAATTACTTTTCAATTCTGTGGATGCCATTGGCTTTGTCAATCTGACTTCGGTATTTTCTATGAGCTTTTTCGAGTTGATTATGAGTGATTTTTCGCTTCGGGCATGCGGGGTGAAACTCCGCCATGTCATCGCGCTTGCTAGCCTTCCAGTCTTCAAAGATTTTGTTGTTTTTATCAATCCAGTTATTGATGAATAAAGTAACTCGCTTATATTCCTTTTTGGTCTGAGCTTTTAAATTACGGTCGGCCATCCAGGCTAGCAGGCGCGCTTCAGATTGTGGTTTTGTTGGCTTGTTCGGAACTAGAACTTTGGAGAAAAGTTCCAAACCACTTTTGGTTGATTTTCCTCTTGCGAGTAAAGAGTCATTCAGAAGTCGTTCACTGATAAATTTTAAAGATTCAGCATCTAAAGGCCATATACCTTTTTCGGCAAGCTTAAGACGCGCTTCATTGTTCTCGGCTATTCCGTGAAGAAACCAAGCCAGGTGTAGCCCTAAATTTTTTGCTTCTGAAATATCACCCGCCTTTATCCAGTTAACAATCTCTGAGCTGGTTAACATATGGCTGAACTTACTTGGTCTTCTCATGTTTAAGGCACCACGCTGCGAATTGAAACAACACGGAAACAGGTAATGAAGAAATCGCATGAACTCGCAAAATCATGCGGTCTTGCCACGTAGGGATATCACGTCCGCTCCCACTTTGATTTTGTCCAAATAGTCCGCCCACACTTGCCTGAACGTCGCAAGATGATGCAGCAATGGGTGCCGTGCGGTTGTAGGCGCGTCCGTTTGGGTCTTTTACGGCATGGGCCAGCTGGTGCTCAATGAAGTCAGGACGGAAGTTCAGCACTTCATCCAGAATCGTGCGCGCCATCGCGCGGAAGCCGTGCGCGGTCATTTCTTCCTTGGTGTAGCCCATACGTCGCAGTGCAGCGTTAATGGTGTTTTCCGACATTGGCCGCGAGCCCCCGCGTTCCGACGGAAATACATAAACGCCGCTTCCGGTCACGGTTTTCAGTTCGCGCAGGATCGTTACCGCCTGAGTGGACAACGGCACGATATGGTCAGCGCGCATTTTCATCTTACTGCCCGGTATGTTCCATGCCGCGTCATCCAGGTCAATTTCCGTCCATTCGGCATGGCGTAGTTCACCCGGGCGCGTGAAGCTCAAGGCTGATAGTTGCAGCGCGCACACGGTGATATAGCTACCCGTAAAGCCGCCGATGGCTCTCATCAGCCCGCCGACTGCGAGCGGGTCAGTCAGCGCCGCATGGTGCGCTGTCTCGCGCTTGGTCAGGATCAGGCTCAAGTCGATACTGGCCGACACGTCACGCGCCACCAAACCCCGGCTATCGGCATAGCGCAGCGTGCGCCCGATGTAGTTGAACACGCGCTTGGCAATATCCAGTGCGCCGCGTTGCTCGATGCGTTCGATCACGGTGCGGATATGCGCAGGTTCAAGCGCTGACACGGGCATGGCTCCGATGATAGGGAATACATCCTGTTGCAGCCGCGTCATAGTCTTTTCGCGCGTGCTGTCAGCCTTGTCGGCATATGCTTTGGCGTACCACTGGCGCGCAACGGCTTCAAAACTGTTGGCCGCGCATTCAGCCTTTTGCCTTTTGGTCGCCTTCTTCAATTCGCCGGGGTCGATACCGTCAGCTATCCGCTTGCGTGCGTCGTCGCGCTTCTCTCGGGCACGGGCAAGGCCAACGTCCGGATATACCCCTAGCGCTAGGGTTTTGCGCTTGCCAGCAAAGCGGTAATCCATGCGCCAGTACTTACCGGCGAGGTTCACCAACAGATACAGACCTTTTTCGTCGGTCAATTTGTAAGGCTTGTCGGCGGGCTTGGCTTTCTTAATGGCAGGGTCGGATAGCGGCATGGCTATTGCCTTTCATGGTTTTGACGGTATGCATTTTGGCGGTAGGTGAAATACCGCCATAACTACCGCCATAATTGACGGTATTCCATGCTATGCCCTGATATGGGATGATGCAACAAAAAACCCGCAATCCATTGATAGATGCGGGCTTGGTTTACTGCATGATATGGGGTGAAACGTGTGCTTGGTGCCGGGAGGGGGACTCGAACCCCCACACTGTTACCAGCGGCGGATTTTGAATCCGCTGCGTCTACCGATTCCGCCATCCCGGCCAAGAGATACCGAGGGCATGAATTGCCGCCGGGGTACAGAAGCCGCGCATTATGCTGAATTGTGGGGTTCTCGGCAAGGCAACACACATGGCAGTCTATAATCCCGGCCCCATGCGCGTTGCTGATTTTGATTTTGACTTGCCGGACGACTTGATCGCCCAGTTTCCGCCTGCCGAGCGAGGTGGGGCGAGGCTGCTGCATGTTGATCATGGTGTACCGCATGACCGGTGGTTTCGAGATTTGCCAGCATTATTGCGACCGAACGACTTGCTGGTGATGAATGACACGCGCGTGATCAAGGCTCGGCTATTTGGCATCAAAGCCACAGGCGGGGAGGTGGAGTTGCTGGTCGAACGCGTATTAAGTGAATACGAGGCGCTCGCGTTTATCCGTGCGAGCCATGCGCCACAGCCTGGCTCTGTGATTCATCTGGATGCAAAAGTTAGCCTGAAAGTTGTTGAACGTCAGAATGACCTGACCCGGCTGGTATTCCCGTCCCCTGTATTGGAGGTGCTGGAGCGCCTGGGCCATTTACCGTTGCCGCCATATATCCAGCGCACGCCCCAAGCCGATGACGAATCGCGCTATCAAACGGTTTATGCCAACGAGCCGGGCGCGGTCGCGGCGCCTACCGCTGGCTTGCATTTTGATTTAGCGATGCTGGACCGTTTGCGCGCGCTAGGGATACGCACCGCGCAGCTGACGTTGCACGTGGGTGCAGGCACTTTTCAGCCGGTACGGGTTGAGGCGGTGAGCGACCACGTGATGCATAGCGAGCGCTACACGCTGCCGCAGACGACAGTCGACGCTATTGCACAGACGCGCGCAAGCGGTGGCCGGGTAGTGGCGGTGGGCACGACCAGTTTGCGCGCATTGGAAGCGGCAGCGCAATTGGGCGAGCTGCGGGCAGGCTCGGACGAAACCCGTATTTTTATCACCCCGGGCTATGAGTTTAAAGTAGTCGATGCGCTGCTGACTAATTTTCACCTGCCGAAGTCAACACTGCTGATGTTGGTATCGGCTTTTTCGGGGATGGATGTGATTCGTCGCGCGTATGCGCATGCGATCGCCCAGCGCTATCGGTTTTTTAGTTATGGCGACGCGATGCTTTTAGAACGAAACCCGGTACGCCCTGTATGAACACCCATGAAATTTGATTTGCTCGCGACAGATGGCAACGCGCGTCGTGGCGTGCTGCAACTCGCCCATGGCACCGTACAAACCCCGGCCTTCATGCCGGTTGGCACCTATGGCACGGTCAAGGCCATGTCGCCTGCAGAGATCACCGACATTGGTTTCGAGATGGTGCTGTCCAATACCTATCATCTGTCGTTGCGGCCCGGGCTCGCTGTGATCGAAGCGCATGGCGGTCTGCACCGTTTCATGGGCTGGGACAAGCCAATCATTACCGACTCCGGCGGGTTCCAGGTATTTAGCCTTGGCGCGTTGCGCAAAATCACCGAAGAGGGCGTGAAGTTTTCGTCGCCATTAAATGGCGACAAGATCTTCATCTCGCCCGAGGTGTCGATGCAGATTCAACAGGTACTCAACTCGGACATCGTGATGATTTTCGACGAATGCACGCCGTACCCCGCTACCTGGCAGCAGGCGGCCGATTCGATGCGCATGTCGCTGCGTTGGGCGGCGCGCTCCAAGGCCGCGCATGCGGGCAACCCCAATGCGCTGTATGGCATCGTGCAGGGCGGTATGTTTGAGGACTTGCGTGGTGAGTCCGCGCGCGAGCTCGTCGCAATGGACTTTGACGGTTATGCCATCGGCGGCCTTTCGGTCGGCGAACCCAAAGACGATATGACGCGCATTTTGCGACAGACAGCACCCCAGCTTCCGGTCGACAAACCGCGCTATCTGATGGGCGTCGGCACGCCGAAAGACCTGGTGCACGCGGTAGGCCAGGGCATCGACCAGTTCGACTGCGTGCTGCCGACGCGCAACGCCCGGCACGGCATCCTATTCACCCGCCGTGGCGAAATGCGCATCCGCAACGCGCGCTGGAAGCTGGATACCGACCCCATCGACCCGCAATGCGGCTGCCATGCTTGCAGCCATTTCAGTCGTGCCTACCTGCACCATTTGATACGCGCCAACGAAATCCTCGGCGCGCGTCTTGCCACTATTCACAACCTGTATTACTACCACAGCCTGATGGCGCAGATGCGGGACGCCATCGAAGCCGGGAGCTTTGCCGATTTCAGCCTACGCTTTCAAGAAGAACAAGCGCTCGGATGGTAGAATCCGCGAGTTTTCAATTCGGAAGTTACCCATGATTTCACTTGCCCATGCAGCCTCCGCGACTGGCACCCCGGCCATCACCGATTTTTTACCGCTGATTATTATTTTCATCCTGTTCTGGTTCATGCTGATTCGCCCGCAAATGAAGCGCGCCAAGGATCAGAAAAAGCTGATGGGCGAACTGCAAAAGGGCGACGAGGTTGTTACTGCGAGTGGACAGGTCGGCAAAATCGCCAAAATTAGCGACCAATATATCGCGCTCGAAATTGCCGACGGCGTGGTGACCAACGTACAAAAACAATCCGTGCAAACCTTGCTACCCAAGGGAACGATTAAAGGTCTTTAGCAGGAGTAGGGCTGGGAGCGAGACTTCTAGCCCAGCCGTCACTCTTTTCACCCTAACTCCACTCTGACAATATGAACCGCTACCCGCTCTGGAAATATATCCTCATAGCTTTCACGCTGCTGGTGGGCTTGCTGTATGCGCTACCTAATTTTTTTGGCGAAGTGCCGGCGGTGCAGGTGTCGCCTGTACGCGCCTCAGTCAAAGCCGATCCGACCATCATGCTAAAGCAGGCGGAGCAGGCGTTGGCCGAAGCGCGCATTCCCTACACTGGCGCTGAAATCACCGGCAATAGCATGAAATTGCATTTCGCCAATACCGACATACAGGGCAAAGCCAAGGATGTGATTGCCGCAGCGCTTGGCGATAACTATACGGTCGCGCTTAATCTGGTGTCCGCGTCACCCGCCTGGCTTACTTTCATTAATGCTCGTCCAATGTACCTGGGCCTGGACTTGCGCGGTGGCGTGCATTTTCTGCTTGAAGTGGATATGGCGGCGGCGCTAGATAAAGCAGCCAGCCGCTATCAGAACGATTTTCGCACTGAGCTGCGGAACGAAAAAATCCGCTATAGCCGCATCGAAAAAGCCGGTCAAAGTGTGATCGTGCATTTTAGCACCCGTGATCAGCGCGACGCAGCGCAGACAAAACTTGCGGAAAACTTTGTTGATCTCACCTTTACCCCTGCCGATCTTGCGGACGAATTCACCCTCAGCGCCAGGCTCAAACCCCAAGCTGAAAAACGCGTGCAAGAATTTGCGCTGCAGCAGAACATCACTACGCTAAGAAACCGCGTTAACGAACTGGGCGTGGCCGAACCGGTGATTCAACAACAAGGCGCAAACCGCGTCGTAGTGCAATTGCCCGGTGTACAAGACACAGCCAAGGCTAAAGACATCCTGGGGCGTACGGCCACGCTGGAAATTCGTATGGTCGATGAACTGGCCAATGCCGCCGCGGTAGCTTCGGGCCAGACACCGTTGGGCGACGATCTCGTGCCTAGCCGTGAAGGCCAACCTATTGCGGTCAAAAAAGACGTCGTGCTAACCGGCGATTCGATCACCGATGCTTCACCGGGATTCGACAGTCAATCCGGTCAGGCCGCGGTTCACGTCAATCTGGACGGCAAAGGCGCGCGGATATTTAAAGACACTTCGCGTGAAAACGTCGGTAAGCGCATGGCGATTCTGCTGATCGAAAAAGGCAAAGCCGAAATCATCACGGCGCCCGTTATACGTGAAGAAATCGGCGGTGGCCGGGTCCAGATCACCGGCATGGATTCACCGCAGGAAGCCTCAGACGTCGCATTGCTGCTACGCGCCGGCGCACTGGCCGCACCAATGCAGATTGTTGAAGAGCGCACCGTCGGCCCTAGCATGGGTGCCGAAAATATCAGCAAGGGTTTCCACTCCAATATCTGGGGATTTGCTGTCGTCGCCTTGTTTATGATTTTTTACTATCGTATGTTCGGTCTGTTTTCTACGTTGGCGCTGGCGATTAACGGATTCTTCCTGGTCGCATTGTTGTCGATGATTCAGGCCACCTTGACCTTGCCTGGCATGGCCGCGATCGCGCTCACGCTGGGTATGGCGATTGACGCCAACGTGCTGATCAATGAACGTATCCGGGAAGAACTACGCCACGGCACCACGCCGCAGGCCGCGATCCACGCCGGTTACGACCGCGCCTGGGGCACGATTCTGGACTCCAATCTGACTACGCTGATCGCTGGCATAGCGCTATTCTGGTTAGGCTCAGGCCCGGTGCGTGGCTTTGCAGTGGTGCTATGTCTGGGCATACTCACTTCCATGTTCAGCGCGGTGACTATCTCGCGCGCCATGGCTAATCTCACCTACGGGCGTCAAGCACGTCTGACCAAAGTCTCCATCTGAGCCCCTTACCATGATCGAATTTTTTCCGTTCAAAAAAGACATCCCCTTCATGCGTTGGGGCAAGGTCACGACTTTTATTTCGCTCGCCACTTTTATCCTGGCCGTCGCTGCGCTTGCGACTAAAGGGCTGAATCTGGGCGTGGACTTTACCGGTGGCACGCTAATGGAAGTGGCCTACCCCCATCCGGCGGACCTAGCCTCGGTCCGCCACGTGCTGGAAAGTACCGGCCTTCCCGAAGTCTCGGTGCAAACCTTTGGCACCAGCCGTGATGTATTGATTCGCCTGCCCCTCAAAGGAGGAGGCAGTGCCGCCGAAACCAGCAACACCATTATGCGTGCACTCAAAACTGCCGATTCTGCAGTGGAACTCAAGCGCGTCGATTTCGTGGGGCCGCAGGTGGGCAAAGAGCTTTATGACAGCGGCGCACTGGCTTTGCTCGTAGTTGCGGGGGGGATTTTGGCCTACTTGGCCATTCGCTTCGAGTGGCGCTTCGCCCTTGCGGCGATCATCGCCAACCTGCACGACGTCGTCATCATTCTGGGCATGTTCGCGTTCTTTCAATGGGAGTTTACGCTGACAGTACTCGCTGGCGTGCTGGCGGTGCTGGGCTATTCGGTCAATGAGTCGGTGGTGGTGTTCGACCGGATTCGTGAAAACATCCGCAAAATGCGTGGCGCTACGATTCCAGACATTATTGACAACGCGATCACCACGACCATGAGCCGTACCATCATCACTCACGCCGCAACGCAAACCATGGTGCTATCGATGCTGCTATTCGGCGGCGAAGCGCTACACAATTTCGCACTGGCGCTCACCATCGGAATTTTGTTTGGTATCTATTCCTCTGTGCTGGTCGCGAGCCCGCTATTGTTGATGTTTGGAGTCAAGCGCGAGCACTTTATCAAGCCGATCGAGAAAAAAGAGGAAGCAGTCGTCTAGATTGGGTGGCTTTAGAGTTTGGCCAAGTCAAACTCTCTATCCCTGACTGGGCAAACGCTAGACATATGTTGCACCAATTCATCGATTGGGTACTCCAGACTGTTCATAACTGGGGCTATGGTGGCATCTTCGTGATGATGATGCTCGAGTCCACCGTGCTACCGGTGCCGAGCGAGCTGGTACTTATTCCTGCTGGCTATCTTGCACATCAAGAACAAATGAATTTATGGCTGATTGTCTTATCGGCCACCTTAGGCAGCCTGGTCGGCGCTTCGATAAATTACGCCTTTGCGCTGTGGGTAGGGCGCCCTTTTCTGCAACGTTGGGGGCGTTATTTTTTTGTGCGGCCAGAACTTCTTGATAAAACCGATCACTTTTTTCAAAGATACGGCGCGATCTCCACTTTTACCGGACGTCTTATTCCCGGTATCCGTCATTTAATCTCATTGCCCGCGGGGTTGACCCGGATGAACCTCAGTCAATTCGGCTTCTATACTGCTTTAGGCGCAGGTCTGTGGTCCCTAGTCCTCACCTTATTTGGTTATTTTCTGGGCGGTAACCAAGCACTTATCCAGCAGTATCAGCACTACATCACGGTCGGTGTCATTGCATTTGTGGTTGTGGTGATAGGCGCTTATGTGCTTTGGCAAAGGCATCGTAAATAGCTTTGGGTTGTACTTAGTCAATTTCCTCACTTGCATCGGTAAAGGATTGTTATGGAAACCAAACCACCTCTGCCTCCTTTCACGCTTGAAACCGCTGTGCAAAAAGTCCGCCTCGCCGAAGATGCCTGGAATACACGCGACCCGGCACGGGTAGCGTTGGTCTATACCGAGAATACTCGCTGGCGTAATCGGGTCGAATTTCCGAGAGGGCGTGAGCAGGTGCGCCAGCTGCTGGAACGTAAATGGAGCAAAGAACTGGACTACAGGCTGATCAAGGAATTGTGGGCTTGCACCGGAAACCGCATTGCGGTGCGATTCGCCTACGAGTGGCACGACGACTCAAGCCAGTGGTTCCGCTCATACGGTAACGAAAACTGGGAATTTAATCAGCAGGGTTTCATGACACATCGATTCGCCAGTATTAACGATCTTCCCATCAATGAGACTGAGCGCAAATTCTTCTGGCCACTTGGCCGCCGCCCGGATGCGCATCCAGGCCTGAGCGACCTAGATCTGTAAAAGTTTATTTGAATAACGTCTGCTGCAAGCAATACGGTATCGGGCTAAAGCCTGGATGGCAGCCTATCGCTTGTCCTGATGGTAAAAAGTGTCGCGCAGGCGCTATAGTGCAGCACTCGAAGCCGCCTGGAGGCCCGCGTGTCTGAATACATTATTGAATCTGGCAAAGTCCCCGCAAGTGGGCTGGTGACGCTTACCCACGTGATTTATGGGCTCCACGCATTCACCGTAATCAGCGGCTTGATGACCCCGGTGTTTATTGTGACGGCCTTTCTCACCGGATGGCCATCGATTTTGGCGGTGATACTCAACTACATCAAACGCAGCGAAGTTCGCGGCACTTACCTCGAATCCCATTTTCGCTGGCAAATGCGGACATTCTGGTTTGCGTTGCTGTGGGTCGTGTTGGCCTTATTGTTGGCGTCTACCTTTATCGGCATCCCACTGGCGTTTGTACTGGCTTCGGGTGCGGGAATATGGGTGTTATATCGTGTGGTCCGCGGCTGGTTGCGGCTAAATGACCAACGTGAGGTGCCGTAAATAGTGGCAATAAGGCTGCTACCGATAGGGTGCCATTGGTTGCCATAGCTGGGCGGAGGACACCATTAATCAAAAGCAGCTTCATTCCTCCTCAGTGACAATCTCATCTGATTCCTCGCTGTACACAAGCTCAAATTTGTCGCAGCTATTATTGCTGCCCTTACTGGTGTTACTCCTATCCTTGGGAATAACTTATGGGCTTTGGCAGGATGCACAACACAATGCGCTGAAAGAACTTAAATCCGAGTTTGTATATCGCACGCTTGAAGCGACTGACCAGGTTCGTCGTCGCATGGTGAATTATGACCAGATGTTGCAAGGTCTGCGTGGGCTGTTTAATGCATCCCAAGATGTTGATCGAAACGAATTCCATGAATATTGCGCCGCGTTAAACCTTGGCGAAAGGTTTAAGGGGGTACAAGGTTTGTCCTACCTCCCCTTGCTGCCAAACAGCGAGAAAGACGCGCACATTACTACCGTACGCCGCGCGGGTTTTGCTGAGTACACCATCAAACCGGAAGGCCAACGTGAACGATACACACCGGTGCTTTATATCGAACCTTTCAGCGGGCGAAACTTGCGTGCCTTTGGTTTTGATGTGTCTTCCGAACCAGTGCGTCGGGCTGCGCTCGATCAAGCGCGTGATACCGATAGCGCTGTCATTACAGGAAACCTGGATCTGATTCAGGACAGCGACCTGCCAAAATCGGCTGGTTTTTTAATGGTATTACCGCTCTATCTCAATGGGCTTCACCATGACACGCTTCAGCAGCGCCGCTCCAATATCTACGGTTGGTTAAGTGCCGTGTTTCGAGTGGAGGTATTGATGGCCGGTGTGCTGGGCAACCAAGATCAGGAAATAGACATCGAAATTTTCGATGGCGCAATTCTGTCCAAACCTTTTTTACTCTACGATCAGGACAAAATATACCGTGCCGGTCATCTGACGAACCAACTCTTTCAGCACATACAGCAGCTAAAAATTGCGGGGCGCATCTGGACAATACGATTCAGCTCTTTACCCGTTTTTGAAAGGCGATTGAACTCCCATAAGTCTGAGTCCCTCGCGCTTGGTGGCATTATTGTGAGCTTACTGCTGGCACTCATGACCTGGATTTTAGCTCGCGACCGGATTCGTTCCTTGCGCACTTTCCATTTATTAAGTCACGAATTACGCGCGCGCGAAGTTGCAGAAGAATCCTTAAAGCTCGCTTCCATGGTGTATGAAAACAGCAGCGAAGGGATTCTTGTAACAGATGCAGAGAACCACATCATCGCTATTAATCCCGCATTTACCCGTATTACCGGATATGAGTTGGCTGACGTACTGGGTAAAGACCCGAGTGATTTACGTTCAGGTCGCCATGACCAGGATTTTTACGAGGCTATGTGGACAGAACTCAGGCAGACGGGGCATTGGCAAGGCGAGATATGGGACCGGCATAAAAACGGCCAGGTCCATGCTAAATATCTGACCATCAACACCATCTTTAATGAGAAAGGAGAGGTTTACCGGCGTGTGGCGCTGTTCATGGATATCAGCGATAAAAAAGAGACCGAAGAACTGATCTGGCGTCAGGCTAATTTTGACCCGATTACGCAGCTGCCCAATCGCAGCATGTTCCACGACAGGCTGGTAGAAGAAATCAAGCGAGCTGATCGAGGCCACTTCATATTTGCACTTTTGTTCATCGATTTGGACTTATTCAAGGAAGTGAACGACACCCTCGGCCACCATATGGGGGATCGGTTATTGAAGGAGGCGGCCAAACGTATTTTGGCCTGCGTCCGAAAAACCGACACTGTAGCGCGACTAGGCGGAGATGAGTTCACGGTAATTTTGTCAGAAGTACACGACGCCAGCAGTATCGAAGGCGTGGCAGCAAAAATCCTTGAAAATCTGGCCGCCCCTCACAGGCTCGGGGACGAGATCGTTTATATCACCGGTAGCATTGGAATTACCTTATATCCAGTTGATGCCGCTAACCCAGATGCGCTGCTGAAAAATGCCGACCAAGCCATGTATGTCGCAAAAAACAAGGGGCGCAACCGTATAAGTTACTTCACGCAAATGTTGCAAGAGACTGCGCAAGCCCGCCTGCGCATGATTACGGATATGCGTGAAGCCATTACAGCCAAGCAATTTGTGGTCCATTACCAACCCATCGTTGATCTCAACACGGGAGCAATATACAAAGCTGAAGCTTTGGTGCGTTGGCAACATCCAACCCGTGGGTTGGTGCCTCCCAATGATTTCATTCCACTCGCGGAAGAAACCGGGTTAATCAACGATATTGGGGACTGGGTTTTTAGGGAAGCCGCGCGTGAAACCCAACGCCTGCGCAGCTCGCATCACACGTCATTTCAGATAAGCGTGAACAAGTCGCCCAAACAATTTCGGGATAGTGGCACCATGATTGCGGGTTGGTTTGATCATTTGCAAGCGTTAAACCTGCCAGGTGATGCCATCGTCATCGAAATAACCGAAGGCTTATTGCTTAACGCTGTTTCCGAAGTGACCGACAAATTGCAGGCATTGCGCGATGGTGGCATACAGATCGCAATCGATGACTTTGGCACAGGCTACTCGTCGCTTTCTTATCTGAAACGCTTTCACATCGACTATTTAAAAATTGATCAATCCTTTGTGCATGACATTGAAACCGACCCCAATGACATGGCTTTATCCAACGCCATTATTGTGATGGCGCATGCACTGGGCTTGAAAGTGATTGCCGAAGGCGTAGAAACAGCAAACCAGCTTAAATTGCTAACGGATGCCGGGTGCGACTATGCGCAAGGTTACTTTTTTACCAAGCCGATATCGGCCAGCGAATTTGAAATCTGGCTAGACCAACGCAAGCAAAGCACCCCCAAAGCGTAATTCAGTTTTCATCGATCATCGCGTGTTGTGTACGCCAGCGTACGGACAACTGCACGCCGACAAACTATCTTTCATTATTAACTACCGCAATGCGGATAAAACCGTAACTGCAAACCCGTTAGTTTTGATTGATAAATGCTTCCAAATCATTTGCGTCTTCCCGTAGAGATCCTCGCGCAACCCGATGAGGTAAGTTGCGGGCCCACTTGTTTACATTCCATTTACCGCTATTGGGGAGAACAGGAAGAACTGGGCGAGGTTATTGCGCGCACTGAGCGCTTGGAGCGGGGGGGCACCCTGGCGGTGTTCTTGGCTTGTGATGCCTTAAAAAAAGGCTACGAAGCCACGATTTACACCTATAACTTGCTGGTGTTTGACCCCACCTGGTTCACCCGTCCGCAGCAGGACATTGCCGCTCGCCTACAAGCACAGCTAAAAGAAAAACCCAATTTGCCCTTACAAGCCGCGACCACGGGGTATCTCGAGTTTTTAAGTTTGGGTGGCCAATTGCGGTTCAAGGATTTGTCGCGTTATTTAATTCGCGGCCTTTTGCGACGACAGCTGCCGATATTGACGGGTTTGAGTTCGACCTATTTATATCGCACAGCACGTGAGTTTGGGCCGGACGATACGCCCGACGATATCCGCGGCTTACCCGCCGGGCATTTTGTGGTGATTGCTGGATACGACCGCGACCATCGCACTTTTTTGGTTGCTGACCCTTATGGCACCAATCCTTACAGCCCCAAGGCTTACTGGATGAATGTCGACCGCGTGGTGGCGGCGATTCTGTTGGGCATTGTTACCCACGACGCCAATTTATTAGTGATACGCCCCAAGACTTTGGACACTGGCATAGCCAATGAAGAACTTTATCGTCGTTAACCAAGTGAGCCGATGGCCCGAACTGGTTCCAGGTGCGGAAATCGTCGAAGCCGAGACGTATTTGACCGACCCCATTTACGCGACCGCAGGACCCGCCCGCATCTACAACTTATGCGATAGCTACCAGTATCAACGTCTGGGTTATTACGTATCGTTGCTGGCCGAGGCGCGCGGCCATAAGCCCGTCCCGCGTGCGCGCACCATCGAAGACTTGCAATCGCCCAATCTGGTCCGCCTGCTGACGGAAACGCTTGAGGAGCTGGTTCAACATGCGTTTCGTGAAGACAGTTTGGAGTCGGTAGAATGGGATTTTTATTTTGGTTTGCGACCCGGTCACACCGAAGATGTGCTCGGGCAACAGCTGTTTCAATTGCTGAAAGCGCCGTTGTTGCGTGCCCATTTCGAACGTTGCGACAACCGTTGGCAAATCCGTAGCGCGCGCGCCATCGCGATGGGTGAACTGGGCGTTGCTGCAATGGCGAATGTGTCAGCTGCCGCGCAACAGCATTTTTTAGCGCGTAATGGCCATATCAGCAAACAAACCTCACCTCGTTATGAAATTGCGATATTGCATGACCCGGACGAGGCACATCCGCCCTCAAATCTGCGCGCCTTGCAAAAATTTGCCGAAGCGGCAGACACGTTAGGCATGCGTGTAGAGCGCATTGGGCGGGCCGACTATGGGCGTCTGTCCGAATTTGATGGCCTGTTTATTCGTGATACCACTCGAGTGAATCACTACACTTACCGCTTTGCACGACAGGCCGCGGCAGAAGGTTTGGTGGTGATCGACGACCCCGATTCGATACTCAAATGCAGCAACAAGGTTTACTTGGCCGAGCTCCTCGCGCAACGCTCGATTCCTGCGCCTAAAACTATTGTGGTGCATCGCGGCAATCTCGATCAAGTACTTCCTATTCTGGGCACGCCTTGCATCGTGAAGCAACCGGACAGTGCTTTCTCCGCAGGCGTCGCCAAGGTCAATAATCAGGCAGAGCTGGAGTCCAAAGCCGAAGAATTATTTGGGCTCTCTGATTTGTTTATCGCGCAGGAATACTTGCCCACTGACTTTGACTGGCGCGTAGGCGTGTTTGATCGCCGGGTGTTATTTGTTGCCAAATACTTTATGGCACCCGGCCATTGGCAGATTATTAAACGTGACGCCGCCCAGCAGATGCAGGAGGGCGCAACGTCGGCCCTATCTATCGGCGAGGCGCCTAACGAGGTCATTCAGCAAGCGTTGCGCGCAGCAAACTCGATCGGCGACGGGCTGTATGGCGTGGATGTCAAACAAACTGGCGGGCGCTGCTATGTAATTGAGGTGAATGACAATCCTAACCTTGACGCTGGCAACGAAGACGGAGTACTGAAGGATGCGTTGTACCGGGAAGTGATGGGCGTATTTTTAAAGCGCATCGAAGCGCGCAAACGTGTGGTGGTCGCATGAGCGCTACGCCGCTGCAAGCTTTTTCAGCATTCGGTATCGAGCTGGAATACATGCTGGTAGATAAAACGCGGCTTGATGTCCAGCCGATTGCCGACATTGTGCTCGCGCAGCCAGCACGCGAGGGTTCCCCCGGTCTGATTGATTGCTCAAATGAATTGGTGCTGCATGTGTTGGAAATGAAAAACCCCATGCCCGGCCCGTTAGCCGAGTTGGGCGCGGCGTTTCAGTCTCAAGTCCAGCAACTCAATGCCCGATTGGCGTCGCTCGATGCCTGCTTGATGCCCACCGGCATGCATCCCTGGATGGACCCGACCGTAGAAACGGCGCTATGGACGTACGATGAGGAAGCGGTCTACTCCACATTTAACAGCTTGTTCGACTGCAATCGTCACCCATGGGCCAACGTGCAAAGCATGCATGTCAATTTGCCTTTTGCCGACGACGAGCAGTTCGAAAAGTTGTTCGCAGCAGTTCGGGTGTTGTTGCCGATTTTGCCCGCCATTGCTGCCAGCTCACCGATGGCGGATAGCAAGGTCACAGGATATATGGATTACCGCATGCATGTTTATCCTGATCAATCGCCGACCCAGCCGAGCATAGTCGGTGCCGTTGTTCCGGATATAGTTAAAAACCGTGCTGAACACGAAAGCTGCGTACTTGCGCCCATGTATGCAGAGATCGCATCACTCGATCCTACCCACAGGCTGCGTTTTGAATGGCTCAATTCTCGCGGCGCAATTCCACGTTTTGATCGTCATGCGATTGAAATTCGGGTGATGGATACGCAGGAATGCCCCCAGGCCGACCTTGCACTCGCAGCGCTGGTGATAGACCTGGCGCAATTGTTGTATCAAGGCGAATTTGCGAGCCTGCAAGCGCAACAGTCACTGCCTACCGATGTGTTGAGCAGGCTCCTCGCTGCTTGCAGTCGCGATGCAGAGCAAACATTGGTAGACGATGCGCAGTATTTAGCGATGTGGGGATTACCCGCAACACACTGCACCGCTCAAATGCTTTGGCAGCATTTGAGCGATACCTTGCAAGCTTGGGGCGCACGTCATCTAGCGATTTGGCAAACTCATCTGCAATTGATACAGCAGCATGGCCCGTTGGCGCGGCGTATCCTCCGGGCACTCGATGGCGCCGATTCGGTTCGCACCGTATATGCAAGCTTAGTGGCGAGCTTGGCCAACGGTTTAGCGTTCATCCCCCCACGCTGACGTACTTAGCCGATGCCCTCATTTTCCAGGGTAATCGGCAACAAGGATGTTTTCCATTACCGTGTTTTTAAGCATCTCCAAAGTGATAGGGTGACTTTTTTGTGCTTGGGTTCGCAGCCATAGGTCGAATGGAGCAGTTGATCCCATAAATTTTTTGATACTGGCTTTGGGATCTGACGCTAGCCAGTAGAACACCACCGCGTCGCCCGCTGGTGTGGACTCCAGAAAAACCGACTCCCGTTGCACTCCGATTCGCGCGCGTGCAGCTACGTATTCAGCATTGCGCGATCCCATCAGGTCATTTGCCAGAGCGCGAAGTTCGAGGGCGCCTTTTTGAGTAAGGGGTGCCACAAACATAAAAGGCTGGGTATCTGTGGTGTCGCCCTGTTCCATTGAAAAAAGCCGCTCAACTTTTGGAAAGACTTGGGCTCCTTTGGCAAAGTCCACTCCGTGCAAATCGTGTGTTAACTCGCGCCAGCTAATGTCCCACGGATTTTGGCTTTCGGACATCGCATGAAGTGACTTGCGGACATCTGGACCGGTAAGGTGAATTAGGGCGAAGTCGCCCATGGGCGTTTTTTGTAGAAACGTTGTCTGCGTGACGACACCCCAGCGCCGCCGGGAAGCGTCGTATTCGCTATATTTTGCGCCTAATAATTCAACCAGAGCTGTTCGCCAGGCCTCGGTTTTACCTGCGGCAATCGGCATGACCACACTAAGTTCTGATAGGGGCGAGTCTCGTGTGCCTTGACCGGAAAAGTTTGAAGACGAACTATCACTCTCTCCCGATAACTGATGCTGGCACGCTGACAGAATGAGGGCTGTGGCCGTAAGCCCTGCGAAACCTAAAATTTTTATTCTCATAAAACTCTCCGAAAATTGACGTATCAAAAAACACACATGTGTTCATTTTTGATTTTAGGCGTGCAGAATGTACACACCAGAACGCGACGCATAGCGGTGTTCAATCCCGCACACCACAAGGTACTTTGTTCGATATCTTTGACGGGAGACCAGGTTGCAACAAAGGAGCGATGACCGGCGCATTCAAAAGACGCGTAAGGCGCTGCACGAGGCGTTAATTTCGTTGATGTACTCGCAACGCTACGACGCCATATTGATCCAGGATATTCTGGACCGCGCTAACGTAGGGCGATCTACGTTTTATGCGCATTTTCGAGGCAAGGACGAACTGCTGGTAGATGGCCTGGATGGCTTGCGCGAGTTGTTGCGGAATGCTCAGTTGGCCGCAATCGCGCCACCAGGCAAAAGCTATGAACACGTAATTGGTTTTAGCCTGGCGATGTTCATACACGCATACGCGCACGCCAAAATTTATCGCTCTCTAGTCGGTGGGCCAGGCTGGATTATGGTGGGCCGACGAATTGAAGAAATCCTCGTGCAGTTAATGGAAGAAGAGGCGCGCCCGCTTTATACACGGCGAGCCGCAGCCAGCTTACCGTATGAGCTTTTCATTCATTTTTTGGGCACCACGTTCATGTCCGTATTGACATGGTGGTTCAGTTTTAAACAGGCATTACCCCCTGAGGAGATTAATGCCCTGTTCAGGCAGTTAGTCATCCCTATATTGGAAGCTCATCTGGTGTAACTGGAAAGTTTTCGAAACGAAAACTGCAATGCATGAACGCCTCCATTATAGGGAGCCTTCGTTCATCAATTCTAATAACCCCCTGCAATGCAGCCGCTACGGCATTCCCCCCAATACGCATTGCCAACCTGATAACTTTTGTCCGCCCACAAAAAAATGTTAAACGCCGAGGGATAAAACGCTGCAACACGCGCATCACGTCCGGCATGATGATTTGCACACCAAGCCCAAGCAGCTTAGCTGGCGCAAGTAAGAAAGTTGAGCTGAGTTTTTCATGAGTCAATAAGCCGAACGGCTTAGGCAGTACAGCCGCGTGACAGTCCCCCATATGGGGGGCGAATTCAAGAACTGCAATCGAATAGAGTGATGACCTAGCAGTAACAGTCAACGGGAGCGCCGGAGAATGGTATTCACTCGTTGCCACCTTAATTTAATAGATATCCACTGAAATCGAACTGGGCACATCGGGATATTTTTTTAACGCTTCATACATAAAGGAAAGATCATGAAAAATTTGTCCACGATATTCTTAATTTCCACTTTTTTTACTGTACCCGCTTATGCCGAGGGGCTTTGCCAGGAGGAAGCAAAAGCGATGGGGTACTTGGGCGCTATAGAAATGCTCCCCCTTTGTAAAACTCAGAAAAACATCGTCCCACAAAAGCCGGACTCGAAAGAATCCCGTAAAGACCCTGAACAGGGAGGCTCAGCTAAAACCCAGGAGACACAATCCTTAGGGCAATTCGGGCAAGCGCAGACGCAATAATCTCGTAGGAGCCAACTATTCCGTGCCGGACAGAGGGTGATGGCAGAATAGTTGGCGCTTTGGGCTGGGAAAATGCGAAGTATTTCCTGTCATGACGCATACGAACTAGTCAATGCAGATCAACCTGCGTTGTTCATAGACGTAAGAACCGAGCTGGAACATCATATGGTGGGGCACCCGCTAGATTGCGCGTTGATCCCCTGGCAGTTAGAACCGCAATGGGAAGAAAACCGGCAGTTTGCACCCACAGTCCAAGCACTCGCGACATCTATCGATCAACCGATCGTCCTCATCTGCCGCACTGGACAACGCGCGATGCAAGCAGCCGAGAGATTAGAGCAACTCGGTTATAGGAATGTATTCGTCGTATCCGCCGGCTTCGATGGCGAGCTTGATGAAAATGGTCATCGCAGCACTACAAACGGGTGGCGTTTCTCACAGCTACCCTGGGAACAGATGTGACGAACCCATGCCCAAAGCCATCCTCGTCTAAAGCGGTATGGGGGTTACATACTCCTATTACGCCTATTCATTAAAAATGGTCCTGTCACTAAAATATTCTGAATTTAATTGAGTCACTCCAGGGAGAATGTCATGCTATTTATCGTACGTCTTGCACTGCTTTTTTTCATTACCGCTTTGTCGATAACCCCCGCGGGCGCAAGAATTATTGACCCTAACCTACCCACTATTTCGTATATTAATTATTCTTCACTCGACCCGATTCACCCTCGCACCATCTCCGCCCAATTACGAGTGCCAGCCGGTATCACTCACAAAATGCCCGCTGTAGTCATTGTTCACGGCTCTAGTGGGGTGGATAGTCGTGGCAAGTTTTACATCGAGTCGCTGAATAATGCGGGCATCGCCACTCTCGAAATAGACATGTGGGCGGCGCGCGGATGGCTAGGCGGGATAGTCGGTCGCCCACGCGGAGTGCCCGAGACCTTACCCGACGCGTATGGCGCGCTTAAATTTCTTTCCGAGCAGCCCAATATTGATCCCCAACGTATAGGCATCATGGGTTTTTCATGGGGTGGAGTAGTAACCATGCTCACCGCAACCGAGCCCTACACTACGCGCTATATGGCCGGTGGACTCAAGTTTGCCGCGCATGTTGCACATTACCCGGTGTGCTGGGTTTATAACCGAGTGCCTGGTTACGCATTCAACGCTTTTACCGGTGCCCCCGTACTTATCCAGGCGGGCGAGCTTGACGCTTATGACGACCCCGATACATGTCCCAGTCTCGTGAAGTCGCTTCCGACATCTGCACAGGATTTCATTTCGGTGAAGGTCTATAAAAATGCTACCCACGCATGGGATCGTTTACAACCCGCCACTACAGTAACTGACCCGTATTCGCACAAAGGCTTGGGCGGCGAAGTCGAATTCATTCCCAGCCCAGGCAAAGCCTATAAATCGCGAGATGTGGCCACACGTTTTTTTATGAACGCGTTCGGAATGGAAGAGGCCAACGCGGTCGATCTTTTTTAGGACAAAAACTGGGGGAAACACATCATGAACTCAACAGCATGCCCCGAGGTTCTCTGTGAAACACTTCAGCCTTGAGTTATCGGCACACCTCTCAAATTCAGCGGATGCAAGGCGGCGTTCAACGCTCATTTCGTTGTAGACAGGGCACAGTCTTAATCATCTCCATGCCCATGTTTTTTTTCATGATGCTTGCCATGCTCTTTGCGATCACCATCCCCGCGCTCTTCCCGACGATCATCGCGGCGGTTGTCATAACGTTCACGGTGCTGTGCCTGATAATGTGGCACATATTCGCGGTCGTACCAGCTGTCTTGCACGAAGTAAACGGGCTCGCCGCATGCGTTATATTGAGCGCAATGCTTGCTCCAGTGTTTGGCGTGGCCAGGAGGAACATGCAGATATACGGGCTCGCGTTGTACCGGTACCCGTTGAATAATGCGGGGCTCTTGGTAAATCACCCGGGGTCGCCCGTAGTCCCTTATATCCAGCGGCCCGTAATAACCCGGCTGACCAATATTGATTGAAACGTCAACGTTGGCCGCGAAGCTTGTAGTCAGGCTGGTTAGAGTGGCTGCCATCAATGCGGTGGCAGCGATTTTTGAAATATTGCTCATGTTGAATCTCCGGGTTGGGGGGCGTTTCAACATCCACTTTATACCTATCGCGTCCTATATATACTTTTGCGACCCAAATGCACGGTTAACTAGGGATGCTTAAACCTCGACTTGTGCGCTTACGCGCTTTTTGAACTAGCCGCCGCAGCAACTGTTCGAGGTCATCGATGTAGGTGAAAACGACCGGCACCACTAATAGACTCAACAGGGTAGAAGTGATCAACCCACCAATCACCGCCACGGCCATCGGCGAACGAAAGCTGGGGTCGGCGCTCAAGCCTAATGCCAGCGGTAACATGCCGACTCCCATCGCGATGGTGGTCATTACAATTGGACGGCTGCGTTTGTGGCAGGCATCGACCAGCGCATCGAAGCGATCCATCCCCGCTTCGCGCGCGATGATTGCGTAATCCACCAGCAAAATTGAGTTTTTGGTGACGATGCCCATCAGCATGATTAAGCCAATCATCGAGGGCATCGACAAGGCTTTGCCAGTGAGCAGCAACGCAATGAACGCACCTCCAATGGATAGGGGCAATGCCGCCAGAATCGTAACGGGTTGCAAAAAATCGCGGAACAGTAAAACCAGCACACCATAAATGCACAGCACACCGATGGTCATTGCCAGCCCAAAGCTGGCAAACAGCGCTTGCATTTCCTGAGTGTCACCCAGTTCGGCAATTTTTACAGCGGGAGGCAAGTTGCGCATTGACGGTAGCGCGCGCGCCTCAGTATTGACTTCGCCCAAGGTGCGCTGGCCCAGTTCAACATCAAACACAACGTTGCGACTACGGTTGAGTCGGTCGATTTGCGCCGGCCCGCTTTCCATTGAAATGCTGGCCACGTTTCCCAACATCACCGGGCCATTTTTACCCGGCACCGTCAGGCGGGCGATAGCGGCCAAATCGGCACGCACCGAGTCTGGTAGCTTGACGCGTATCGGCACCTGGCGCTCTGCCAAATTTAATTTGGGCAAATGCGTATCGTAGTCGCCCGCCGTGGCGACACGTACGGTTTCACCAATGCTCGCAGCTGTCACCCCCAAGTCGGCGGCACGTGCAAAATCGGGACGCACAATAATTTCCGGTCGCACTAACGAGGCGCTCGAGCTGACATTCCCTATTCCTTGCAGGGTACGCAGTTCTCGTTCAACCTGATGCGCGGTTTCAGACAGCACGACCGGGTCTTCACTTCGCAGCACCAATTGCATTTTGACGCCGGTATCCTGCCTGCCAACGCTGAAGCGCGCGCCAGGAATATCGGTCATTTTGGCGCGGATTTGCGTTTCAATTTCTGCCAGCGACTCGCTACGGTCATCGCGATGTGTGGTCAAAAGCGTGAGCACTGCCCGCCGGGCTTCGGCCGGTGCACCGGGCGCAAAAGCATCGCCGCTAGAGCCTCCGCCAATTGAGCTAAAGATATGTTGCACACCCTTAGCCTGCATAGCCGCGACACGCGCGCGCTCGGCCACCTCACGCGTTTCCGTCAACGTACTGCCGGGCGGTAACTCGATATTGATTTGGGTTTGCGCGCGGTCCGCTGCGGGCACAAAGCCTGTCGGTAGCAATGGGACCAGCGCAATTGAGGCGATAAAAAATATTGCGGAACCGATGACCGTCATTAGCCGGTGATTCAAACACCACCGCATTGTGTCCAGATAGCGCTGCATAATCCAGCCGTCTTTGCGTTGCTTCGTAGAGGCGGGTTTAAGCAGATAGGCAGCCATCATCGGCGTGAGCAAGCGGGCCACCATTAATGACGCCAATATCGCGAGTACCGCAGTCCAGCCAAACTGCTTGAAAAACAATCCGGGAATGCCGCTCATGAATGCGGTGGGAAGAAATACCGCAACCAGTGCAAACGTGGTGGCAATCACCGCCATCCCGATCTCATTCGCGGCATCGGTGGCAGCCTGCATAGGGGTTTTGCCCATGCGTAAGTGACGTGCAATGTTTTCAATTTCAACAATCGCGTCATCCACCAGTACGCCCACCACCAGCGCCAGCGAAATCAGGGTTACGGTATTGAGCGTGTAGCCGAAATACGACAAGCCAAGAAAAGTAGGGATTACTGACAAAGGCAGGGCGGTACTCGTAATGAGGGTAGCGCGCCAGTCGCGCAAGAACATCCACACGACCAGCACGGCCAGCAACGCGCCTTCGTACAACACGGTCATTGAACCATCGAAGTTTTCTGCGATGGGATCGGCATTATCAATGGCCTGTTTTAGCACGATGTTGGCGTGTGCCGCCTGTAATTCATCGACCGCCTTGAGTGCTCCCGCGGCCACATCGAGTTCGCTCGCTCCTTTGGTGCGGAATATCTCGAAGCCCACTACTTTATGGCCATCGTATGTCGCCACTGAGCGCGGCTCAGCCACGGTATCGGTAATTTTGGCGATTTGGTCGAGCCGCACATGGCGCCCATCCGCGAGTGGAATATCCAGTATGCCCAACTCGGCCGCGTTATGAACGGTGGCGATGGTGCGCACCGACTGCTCGGCCCCGCTCACATCACCCCGCCCGCCGGGCGCTTCCTGCTGCACCAGTCGAAGACGGCGCGAAACATCGATAGCGGCCACATTAAGGGCTGCCATTTTGGCTGCGTCCAATTCCACACGCACTTCGCGGTCGACCCCGCCGACGCGTTTGATGGCCCCCAGTCCGGGCACACTCAGCAGTCGCTTGGCGACGGTGTTATCGATAAACCAGCTGAGATCCTGATCGTCGAGCTTGCTGTTGGGGGCTGCCTCGGCCGTGAACGTCAACACCACGCGACCCGCGGTGGATACCTTGGTTACCGCGGGATCGCGCAATTCGCTGGGTAAATCGGCCCGCACTCGGGCAACCGCATCGCGCACGTCATTCACGGCCTCAGCGATCGGTTTTTCCAGTACAAATTCCACCGTCACATACACGACGCCGTCGAGCACTTTGGTAAAGATATTTTTGATGCCCTGCAGCGGGGCGACCGCGTCTTCGAGCTTGCGTGCAACATCGGTTTCCAGCTGTGCAGGTGCGGCGCCAGGGAGCGCAGCACTTACCGTAACCAGCGGCAATTCAATATCCGGAAAATCCTGCACTTTGTTGCTGCGATACGCGAACAACCCGGCCAAGGTCAGTAGCGCAAACAGCATAATCGCGGGGATAGGATTCCGGATGGAAAGCGTGGAAAAATTCACGTTAAATGCCTTGCTAAGGGTGAAGCGATTGCGCTTGTGGTCGGGATCGAAATGCAATGCGTATTCATTTCACGCTCTTTACTAGATCGCCGTCGTTCAAGAATCCCGCGCCGCTCACTACTATTAAGGCCTCTGGTGCGATGCCTTCCAGCACTTCTACTTGATTCCTCAGACGGCGGCCTGTACGAATTTTGAGCTGGCTCACTCTATGATCTGCATTCAAACGGAATGCGTAATTGAAGCCATCGCGGATCACCACGGCTTGCTGCGGCACGGTCAATGCCGGAGAGGTGCCCATCTCGAATTCGCCTTCGGCAAACATCCCCGTTTTCGCAGGTGACTCTTTTCCCCGCGCACGGGGCAGATCGACATAGACCAATGCGGTACGTGTAAGCGGGTCCACCGTAGGGGCAATCATTCGCACCCGGCCGATAATCTGCGCGCCATTCGTGACCTTCACCCGCGCCACAGTGCCGGGCCGGATTCGGCCCAATTCTGTTGCGGTAACTTCGGCTCGCCACTCGAGTCGGCCTTGCCGAATCATGCGGAAGAGTTCGGTGCCACTCGAGACGACAGCGCCTACGGTTGCGCTGCGGGTGGAAATAATCCCATCGTCGGGTGCGAGCAGGCGGGTATGTCGCAGTCGGAGTTTTTGCGCCGCCAACATCGCCCGACTCGCCGCCACCCGAGATTTTGCCGTTTGCTCCGCGGTGAAATACTGATTGATCTGCTGCGCACTTAACGCGCCGGTAGACTGCAGCGTGCGTGCCCGCGCAGCGTTAGCGCTAGCCTCGGCTGCATTAGCAAGACTCTCGTTCAAATTAGCATTGGCTTGGGCCACGTCGGCATCAATTCCCTCCGCAGCAAACGTGGCGAGCACTTGTCCCGCGCGCACGCTATCCCCCACATTGACGCGTACCTCGGTTAGGCGCAATCCACTCGACTCGCTGCCAATAATGGCTTCCTGCCAAGCCACGATATTGCCGTTGGCGACAAGCGTGATGGGTAAACTCGCCTGAACGGGGAGGGTGGTCGTCACTGTTAATGCGGGCTTAGGGGCCTGTTGATCAGTAGCTGGTTTTCCTTTGGAAGAAAACAGCCCTATTGCCGCGCCTAGCAACACGACTAGCGCCACTAAAATCCACACCACACGTTTGAACTTGAATCGCTTCATAGGGTTTATTGATCTATTTTTTCCAGAAGGGTGCGGTTGCTATTACCGGCTCAGACTCGGGCGAGGGGGGTGGCACCTGCCGCTGTGTGTTATCCCATCCGCCGCCAGCTGCGCGGTATAACGAAATCCAAGCGGCCATGCGTTCTTGCTGCAATGACACGAGGGCAAGTTCAGCAGCAAACCGGGTGCGGCGTGCTTCTTCCAATTCGTACAAACTGGTGAGGCCATTCTGATAAAGACTTTCAGTGCCGCCCAATGAGGTACGGAAACCTTCCACCGCCACCGCGACGAACTTGCTTCGGGCATCGACACTTTGCAAGTTCACTAGCGCTTGTTCAACCTCTCGCACCGCATTTCGCACGGCGCTTTGGTAGTTAATGACAGCCGCATCGTAGTGCACGCGTGCGACCTGCAAGTTGGCCTTGCTTCTGCCCCCATTAAAAAGCGGGGCGCTAAGCGCTAACGGGCCGATCGACCAAGTCGACAGATCGGTGGTCACGCCACCTCCAGTAAAGCGCGCCACCCCAACCGATCCACTCAGGCTTAGGCGGGGAAAACGCTGCGCTTTGGCACCGCCCACTTCAAAGCTTGCGGCGACAAGTTCACGTTCAGCCGAGTACACATCCGGGCGTTGTGCTAATACCTGGGCCGGGATGCTTGCAATTGAAATATTTGCAGCTGTCGGAAATCGGGCAGGCGTCTCGGCCAAATGACGACGCAGTTCCGGCTCCGACATCGCTGACAATGCGACCAGTGCTTTGACATCAAGGTCGCATTGCGCCTGCTGCTGCGACACGCGACCATTGCCTTCAGCGGCACTGGCACGCGCAAGCGCAGCGGTAGCGGGCGCCACAAAACCCGCCTCAGCGCTTAATGCGGATAAACGCGCCGTCTCGGACCGGGATGTGGCATCTGAACGCGTGATCCGCAAAAGCACCTCACATGCACGCAAGCTGTAGTAGTTATTCGCCACTTCGGCCGCCACCGATACCCGGGCTTCATGCCATCCGGCCTCGGCACCTTCCAAACGGGCTTGTGCGCCGTCACGGCTCGCACGATTGGCCCCGAATAAATCGATCTCCCAGGACGACTGCAAAGCCCCCTGCAGCATAGTATTTTTCGGAATAACGGGGGGCTGGGCACTGCTCCGTGTAGCACTTAAAGTCGCATCAAGACGTGGGTGCAAAACTGCATCGGCGACAACGCGAGTTTGGCGAGCTTCTTCGATACGCGATCTGGCGAGCGCTAGACTTGTATTGACCTTTTGCGCGGACGATATCAATTGAATCAGCAGCGGATCCCCTAATTGGTTCCACCATTGGGAAAGATCCGTCAACGTGCCATTGTGTGGCAGTGGAGCGTACCACTGCGGGGGTATTGCACTCTGAGTGTCCGGATAGGGAGTATTGATGCTACAAGCACTCAGCCCAAATAATGTGCAGGTCACTGTCGCTCTTGCTATCAGCTTCATTAGATTTTTCAAGAAGGTAAAACCTAATGCTAAGTATAAGGATAAGTGGCTCCCCGCAAAAAAAACGAAGCCTTATCGCACCTAATGCGGGAACAAGTTTTGATTGATTTGGATAGTAGGGGAATACACCGCGCCAGTCCACTCACCCCACATGAACAGGCACACATTTTTTAGAGAAGCTTAAATGCTCTATTGAAGGCGAGAGCAGTGAGGTGTTTACCCATACGGCACAGGATCGTGCCGCATTGTGGATCTTCGATTTAAAGTTCAGATTTCTGCAGTGACGGATGAGTGCATTATGGTGTGCAAAGGATCAAATATTTTCGGTGATTCAATTGCAATCTTTGTCCAATCTACCTGGTCATACCAACCACATTTGGGGTTATCGACATGGTCGAAATATTTAACGTAAGGTTTAATATCCAATAGAGGCGTGCCATCCAGCACATCAACATCAGTGCAATTAAGAATATTTCCCTGAATTGATTCAAGACTAAGAATGCTGATGCCAATATGGTTTGGACGTGTTGGGAACCGGCTCGCAAAAATGCCATGTTCCTGATCAGGATCGAAACAAGGCCTTGCTTTTAATTTTATTTCGAACTGTTTGTGGAAATAATAAATAACAATAATGTGCGAAAACTCTTGGAGTCCAGTTAATCCATCACAGTAGGCTTCTTCGATAGTGATAGTGCCTTTGCCGCCCTCAATGCGGGCTTGGCGGGGTGAACAACGAGGATTTATATAGGGTGAATTGATGATCCCGATTGGCCTTAAAGGAATATGCAATTTAAGCTCCCTATTTAGTTTCACATCGTTTATGTAATATGTAACATTGCGCATGCCTTGCTAACTCCACACGGCGCAATGTTCACGTATATTCTCGGAAAAAATGCTTCAATAGAAATTCTAAATATGAATAGAACTTATAGTTTTTATAAATGAACATTAACCAGCTTCGCTATGTGCAAGGAGTGATAGAAACCGGATCCTTTAGCAAGGCTGCAGCCCTTTGTTGTGTAACACAACCCACTTTATCGAATGCTGTTGCCCAGCTGGAAGATGAACTGGGAAACAAAATTTTTGTTCGAACTACCCGGCGCGTTACTTTAAGTGCATTCGGAGTTCGCCTGCTACCGTTTATTGAAGCGATATTGCTCAATCAAAGTTCCATGAAGCAAGCCGCCTGGAACTATCAACACCCATTACAAGTGGTTATCAGAATCGGGGTCTCTCCCCTGATTAATCTAACTTTGGTAAAAAATGCCGCAGCGCAGCTGAGCAAGACCAACACTCATGTTGAGTTTATTTTCGAACAGGCAAACATGGCGGAGCTTGAGGAGCGCCTCAGATTACAAGAGTTAGAACTTATTTTTGTGCCAGTCAGTCTGTCCTCGAATACCGAATTCAAACAACTTTTGTATGAGGAGCCGCTCTGTTTTTTGGCCTCGGGAAGCCAAAATAATTATCCTGTTGATCGCCCAATTAGTTTATCTGACATAGCGAGAGAAACTTTTGTCTTAGTCGCCGAGGGATGCGGCTTAAGTCGTACGACGAAAGAGCTGTTTAAATCGCAGCACTTACAATTAAACGAATATGAAGGACGTGCGCTTAGTTATCACGTGTTGGCGGAATGGGCCGCCTTAGGCGTGGGGGCAGCTATCCTGCCCCACTCCAAAATAATCCCCCCCAATTTGCAAGCTCGACCATTAGCCTCCGATAGCGGTGAAATATTAAAAATTAGTTATGAGGTGAGGGGTAATAAAAATTCCGTTTTGGACAGTTTAATTCGTGATTTTGTACAGCATCTAAATTTTAAAAATAATCCAACTCATCCATTGGAAACCGCTCCCCTTGCTTGAAAGTGTCAGCCCCAAGTATTCAACCATACGGTTAACATAACTTCCGGGCCAAGTTTATGGTCTGCGCCCAGCTTGAGCCTCAGCTGTGCCACCTAATGTGTAACCTCAGATTTGGCCTTTTCAAGGCTTTTTTTTCGACCGATGGGTTTGTCTTTCGGGGCACTACCAATATTTATAGCGTCTTCGAATAAATTCCATGTGGAAATACAATTTTTTACCGCGATAAGAAATAGGTAATCTTCGGTCACGTTGGCGTCCCGCTAGCGATGCTTAACAATCCATCAAAGGAGAGTGACCATGGTTTTTCTACAAATAAACTTGGATGTTGCAGCTAAAGATCGTGCTGCGGCTGCAGCGGTTTATACCCAATATAAAAATGAATTTTTGGGCCAGGTGAAAGGAGCGGTGTCTAAGGAACTGCTAATAAGAGAAGATGACGTGCAAGTTCTACACGGCTTTGACTCAGCTGAAAATGCCCGGTTTTATTTAGACAGTGATTTGTTCAATCGAGATGTGGTGAGCGCATTAAAGCCACTCTTGCAAGGCCCCCCTGATGTCCGCTTGTACGAAAAAGCCTGATAGCTGAAGCCATCCTCGTTCATTTTTTTATCCTTGGAGCATCACATGAAAAAAAGTATTTTTCGGAATTTCGCCACGCTTTTCTCCCTACTAATCGCATCGGCTCTCACGCTTCCGTCCCTTGCGTATGCTGAAAAGGTGTATCTGGAAATCACGCTCAAGGTCGACCCACAGGACAGGGCTGCTGCCGGCGCGGTCTACACCAAGTATAAAAAACCATTTTTAACCAAAATTCCCGGTGCGACCTCGAAAGAACTCCTGATTCGGGATGACGATGTTCAAGTGCTGCACGGGTTTGCCACCCGCCAACAAGCCGAGGCTTATCTGAGTAGTGACCTCTTTACGAAAGATGTGGTGGCAGAATTAAAACCTTTGTTAAAAGCTGATCCTGAAGTGCGGATATATTCAGCTAATTAACTAAAGCCGAGACATAACTCGAGCCGCTACAACTTTAACAGGGAGAGATAATGCAATTTCTAAAATGGGGACGGTTGGCGTGCAGTGCCGTGATGGCGCTGTACAGTGTAACGCATGCCTATGCACAGGCAGCCGGGGATTGGGGGCTTTTCTCGCATGATTACGCAAACAGCAACTTTAATCCTGATGAATGGAAAATTTCTCCTCAGACCGCACCCATGTTGCAGCGCGCCTGGGAAACATTTAATGACTCCCAATGGCGTCCTACTCCACCTCCGACAGGGTTTATTCTGGAATCAGCGATTGGATTGAAGTTTCCAAGTTCTGTGGTAGGTGTCATTGCCCCGCCTATTGTTATTGACGGCACCATTTATTACGTTGACGCACTAGGTATGTTGTTTGCCAGGGATGCCAAGACGGGGGGGATAACCAACCCCTTAAAGCATTGGTCGACGCCATTAGTTGATCCCGATTACACGGCACACACTCCCGCTATCGCCCCTGACCTGTATTACTCGGCTCCGGTAATTTCTGGCCCCTTCATTTGGATTCATAGTTCACTTTACGGCCGTGTTCACGCCATTAAGCGTGTAGGGGGCGGCGAGATTGATTTCGATCCGGTTATGCCAGGTATACAGCCCTTGGCTTTGGTGCCAGATCAGTTGCTGGCTTCCAACTTAGGTGAGCCAGTTATCGTAAAAACTTATGTTGATACGTCGAAATCGGACGACGCACTTGACAGCATAAGTTCATCTACAGACTTTATGGTCGGCGTGCGTAAGCTATTCATCACTGAGGTAAATGTGATCTTGAATGATGCACTCATTCAAGGGGGGCAGGGCGGTTACATCGTGGCGCTGGACATTACCAATCCACTTAAACCATTTGAGGCTTGGCGTACCCCGACGATAGATATCAATCCTGTAACTGGCAAGCGTTACAGTGCAGGTGTTTCTGCGGGATCAGGGCTCGCGGTAGACAGGTCACGTCACCTCATCTACGGGGGTACCGGTCAAAATACGATTAAGCCCTATCCAGAATATCCTGATGCAACACATGCCCCTCTCGGTTACATTGATCGTAGCGATAGTCTCTACGCTATTGACTACCGTACAGGTAAATTTGTATGGGTGAATCAACTGCACAAAGGCGATGTGTTTGATCTTAATAACCCCGTTTCAGCAGCTCCTAATCAGGTAAATGGACCGAGGGACGCTGATGTGCTTTCGCCGCCAGTGTTATTTAGCGCGCGTACCTCGGATGGCCGTCAAAGGGACTTAGTGGGAGGGGGCAGCAAGGGGGGGCTATACCGAGTTGTTGACCGCGCGACAGGAGAGACAATCTGGCAGCGTCAAATTAGTAAATCCACTGGCCTCGGGGGCATACAGGCCGGCGCAGCTTATGCCAATGGCATTCTTTACGTTGCCGGATTTGAGGGGATTGACGATGGTTTTTCAGACGCAAACTTCGATACGCCGACTAGTAAATACAAAAATGCTTTTTTTGCCACCTTTAGTCCGGCATTTTGGGCAGATGTAGAAGATGTCAGCGACGACGGAATGGCAATAACGGGGATGCAAACCAAGGTGTACGCACTGGATGCCCGTACCGGCAAGTCGATCTGGAAATTTAAAAATACCGGAAAGGATTACCTTGAGCTTAAAGCCGGGGCCGCTATGCGCCATGTGTCAGTCGCTAATAAGCTGCTTTATGTCACAACCTCATCAGGCCTGTTATCGGTGTTTAACACTATTGATGGCGAGATGCTGTTCCAGGATCAAACCGGTGATCTCAATGTGATTTTTAATCTAGGCTTGAATAAACCACATCATGCCAGCATGAACGCCGGTACTGTTGTGAGCGATGGCATGGTCTATGTCCCCTATGGTGCGCAAAACAACCCTTCCGGAGGGATGTTTGCGTATAGGGTCGGGAATGGGAAATAGGCATGAATGCTGATTGGAGCGCCTGGCTCTAACACAGCTAATAGATATTCCTGGTGCTAATTCGCCTGTGGAATAGGTGACCCGCTAAATGGGTACGTCATAAGGACTTACAGATGAATCTCAATGCTGACCTGATGCAACGTATTGTACTCAGCGTTGCGAAGCTGCCTTGGGAACCTGTAAACGGTGCACCAGGTACCCAGTGCTTGCTATCCTGTGATGAAAATTTAAACGCATCCACCCGTATCGTCAGGTACGAAGCTGGCACTACTTTTTCATGGCAAACCCATGCTCAAAAAAGAGAGATTTTGGTGCTTGAGGGTGAGTTCATGAATGAGAATGACGTATATCCCGCGGGTACTTATCTCAAAACTTCCCCTGACTGGACCCCCGCACGGAAAAGTGTCAATGGATGCACGCTGCTTATCAAAACCCTCCACACAGAAGACTCTAATCGGAAATGCATAGTTATTCGCCCATTTGAGAGACGATGGCATGCGGGACTAGTACCCGGCCTTGAGGTTTTGGCTTTGGATCAAACTGGCATTACCCATACCGCCTTAGTGCGTTGGGCACCCGAAACCTACTTCAGCAAACATCAACATTGTGGCGGGGAAGAAATTTTTGTCTTGCAAGGCACATTTCAGGATGAAAACGGTGATTACTCCAGCGGCACGTGGCTTCGTAACCCCCACATGAGCGCACATCAACCTTATTCTAAAATGGGCTGCTTGATTTTTGTTAAGGTAGGGCACTTGTGGAATTCGCCCGAGGCACGTCATGCTCCTCAAATAGCTTTCGAGCATCGCAAGACTTTAAAAAGCCTTTAAACCTGCTTAAGCAAGATTTAGTTCCGAGCCAAAGTCCAATGGTAGTGATGATGCCAAGCCTGTGATGTGATTCCTTGAATCCTTAACATTTAACATAATATACATTATACGAAGTCGCTGATTAGGTTTCGGATAGATTGATGTCTGAATTTACCTTAGGTGCATCTTAGGTCCCTGATAACGTTATACAGTTTAATTTAAAAAATCATCAAGGCTTTACCAAAATGAAGAGCCAATGGACCGGACGTACGCTTATTTTATTTAACCTCTTCGTAGGCTTATCCGCTTCTGCCTTTGGAGCAACTGATAAAAACGTCGAGCTATTGTTGAATACAAAATATGGCGGCTTGGTTGTCGAGCTTCGGAGTAATCAATTTAAGAAACCGATATTTCTTGACTCCATTGAGGCCTCAAATCAATTAAGAGGTGATATTTATGCCCTGATTGAGCATCCTTTCAATGAGGTTAATGCTGCACTGCAGCTTCCCTCTAATTGGTGCGATATTTTGATCCTGCACATTAATACCAAGTACTGCAAAGCGATACTTCGCGGAGATGGCGCTGAGTTAAGAATGCGAATAGGCAAAAAGGTGACTCAGCCTATCGAAGATGCCTATGAGCTTGCGTTGGGTTTTCGGGTGATGCAGTCTGACCGTAATTATCTCAGCGTCAAACTGAATGCGAATGAAGGCCCTATGGGTACGCGTAACTATCGGATTCTGTTTGAAGCCATTCCAGTGCAAGCCAACAAGACATTTATACATCTCGCGTATTCCTATGAATATGGCCTGACGGGTGGCTTAGCTATGAAGGCTTATTTGGCTTCGGTCGGTAGAAATAAGGTTGGTTTTACGTTAACCAAAGATCCCTCCGATATCAGGCCACACTACATAAAAGGCATGCGAGGTATGGTGGAGAGGAACACCATGCGTTACTACCTCGCCATAGATAGTTACCTCAATTCCTTATCCGTACCGGTGGAAACTCGGACTAATAAGCGCCTACAAGATTGGTTTACCGGCTCTGAACAGTACCCACGACAGTTATATGAAATAAGCAGAAACGCTTATTTCATAATGAAGCAAGATGAACTCAAAAGAATGTATTCAAACTAAACAAGTGATTGCGTACAATATCTAAAAGCTACTTTAATTTCGATCAATACTTACGCAGCTTTACTTAAAGGTGCGTGGGGAGGATTGACCCGGGTAACTTTCGACTGGAATGGCGCGTCAGCATAAGCATGTTTTTGTGCACACGCTCCTGGCAGCAATCGATCAAATTCTTTTTTGACAACGCTATAGCATTCACAAACCCGCTCTTCCAATGCCGGTCGATTGAGTACTGTAATACGGCCACGAGAATATTGAATTAAACCTGCGCGCTGTAATTTTCCGGCAGCTTCGGTCACGCCTTCTCGCCGCACGCCGAGCATGTTCGAGAGCAGTTCCTGCGTCATAACCAATTCATTGGTGTGGAGCCTATCAAGGCTAATCAAAAGCCTTCTGCACAATTGCTGGTCCAGCGTGTGATAACGATTGCACACGGCTGTTTGCGACATTTGGGTAATCAGGGCCTGGGTATAGCGCAACAATAAGTGCAGTACTGGGCCACCCAGATTGACTTCTTCTTTTAAAAACCGTGGCTTTAAGCGATAGCCATGACCGGCACTTTCCACTACTGCGCGGTTAGGCATCGTTTCACCGCCCATGAACAGAGCTATGCCGACTAAGCCTTCATTACCTACCACTGCGACTTCGGTTGAGGCGCCATTTTCCATCCCATAAAGCAGAGAAACAATGGACGTGATCGGAAAATAAATGTGGGGTGAGGCAGCGCCAGCTTCATACAGCACGTCGCTGAGGGGCATTTCTACATACTCAAGATGCGGCATTAAACGCGCATAAACCTCATCCGGTAGTGCGTTGAGTAGATGGTTTTGACGTGGGTGGGCGAGCAGTTTAATGATGGACTCCTTAACTCAAAAACTAATGACTTTCCCCGGTTTCACTAACCTTTAGGGATGCTTTCATGACAGTTTTGAGTCTAGGGAGTTATCTTGCAGACGGCATACCCTAAAGGTTGAATCAGTAGTACTTTATAGGCTGAAATTTTTGTAGGATAGCCAGAAAATTTTCTGTTTAAACCAGCAATATCGTCTCAAGATGCCCCATGGAATAGTCGCCAAAGAGATAACCTTGATAAGCATTGCATCTTGGCGATATAGGTTTCGACGTTCTCCGGGATCCCCTGAGGCCCTAACATGCGGCCCAGCGTGATCAGCCCGCTTCAACCATTCCAACCGCCTCTTCAACGTCAACCGCGACGACCCGCGATACGCCAGGCTCTTGCATCGTGACGCCAGCGAGGTGCTGCGCCATTTCCATCGTCACCCGATTGTGGGTGATGAACAGAAACTGGGTGTGCGCCGACATCGCCTTCACCAGATTGCAGTAGCGGTCGGTGTTGGCGTCGTCTAGTGGCGCGTCGACCTCGTCGAGCAAACAAAACGGCGCGGGGTTAAGTTTGAACATCGCAAAAATCAACGACAGTGCGGTCAAGGCTTTTTCGCCGCCTGATAACAAATGGATCGACGCGTTTTTCTTGCCGGGCGGTTGCGCAAACATTTGCACGCCGGCATCCAGCAATTCGTCGCCGGATAAAATCAGGCGCGCTTGGCCGCCCCCGAAGAGCTGCGGGAAAAGCTCATCCAGATGGCCATTTACAGCGTCGAAGGTTTCTTTGAGTCGCGCACGTGATTCCTGATCAATGCGGCGGATGGCGTCTTCGAGGGTAGCCACCGCCTCAGCCAGGTCTGTTGATTGCGCGGCCAGATAATCGAAACGCTCCTGCGCCTGCGTGAGTTCGTCCAACGCCGCCAGATTGACCGCGCCCAACAGCGCAATTTCATTTTGCAAACGGGTAATTTGCCCCTGCAACTGGCTGGGCTTGGGGCTATCGGCAAAGCTGGATTCCAGCTGAACTTCGTCTGCGGCGGCTTCGGTGAGCTGCAATTCAAACTGCGATTGCATCAGCATCGCTTCCTGGTCTTTCAAGCGCAATTGTTCGATGGCGCTGCGCAAAGGCTCCAGCCCCTGTTCGCATACGAGGCGCGTTTCATCGTGCACACGCAATTGCGCGGTGAGGCCTTCGAGCGCATCGCGTGCCGCGGCGAGTTGCGTTTCAGTGGCGTTGCGTGTTGCCAGTGCCGCCTGCAATTCGATATCCAATGCATCTTTTGGTAGTTGCTCTAGCTCATCTCGCGCCTGCGTTAAGCGCGTTTCATCATCGCTAATTTCTTTATTGATGAGTTCAATTGAGGCTGACAATTCTTTGATTTTGTTGTCGCAAGTGGTGAGCGAGAATCCGGCCTCTTGGTGTCGCCGCTCGGCAGCACGTTGCAATTCACGCGCTTCGAATACTGCACGATCCGCCTTATCCCGCTGCTGCCGTCCTTCGTATAAACGTTCGCGTGCGAGTTCGGTTTGCATGCGAAGCGCTATCAGGTGGGCCTCAAGCGCGCTAATCGCAGCGCGCTCGGTATCTGCTTGCTTGGTGACTTCTGCAAGTTCGTTTGCAATCTGCGTCACCCTGCCCTGCACGCGTTCCACCGCTTGCTGCAGTCGTACCAATTCCAATTGCGCGGTGTGGTGGCGGCTTTGGGTTTGCGCGGTTTGCGCACGCAGTGCTTGAATTTCGCGCAGGCGTTCGGCATGGGTAAGTTGCGCTTCACTATGCGCGGCTTCGAGCCGAGCCACTTCTGCGCGTAACGTCACGGATTCCCGGCCTAACCTCGCCAGCTCACGCCCGCCTGCGAGAATGCCTTCTACAGCTGTATGCGGCCCATGAAAATTCACGCTAGTGCGGGTAAAGATATGGCCTTCGGGGGTGACCATGCACTCCCCGGATTGCAAGCTTGTGCGGCGGGATAGCGCGTCCGCGACATCATCAGCAAGCTGCACCGCACTGAGCCAATCTGCCAACGCGGCTTGAACCGCGCTGTCGTCAGCGTCGATTTTGCTGGCTAGAGTGTTTCCGGCAACATTCGAATTAGACTCTTGACCGCCCCAAAGGGTTAGCCGTGTGGGGGGTGCATCGTCAAACCATTCGGTTGGGACTGCGGACTCGACCGCTTGCAAACGCTCACGCAGCACCGCTTCGACCGCTGCTTCCCAGCCAGGCGCCACGCGTAGTTTTTCCCATAGCCGCACAGTTTGATCGAGCCCGCGCTGGCGCAACCACGCTGCGAGTTTTTCATCCGCCTTTAAGCTTTCTTGCAGCTTTTGCAATGCGGCAAGTTCGGCTTCGACCTGGTGCAGTGCTTTGCGCGCCACTTCAAGATCGCGCATATGTTGCGCGCGGGCGGCGTCGAGTTCCGGCAAATCCGTTTCCGCTGTTTTCAATCCTGCCAGTGCCGCATCCAGCACGCACGCCAATTCCTGCAACTCAAGTTCTTTTTTAGCCAGCCCCGCCGCATCGGGCCGCGGTAATTGCGCCTGCTCTTGTTCGAGTCGACGGCGGCGAATATCGAGTTGTTCGATTTGGCGCTTGGTGTGGCCGAGGCTGTTTTCATCCACCTGCCGCGCCTGCTCGTATTGCATGACTGCGCGCTGCGCTTCCCCAACCGCGTGCTGGGTCTGGCGTAGCGCTTCTTCTTTTTGCGGGAGATGATTATCGGTTGCCTCTCGCGCGGCAAGCTCGGCTTCGTGCAACGCCGCTAGCAAGCCAGGTTGCCGGGTCATCCATTCCTGATGTGACGCAAGCGCCGCATCGCGTCGCAACAACGCGGCATCGTGCCGCGTTGCCACATCCTGAATCTGTTTATGCAGCCGCTCGCGTGTTGCGTTTTGATGCTGCATGCTTTGTTCGATGCGCGCCACGTCCGACTGCGCCTGGTAGTAAACGGCCTGTTGCGCATTGAGCGCATCCTGCCCGGAAAAGTGGGTCTGGCGGGCGGACTCTAGCGTAGCTTCGATCTGGCGCAAGCGGGCGGTTTCGGCTTCCAGCCGCGTCTGCGCGTCGTTTAAATCACGCTGCACCCGCTCGCGCTGACCCTTGGCATCGCGCTTGTTTGCGTACCACAGCCGGTGCTGCGATAAGGTCAAATCGGTTTGCAGGTTGCGATATTGTTGAGCGACCTCGGCTTGCGCTGCGAGTTTCTCAAGTTGGGTTTTAAGTTCGCGCTGGATGTCGGCGACACGGTTCAGATTGTCGCGCGCGTCCTTCAGGCGGCTTTCCGTCTCGCGGCGGCGCTCTTTGTATTTGGAGACACCGGCGGCTTCTTCTAGATAACCGCGCAGTTCTTCGGGCTTGGCTTCGATCAGCCGCGCGATCATGCCCTGTTCGATGATCGCATACGCGCGCGCGCCCACGCCGGTGCCCAAAAACAAATCGGCCACGTCACGCCGCCGCACGCGCAAATTGTTGATCGAGTACGTCGAGTCGCCGTTGCGCTCCAATACGCGCTTGACCGAGATTTCTGCGTACTGCGACCACTGACCCGCGGCGCGGCCGAGTTCGTTGTTAAACGCCAACTCCACCGACGCGCGCGAGGAGGGTTTGCGCGTGCCGGAGCCATTGAAAATCACGTCCTGCATCGACTCACCGCGCAGATTTTTGGCCGACGATTCGCCCAGCACCCAGCGTACCGCGTCGATCACGTTCGACTTGCCGCAGCCGTTCGGCCCGACCACGCCGGTTAATTGTGCGGGGACAGGAATGACCGTGGGATCGACAAAACTTTTGAAACCGGCGAGTTTGATGTGAGTCAGGCGCAAGAGAACCCTAAGCTTTTATAATGACGTTACCGAAGGCTCGCGTGGCCTTCTTGTCCTTGCGCATTCTACACTGAGCCCCCGCCATGCCCTCCTCCCCCCTCCGCCTGCTGGAAACCTTTGCCAATCCCAAGCCCGAGCGCGATTTTCACATCCATATGGAAATCCCCGAGTTCACTTGTTTGTGCCCCAAAACCGGCCAGCCCGATTTCGCGACCCTGTATTTGGATTACATTCCCGACAAAACCTGCGTCGAACTCAAAAGCCTGAAACTGTACATTTGGGGATTTCGTGAGGAAGGCCACTTTCACGAAGACGTCACCAATCGCATCCTGGATGATTTGATCAAGGCGGCCAAACCGCGCTTCATGCGCCTGACCGCCAAGTTTTATGTGCGCGGTGGCATTTTCACCAATGTCATCGCCGAGCATTGCAAAAAAGGCTGGAAACCCGCGCCCCGCGTGGACTTGACTGGCTTTGACCATCAGTCTAATACTCGCGGATAATCTCGAGTTCCCGAAAAAATCGACCCTGGTCGGTTTTGGTTTTGCTGGTTGATGTAAACGTCGGCGTGTACAAGCTATTGAAGGAGCTGGTAGTTGCAGGTTGCGGCCAATGCTTAATTAAAGTCTCACTGATTCTTTCAAGGCGCGACGCATAGGGAAGTAAGTTTTATGCGGATTTTGGGTGCATCATGGGGCAGACATAAAGGATGCGAGCCGAGACAACGTACGATCCAAGCTAGGTGAGGCCATTCTGGCGCATTCAACATCCCAGCTTAGGGTTACAAACTCTGATAAGCGCGCATTGTAGAGTGGACCAATTGATGCACTGGAACCCATTTCCGGCACCAGTTCCATCGCTAGGCGCTGCCTTCTACTTTTCCGTGCCAGATTGATAAGAGTGCGCTTTGGATCAACTTCGGCTTCAGGATATTGAGGTACCTTATTTTTCGCGACACTCAAGAAGTTGGCGATACCGCTCCTATCTGCAAGCAACCAGGCTTCCACTTCCCTGACAGCAATACGAATTAGCAGCTGAGGCGGCAGCGACTGAGCCTTCCAGTCTTGAAGCAAAGCAGGGGGGCAAGGATATTGATCGAGGTCGGTCAGCACTACATGCGGCAGCACATGACAGGCGTTTCTAAACTTAGGTATGCCTGACTTAAGTCGACCATAACCGCGTGCATTCATAATTCTAGAAATAACAAACTTCCGGCCAGTTGCTTGAATGAGCTTGCGCACTACGGCAACGCTAAGCTCATCCTCCGCTGCCACCAGCAAATTGCACTCTGTCATGGCTGGAACAGAGATAGTTGATCTACCTGAGCAGGTTTGACTTTAGGCAACATGGTTTCCGCGATGGAATAACCGGCAGCGATGAGTGCCTTGTCTTCGTCGCTTGACTCGACAGCATTAGTCCCATCACTGGTAGGTTCTAACCGGATCACCTCGCGTGGATCAATGGATTTTTCCTGGAGTAATGCTTCGCTATGAGTCGTAATAAAAACCTGGCGGCGGTATTTGGCCTGACGCTGCATTTGCCAGATTAATGGATGAATCCGCCGCACAATGTCTTCATTTAAAGACAACTCCGGCTCTTCTAATAAAAGCAAAGTATTGCCTTCCAATAAACTCCACATAATGCCGAGCAAGCGCAAAGTGCCATCCGAAAATTGGTCTTCACGCTGCCATCCAGCATCGGGGCGCCAATGCTCATAAAGCGCTTCGAGGTGTGGGGCACCTGTAATTTTGTCGCGCCCCAGGCGAAGTTGACGCATGTTTGGCACACACACACGCAATACTTCTTCAATTTTGGAGAGTCGCGCGTGGCTGACTCTTTCGGGCGTTTTTGCAATTCGTTCCAGAAAAGCCTGTCCAAAGGGGTCGTCTTCCATGCGATACCCACCTAATTCTTCTGCATGTTTCAAGAGTTGCGGCACTAGGTGCAGATATGTAACAGACGCGAAGAAATCGGCCACTTCACGAAACTCACGATTGGTGTTGATTTGCTCAAGGTGTGATTGGGTGAGGCGCTCTGGGTCGCTTTTGTCTTCTTTGTTATTGGGGCGATTCAGTAATAGCTTTCCCTCACTCAAGTCTTCTACCATTTCCTGACTGATAAATGGACGTTGCTGCCCTTTCCCTTCGCTTTTGAAGGCCAAGGTGTAACGCCAGACCGGAGCGGTATCCACCCGCTCGGATAATTCCAGCTCAATGGAAATTTCTGGATCTTTCCTAGCTAGTAGGCAGCGCAACTTAGTGATGCCCCCACGATCTTTGACCGCTTTCTGCAAACCACCGCCTTCAGGTTTTGCAACATCGCGCAAGAAACGCATTACATCAAGAAAATTGGACTTACCAGAGGCGTTTGGGCCAATGACATAGACCCGTTCACGTAAGGCGATATTCACCTTTCTAAAGTTACGCCAGTTTTTTAATTTGAGTCGAGTTATCAGCATCGTTCTGCTCCAAATCAATAACATTCCACGACGCAATCTCCGGTCGTCAATGGGCTCGGTGGGATCTTGCGGTTACCTCTTACAGCGAACGGCCGTCTTGCTGCGCCGTGAACTGTATTTGCCAGCCGAATCTTCCCACAACCTTGGCGTCCAGCGATCGAATATTGCTGTGGGATATATATTGGGCATTGTCTGCTTACTGCTGCAGAACGTTACGATGATGACCCCCACAAGATTAAATCCCTAGGAATGAATCTATCTATCTATGAAGCCTTTCTGCTGGATAATCTCCGGCTTAAAACCACAATACCACCGTTGAATCCGTTGGCTGTTAACGCACGATCAGGCAGACTGGCGGCATGACGAACACGAATTATTTTCTAGGAATAGATTTTGGTACCTCTGGGGCGCGCGCGCAGGTGATCGATGCCAAAGGCCAGAGCGTTTGCGAAGACCACCGCGATTTCGGCACGCTGAACGAATTGGAGACCGTGGACATCTGGCGCGACGCGCTATGGGATTTGATCTCGGCGTTGCCGCCCGCGATTCGGTCGCAGCTCACCGCGATAGCTATGGACGGCACCTCCGGCACTGTGCTCGCGTGCGATGCCGACCTCCACCCGCGCCACCCTCCGCTGCTATATAACGATGCCCGCGCGGTTGACGAGGCATGCACGATTCAGCGCATCGCGCCGGTTGGTCATCCAGCTGCTGCGGTGACGTCCGGCCTTGCAAAAATGCTGTGGCTCAAGCAGCGCATGGGCCTCACTGGTGCTCGGTTGTATCTCAACCAGGCGGATTGGCTATCGGGCTTGCTAACCGAGCAAGGCGGATTCACCGATTATCACAACGCGCTGAAAATGGGGCTGGACCTGAATACCTTGGCTTGGCCGATGTGGATGGGGCAACTAGTTGACGTGAAATATTTGCCGCTGCCCGTGATGCCAGGGTCAAGTCTAGCGACCCTTTCCTCTGCGCGTGCGCGGTATCTCGGCCTCAACCCCGCGTGCGTAGTGCGTGCCGGGACGACCGATTCCATCGCAGCTTTTCTCGCCTCCGGTGCAAACCAAAGCGGCCAGGCGGTCACGTCGCTGGGCAGTACGCTGGTGCTGAAATTGCTCTCCGACACGCGCGTCGAGTCCGCCGAGCATGGGGTGTACAGCCACTGGTTCGGTCCCCGCTGGCTGGCGGGCGGCGCGTCCAACACGGGCGGCGCAGTGTTGCGGCAATTCTTTGACGATAGCCAACTTGCCGCGCTAAGCGCCGCAATCGATCCAACCGTGCCCAGCCCGCTGGACTATATTCCGCTCCCCCGGACAGGTGAGCGTTTTCCGGTCAACGATCCGCACCTGTCGCCGCGTCTGACACCCCGCCCGGCCGACGATACTGCGTTTCTGCATGGACTGCTGGAGAGCCTTGCGCGTATCGAGTCGCAAGGTTACGGCTTGCTAGCCGACCTCGGCGCAACGCCGTTGGTGAAAGTAGAAAGTGCCGGCGGCGGCGCGCAAAACGATGCCTGGACAACGATTCGGCAACGGCTGCTCGGCGTGCCCGTCTCCCGCGCATCGCATACCGAGGCCGCCTATGGTGCCGCGCTGCTGGCGCGAGGGGGTGTGGATTTATTCCTATAGCTTTTGAGCGATCTGCCGTCAGCTTGTGAGTTGCACCAGCCCGCGCATGACTTGCAGCCCTCGCCCGCCGCCCGCACAATGCGGGCACCTTTTACCAACGATCACCATGAATCTACTTAGATCCCTCGCTGCGGTCAGCAGCATGACGCTGTTGTCGCGCATCCTCGGCTTCGCGCGAGACA
>JAYWDZ010000337.1:0-8652 GCA_043779595.1 Nitrosomonadales bacterium
GGAATGCCGGTAGACGGCCAAACCCACGACTGTTTTCCTCCCTCCGACGAGCTGACTGACGCTAATCTCAGCTTCATCAATCAGCACTGGGGCAGTGATCGCAAAGCCTATCTTGATGCGGTGCTATCGCTGAACTACCCAGTTTTGCGAGCTGAACAAAAATCTGGCATTTTCCCGGAGTGGTTAGTTCAAGCTATAGACGCCGTATCGAAAGCGAATATGCCTATTGAAGATAAGCGCCAACGTACCGCCTGGTTGTTCCGCGACTCCGCGCTTTTAGCACAGGCCATGCAGACTTCCTTAAGTTATGAAATGCAGACTGGATTGGTGGCGTGGCTACCCCGTGAGGACTGGCGGCCGGTTATTAAAGCGCTTCATGGCAATGGCTCGATGCTGGATAACCTCCGCGCAGAATCCGAACGCCAAGGGAAACCTGCCCTCGCGTGCTCCTTTGCTAGTGCTTTGGGACGCGCTTGCTCCAAGGTGCAGCCTGTAACCCATTAATTGCACGCCGCCGCCGAACAGGCGGCGGCGCATTGGCACCCCTCTATCAAAATTTATTATGGAGACGTGTTAAGCGAGGTTTACAGCTCAGCGAGATCACTTCTCATGAGGCAATTCCATTTTCCATGCGCAGGTCCGGAACCAGTCATCCAATAGCGCGCCAGGCTGGGGTTTGCTGATGTAATAACCTTGTGCCTCGTCGCAACCAAGATCGGCTAAAGCCTCTAATATCTCTTTGGTTTCGATCCCTTCCGCCACTATGCGCAGGCCGAGATTGTGACCGAGGTCGATCACCGAACGCACGATGGCTGCATCACTATTATTTTCCAGCATGCCCAGTACAAATGACTTGTCGATCTTGATCTCATTGACGGATAAATGCTTGATGCTGGCGAGTGAGGTATACCCGGTGCCGAAGTCATCGATAGATATTTTTATCCCCATTTGATTTAAAGCCGCCAGCATTTCTTCGGCGCTTTTTGGATCAAGCACGATGGCGCTCTCGGTCACTTCTAGCGTTAATTGCTGGGGCATAGCACCGGTTTTCAATAGGGCGTCTGATACAAACGCTACGAGGTGCGGATCATGTAATGAGCGCGCTGAGAGATTGACACTTACATGCAGTTGCATTCGTTGGCAGTGGGTCAACGCATTAATCAATACCCAGCGAGTCAAAGGGCCAATGAGCCCGGTTTGTTCCGCGGCCAGGATAAACGTATCTGGCGGCAGCAAACCCAGGCGAGGATGCTGCCAGCGTACGAGCGCTTCTACGCCAATGATGTACCCGGTTTTGATATCTACTTTCGGCTGATAATGCAGCAGGAGTTGGCCACCTTCTATGGCATCGCGCAGTTCCCCCATGAGTCCCAGTCGCTCTGGGCTGCGCTGATCATATTCAGGCGCGTAAACAGCAAAGCCGCTTGCCATTTTTTTGGCGCGATACATGGCGATATCGGCGCGCTGCAATAGAGTAGCTGCATTGTCCCCATGCTCTGGCACGTTCACCACACCGATGCTGGCCTCAACAATAATCGGAATATCGTCAAGAATGAACGGCTCTTCCAGAAATTGTTGTATGTTCTTGATGACCTCCGACACGTCATCGGTGGAATCCGGCCGCGACATTAAAATGCCGAACTCGTTGCCTCCCAAACGGGCAATCACATCGGACGCAAACAATGTACTGCGCAAACGAATGCCTACTTTCCGTAGCAGGCTGTCGCCCCTGTCATAACCAAGCGCATCATTTACTTCCCGAAAACGATCAAGATTTAAAAGCAACAGGAACACCGGGCGATTTTCATCCCGTTGCTCAGCCACGGTTTTATCAAGCAGTTCACAAAAACGTACACGATTTGGTAAACCCGTGACGGGATCGGTATAGGCAAGCCGATGGATGGTTTCATCCGCCTGACGACGTTCCTGGCGAATGCGCGCCTCACGCAGTTCGCGCGCGATGGCAGGTAACAGACGTGCGGTGTTCCCTTTCATCAGGTAGTCGTGGGCCCCCGCCTTCATCGCGGCGACAGCAACGTCTTCACCTATTGAGCCAGAAACAAGAATGAAAGGAATATCCAGCCCCTTTTCCTGCGTGAGTTTTAGTGCTTGCAAGCCATTAAAGTGCGGCATGGCATTGTCGGAGACAATCAAGTCCCAGGGTTGTTGATTCAACGCAGCATCAAGTTCCGTGTGCGTTTCTACCCGCTCGGACTGAGGCTCATAGCCGCCGCGCTTTAGCTCGCGTAACAATAACTCGGCATCGGCCTCTGAATCTTCCACAATCAGGATACGAATCGGCTGGGTCATGGTTTATGGCTTCGGGGGTGCTTCGTTCAGCATCAGCCAGTAAAGCCCAACCTGGCGAACCGCTTCCATGAACTGGGTAAAGTCCACCGGTTTTCGAATATAGCTATTTGCACCCAGACTGTAGCCACTGACCAAGTCTTGCTCCTCCTTTGAAGAAGTCAGAATAACCACAGGCAACAATCGAGTGCGATCGTCGTTGCGCATCTGCTTGAGCACTGCCAGACCATCAATTTTGGGTAACTTCAAGTCCAGCAAAATTACTGCGGGCGGAGAATTTACATCGCGTGTCGCATAGACGCCTCGGCAGAATAAATAATCGAGCGCCTCCGCCCCATCGCGTACTACAGTCACTGAATTGAGAATGTTATTTTTTTCTAGCGCGCGCAAAGTCAACGCTTCGTCATCTGGATTGTCTTCCACCAGCAATATGGTTTTTTCTCTCACACAATTCTCCCTAGTTTTTGGCGGTTAAACAAAACACATTCAACCCAAAGAAAAATAAAACGTCGCGCCCTCTCCCGTTGTGCCATCGGCCCAGACTCGGCCGGCATGGCGGTGAATAATACGTTGTACCGTAGCCAAACCGATACCCGTGCCAGGAAAATCTTTTACATTATGCAGGCGTTGAAAAGCACCAAATAACTTGCCTGCATAAGCAATGTCAAATCCTACGCCGTTGTCGCGCACAAAATAGGCATGCTTGCCTTCTGATTGTTTGAGCGCGCCAAATTCTATGCGGGCAAGGCTTTTCTGACTTGTGAATTTCCACGCATTGCCCAGCAGATTATCCAGTACGACCCGCAACAAGCGTATATCTCCAAAATCAACCAAGCCAGGTTCTATATACCATTCCACCTTTCGGGTCTGGGTGGCACTCTCCAGACTCTCGCGCACACTCTCCGCGAGCGCACTGATATCTACAGCTTCACAATTTATTTCCGCACGCGTTACCTGGGCCAGTTTAAGCAAGTCGTCGATTAGATTTCCCATGTGTTGCGTGGCAGCACGCACCCGGTTGAGATGACCTTTACCTTGCTCATTCAGCTGGTCTGAGCAGTCCTCAAGTATCGCCTGACTGAATCCGTCAATGGTACGCAGCGGCGCGCGCAAATCGTGCGACACCGAATAGCTAAACGCTTCAAGTTCTTTGTTCGCGCTCTCCAATTCGATTGTGCGTTCGATGACTTTGCGCTCTAAATCAGCATTGAGGCACTTGATTTCTTCGGCGATGCGTTTATGCTCAGTGATGTCCTGAAACGAGCCCCGGACTTTCACAACCTGAGCTTTTTCGATTATGGGTTGGCCAATGGTGCGCACCCATTTGCGGTTGCCTTTTGCAGTGACCATTTCCAGTTCCAGATCATAAGGAATGGCATTCGCCACCGCGTTTTTAAGCGCGTCTTCGATTATTTTTTGGGATTCGCCCTGAAAAAATGTCGGCCCAATGTCCATACTGGTAATGTTTTCGGGGTCCAAGTCGTAAATTCTGGCTATTTCGGGCGTCCAGCTACTGGTTTGAGTATTCACATCGAACTCCCACCCCCCTACTTTCGCTATGTTGCCAACCGTTGCCAGCAACTCATTTTTTTCCTGCAATGAGGCGGCCATATGGTCGAAAGATTGTGCCAGCTGACCAAGCTCGTCACGATTATGTAACAAGTGCGTACGCGCCTGCAGGTCACCTTGCCCAAGCTGAGTCACGGTACGCGTTAATGCCAGCAACGGCGCGAGTATCAACCGAGAGCCGCCTACCCAAGCGATCACGCCGATGATTGCGGCAACCAGCAATATGCCGATGAGCCCGGCCCAAAATATTTTATGGGCGTCAGCGTACAGGTGAGCGGAAGGAATACCCGCCACCAGATAGACCTGCCCAGTCGGGGCATCATATAGTCGGGTATATACATAGAATCTTTGCACACCGTCGATACCTCTATCATCCACGCCGCCTTGTTGAAGCCCTGCCTTGATGGCATTCATCAGCGGCCGATCGACCATAGTCTTGCCCAGCCATTGCTCCGGGTTGGGATGGCGGGCGAAGATCGTGCCTTTGTTATTGATCAGCAGTAATGAAGCACCCTCAGGGAGGGCTGTACCGGCAGCCAATTCCTTGAACCATTTCGCAAGATCAATAGAAACAAATGCCACACCCTGGATGACGTTCGCGTCATCCATGACAGGGTACCCAAAAACGATCACTGCCTTTTTGGCTATGCGACCGATTTGGTAATCACTGATGGCGAAATCGCGTTTGGTCATCACGGCGCGAAAATAGTCTCTGTCGGCGATATTAACGGACTGGCTGAGCGGTGCTCCGCTGCAATAGACCTGTCCTTCACGATCGGCAACGCCGAGGTTATTGTAAAAATGATGCTGCAATTTGAGCCTGGCAAATAATTCTGTGCACTGCCCAGCCAATGCGAGATCATGCACAAACGGCAATTGCGTCAAGGTAATCAGTTGTTGGCGGGCGCCTCCGACCATATGCTTCTGATCCAACGCGGCAAGTTGCAAAAGACTAATCGCCTGGGCTCGCGCCTGGTTCGTGGCCTCTAGGCGCTGTTCGAACGTGGTGTAAAGCAGTAATCCAAGTGCAGGAAGCAGAGTAAGTATGCTTAAGAGTAGAAGCCGGGTACGCAGGCTTAAGAATGGGGTCAGGGTGGTCCATTTATGGGATTGTTTATCGAGGCCGGGCACCGATAGTCTCCTTATTATTTCAGACACAAAAACTTCAATGTCATTCTGAGATTGCACGCCCGGTTGTAATCGCCACCCGCCCTGCACTTCACTGCATACTATAGGCAATTAACTTCGCTGTATCCAGACCTGTCTGTATGGCATGTTGATCTCTCTATTTACGTTTCATCCAGTTCGTGCTCAAAGTAAAATGCGGCCATGCACCCTCATAAGCTAGAACTTCTCTCCCCCGCGCGTGACGCCGATATTGGCATCGAAGCGATTCAACATGGTGCCGATGCGGTTTATATCGGCGGACCGTCATTCGGCGCACGTGGCCATGCGGATAATTCCATCGTGGATATTGCGCGGCTAGTACGGCACGCACATCGCTTTGATGCACGGATTTTTGTCACGCTGAATACTATCCTGCGCGACGACGAACTGGAGGCGGCGCGCACGCTGGCGTGGCAGTTGTATGAGGCCGGTGTCGATGCTCTGATCATTCAGGACATGGGGCTGTTGGAACTCGATCTGCCTCCGCTTCAACTGCATGCCAGTACCCAGACCGATATACGCACGCCCGAGAAAGCGCGCTTTTTGCAGGACGTTGGGTTGAACCAGATCGTGCTGGCGCGCGAACTCACGCTGGAAAAAATCGCCGCGATCCGCGCGCAAACTGACTGCACGCTGGAGTTTTTCATCCACGGTGCGTTGTGCGTGGCCTACAGCGGCCAGTGCTACATCAGCGAGGCACACACCGGGCGCAGCGCCAATCGCGGCGATTGCAGTCAGGCGTGTCGGCTGCCGTATCAGGTGACCGATACGCACGGGCGCATTGTTGCGCACGACAAACACGTGCTGTCGATGAAGGACAATAACCAGAGCGATAACCTGAATGCGCTGATCGACGCGGGCATTCGCAGCTTCAAGATCGAAGGCCGCTACAAGGACATGGGCTATGTGAAAAACATCACCGCGCATTACCGCACGTTACTGGATGAGATTATTGACGCGCGCCCCGAGTTTGCGCGTGCGTCCAGCGGGCGCAGCACATTCAGCTTTACGCCCGACCCGAACCAAAACTTCAATCGCGGTTCGACCGATTATTTTGTGACGGGTCGTCGTGACGACATCGGCGCATTCGACTCGCCCAAAAATCCGGGCCAAGTCATAGGGCATATCAGTAAAGTCACCTCTAAATGGATAGAAATCGACACCGACGCCACACTGCATAATGGCGATGGCCTGTGCTATTACGATCTACAAAAAGAGCTGCAAGGGTTGGCTGTGAATCGCGTCGAGGGGCTTGAGGAAAACCGCTGGCAGGTCTTTCCTAAAGACCCGATCAACACGTTAAAAGACCTACGTGTCGGCACCGAAATCAATCGCAACCGCGACATGAGCTGGCAGCGCGTGCTCGATAAAAAATCTGCCGACCGCCGCATCGCCGTGTGGCTCAAGCTCACCGATAGCATAAACGGCTTGCACCTGACGGCCACTGACGAAGACGGCTTTACTGCCACTGTACATGCGACTTTGCCCGAGCAAATTGCTCACGACACTGCGCGTGCCGAGACGAGCCTGCGCGAAAATCTGGCCAAGCTTGGCACTAGCATTTTTGTGCCACTCGAAATAACCCTCGAGCTTTCGCAGCCGTGGTTCGTCCCCGCCTCGACCGTCAATGCCTTGCGTCGCGAGGTGATCGAAGCGTTAGAAGCCTCGCGTAATGCCGCCTATCAACGACCCCCTCGCGCCGCGCCGGTCGAGCCGCCGGTGGCTTATCCGGAAGATACGCTCAGCTATCTCGCCAACGTCTACAACGCTAGCGCGCACGACTTTTACACCCGCCACGGCGTCAAACTCGTCGCCGCCGCGTATGAGAGCCACGAGGAAGATGGCGAGGTTTCACTAATGATCACCAAGCACTGCGTGCGTTTTTCGCTCAGCCTGTGTCCCAAGCAGACCAAAGGCATCACCGGGGTACACGGCACCATCAAGGCCGAGCCGTTGACGTTGATCAACGGCAGCGAAAAACTCACGCTGCGCTTTGACTGCAAACCTTGCGAAATGCACGTGGTGGGCAAGATGAAGCGCAGCGTAATCAATCAGCAGAAGCAGGCCGCCCAGGTTTTGCCGATGCAGTTTTACAAGACCAAACCGGCGCATTAGCGGGCGGGATTTCGGAGCCGTTTTGCACATCATCCCGTTCAGTGTGTCGCGTCTGCCGCGTATCGAATTTGGCGCCGGTGTGTTCAGTAAATTACCCACACTCGCCCGCAGTTTTGGCTCGCGCGCGCTGCTCGTTACCGGCGCACAGTCGTTTTGCGCGACTTCTCATTGGCCTGATTTAATCGCTGCACTCCACAAACACGGCCTCGCGTGGCAACAGGTTCAGGTCCACGGGGAACCCTCGCCCAAACTGATTGATGATGCCGTACGCGTGTATCGCGACACGCACTTCGATGTCGTCATCGGCATCGGCGGCGGCAGCGCACTGGATGCAGCAAAGGCCATCGCCGGGCTGCTGCAACCCGGCAATTCGGTGATGGATCATCTCGAGGGCGTCGGCCCGGAACTGGCCTATCACGGACCCACCACGCCCTTCATTGCTGTGCCCACCACTGCCGGCACAGGCTCGGAAGCGACCAAAAATGCAGTGCTCAGCGTGCAGGGCACCGACGGTTTCAAAAAATCTTTCCGCGATGAAAAGCTGGTCGCCGAATACGCCGTGGTCGATCCCGATTTGCTGGCAAGCTGCCCGCCCGCGGTGATCGCCGCCAACGGCATGGATGCGTTTACCCAGTTGCTGGAATCCTATGTGTCGAGCCGCGCCATGCCGTTGACCGACTCGCTCGCCTGGGGCGGTATGAAAGCCGCGCGCGATGGCTTGCTTGCGCTCTACGCCGACTCAGGCGACGCCGACGCGCGCAGCCGCATGGCGTATGCCGCGCTGGTTTCCGGTATCACACTGGCGCAGGTCGGGCTCGGTTCGGTACACGGGCTCGCCTCCCCGCTCGGCGCGTTTTTCCCGATTCCGCACGGCGTGGTCTGCGGCACCCTGGTGGCCGCCGCCACGCGCATCAACATCGGCGCGATGCAGGCGCGCGACCCGCACAATTCCGCACTGGAAAAATACGCGCTGGTGGGCCGACTGCTGTCACGACAGCAAAGTCTGTCGCAAACCGAAGCGCACACCGCGCTGATTGATACGCTGGAAAACTGGACCGCCGTGCTGGCGCTGCCACGCCTTGCGCATTACGGCGTGCACGAAATAGATATCACCCGCATTGTCGCCCACAGCCGTGGCAGCAGTATGAAAACCAATCCGGTGATGCTCGACGACAGCGAAATCGCCCAAGTCATCGCAACGCGTCTATAAGGTCAAATGCACCCAGGCATACGGCGCGATAATTGCGGAGCAAGGCGCGCATTGGCGATCAAACGTTTACCTGATCCAACGGCCTGGATATTTTATAAATCATTCATCTAGCATTCATCTAGCCGCAACGTTTGCCAATCAAAGTGTGAGGCTCCTATTCCTCAATCACCCAAAGTAAGGAGCTACACATAATGAAACCTGCGCATTCGTTTACACCCTCTATCATTGCATTGGCATTAGCGGGTGCCTTGTCGAGCACTGCCAGCTTTGCCGATTCAGCCGCA
>JAYWDZ010000338.1:0-22379 GCA_043779595.1 Nitrosomonadales bacterium
GGTGCCCGCCACTCGCGTCATCGGCGTGTCGGCTACTTCTACTGCTTCTGCGGCAGGTAAAAACGCGCGGATGACGGAAGCGCCGTCTGGCTGAACGTGTGTGCCCAGCACTTCGAAGGGGTCGTGGTGTGTGCCGTGCTGCACGCGCAGGATGGACACTCTCGTACTATTCACAGCCGGTGTAACAGGAATGGGATCAGGGATTTTTATCACGGTTGGGGCGGGGTCTCGCATCGATGGGCTTTCTGTAATTGTGCGAGCAAACTAGGTACCAGATCGGGCGTGAGCATGCTCCAGTCAAATCGCCAGCTCCAGTTGCCAGTGATGGTGCCCGGGGTGTTCATGCGGGCTTCGCTGCCGAGTCGTAGCACGTCTTGCATCGGCAGCACCGCCATTGCGGCACGGCTTTCCCATACCGCACTTCGCATCGCATCGAGTACCTGGTCGGCATCGGCTGCGTTTAATCGCTGCCGAACTTGATCTTGCACGGCTTCGGGCAGGCTGGCGTACCAGCCCAAGGTGGTGTCGTTGTCGTGCGTGCCGGTGTAATACACGGTCTCGACAGCCACATTTTCAGGCTTGTGGGGATTGTCTGCATGCGCGTCAAACGCAAATTGCAGTACCGCCATTCCGGGCAAATGAAAGTCGCGGCGTAAGGCGATAACGTCTGGCGTAATCACGCCCAGGTCTTCGGCAATCAGCGGAATTTCACCCATCTCATGTTGAATTTTTTGCAGCAAATCCGCGCCGGGGACAGCTTCCCAATAACCATTGACTGCCGTGCTATCCGCGACCGGAATAGTCCACGCAGCAGCGAGTCCGCGAAAATGGTCGATACGCACCCAATCGAACCATTCGAAGTGGTAGCGCAACCGATCGAGCCACCAGCTAAACCCCTGTTCGCGCATCACCGGCCAGTTGTAATGCGGATTACCCCAACGCTGCCCCGTCTCTGAAAAATAATCCGGAGGCACGCCGGTGACGACGGTGGGATTGCCCGCTTCGTCGAGTAAAAATTGTTCGGCGTGGGCCCAAACATCCGCGCTGTCATGCGCGACAAAAATCGGCATGTCGCCAAACAAGGCGATGCCACGTTCACTCGCTGCGCGACGTATGGCTTGCCAATGCACATAGACGCGATACTGCTCGGTTTTTACCGCGGTCAAAGCTGCTTCATGCTGCTGGTCAAAAACGGCGAGCGTGTCAGCATCGCGCACCCGTAGTGCCTCGGGCCAGTCGACCCAGCTTGCGTTGTGATGCATGGTTTTTGCCACCATAAAGCGCGCGTAATCACGCAACCAATGCTGCTGCGAACGACACCAACTTGCAAAACGACGCATATCGGCGCGCGCGTCCGGGAACAAGGCTGGGTTGACTGCAAACGCCGATACACATTGATACGGCGAGAGCCCAGAAAGGGGCACCCCGAGAGGCAGCATTTGCCACAACGTACAGCCGCTGGCCTGCAAAAAATCCAGCCAGCGCGTCACATCCGATAACGTACCCGACGGCAGCGAAGTGGGATGCAGCAAAATACCGGCGCGCCGCGTGGCTGGTGGAAGTGGGATCATTGATGATTAAACCGGCGCTTGCGCATTCACGTCATCCGACATTTCTGCGCATGGTCCCCGCATTCGCGGCGCCGCCTGCGCCACCGCGCGATAACACATCATCCAGATAAGGGGGCGGCACGATGCCAATCAAGCGATAGAGCACGCGCAACTGGGTGCGAAAAAGCTGATCAAAGTCGCTGACGCTGCCCGCCGGGTTGTAATCGCCAAACCACCAAAACCAATCCGACCCTTCGCATACGCCCAACTGGCGCGTGGCTAGCAGTAATTGCTCTGCGTTGAGACTGCCTGCGGCGACTACGCTGTCGTATGCCCGTTTGGCGTCGACCAGATAATCCCAGCCGCGATTCTTGTCGTCGGAGCCAATCCAGGTTGAGAAGCTGCCATATACCCAGCTGCCCGCTGCCAGCCGCGCCAACTGGCTGACCGGCGCGGTGCGGGCCTGCTCGGCAAAAGTGCTCATCCGCAGCGTGGCATGATTCGACAATGCGGCATACAAGCCGTCGAGAAAAAAATGCCCGTTTTCAGGGTAGTACTCCCAAGCGTTTTCGCCATCCAAAATCACCGACACCACCTGGCTATCTTGCTTGTCGTCCATCAGGCTCGCGATGTTTTCCAGATGCTGAATAAAATCCCCCACGGCGTCGTCCGAATGCCAGTTGCTATATTTAAATCCGATCAGATCAGACAAACCATCATCGCGAAAAAAGACGCGTGTCTGCAAGCCCTCGACCTGAGCTGGTGAAAATAGGCTTTGCTTGTTACTCAACATCGCGTCGGTGCTGCCCGAAAGTGCATAGCTATTGCGCCAAACGCCTTCGCCCGAGGCGGTCCATCGGATACCAAATTCGTCGAGCAATGCTAATGCGTCACGACTGACCCCACCCTCCGACAGCCACACGCCCTCTGGCTTGCGCCCAAAATAATGTTCAAATACCGCGAGCCCTTCCTGAAGGTGCCAGCGCGAACGCTCGACGCCGCCGGGATAGTGAGCGGCTTGCGGCGCAGGCGCGTCGGGTTGCGCGTCGCGCATATTTGCAAAGTCGTTTAGTAGCGGCACGATGGGATGGCCATAAGGCGTCATCGACAGCTCAATTTGACCACGGTCGGCAAGAGCCTTATAGCGGGGAATCAATCCGGCCAGACACACCTGCATCAGCTCGAGTAAGCCGCGCCGATCCGCCACTGAATAATTACTCGCCTGTGCGAGCAAGGTCTGGGCTAACGGTAACTGCTTTAACGAATGCCCCAGCCAGGCAAGGTGATACCACGTCAATAAATCCAGAAAATATTGCTCGGAGAGATAACTTAAATGCCATTGCAGACCCAGGCTGCCTACGCCCGCATCGTCGGTCGCGCCTATCATGCGCAGTAGCCGATTGAAGGCCGGATAGGGATGGATCATGCGGGGGGCGTGGCACCGCTGGCAAGCCTGAATCAACTTCAAACGCGCGGCGGCATCGGTGGGAATAGGCTCAACCCCTGCCAAAAAATTCAGCAGGTGATCTTGCGTGGGGACGGCGGTCTTCAGCATCGCATCCAACTGTTGCGCGTAGTCGTCGAGTTGCTCCAGCAGCACCGGCGCAAAGTTTACGACCGCGCGCATCGCCGGGTAGCGCTCCAAATGCGCGGCCATGTCGCTGTAATCCTTGATGCCGTGCAAATACACCCAGGGCAGGTGATAAGCCCCCGCGAGGCCTTCGCGGTAATATGGCTGGTGCATGTGCCAGCACAACACCACGTTGAGTGATTTGGCGAGCGCTTGCTCGACACGATGTGGTTCAGTTGTAGTCATGTCCGCCATGTAATCTCGTATACAAAACCTGCCCCAGCATGGCCGGGGTCACCAGCACAATGCCTTCCTTGGTGACATGAAAACGCTTCGCGTCTTCGACCGGGTCTTCGCCTATTACAGTGCCATCGGGGATCACGCAGCCCTTGTCGATAATCGCGCGAGTGATGCGGCAGTTACTGCCAATATTTACTTTGGGCAGGAGCACGCTATCTTTCACCAGGCTGAAGCTTTCGACTTTGACTGCGAAAAAAACCACCGAGCGTTTTAAGCGCGCGCCTGAAATAATGCAGCCCGCCGAAATCAGCGAGTCGATCGCTTCGCCGCGTCGGCCCTCGTCGTCGAATATGAATTTGGCCGGCGGATATTGCGGCTGATACGTCCAGATCGGCCAGTCGCGGTTATACAGATTGAGCTCGGGATCAATCGCGCACAGTTCCATATTGGTTTGCCAGTACGAATACACCGTGCCGACGTCGCGCCAGTAGCCGGGTGCGCCGGTCTTGGTGCGGAATGGAAACGCCATCGCACGCGCATCGGCAATATTCTCCGGAATAATGTCTTTGCCGAAATCGTGCGAGGACTGCATTTTGCCGGCGTCGTCCACCAGCGCTTTGAATAGAAACTCTTTGGAAAAAATGTAGATACCCATCGACACCAGCGCCATCTCGGGTTTGCCGGGCACGGGTTCCGGGTGGGCGGGTTTTTCGGTAAAGCGTGTAATGCGCATATCGGCGTCTACCGACATTACGCCGAACGCGCTGGCTTCGGCCAACGGCACTTCGATGCTGCCCACGGTAAAGTCCGCGCCGGTTTGCACGTGATACAGCAACATCTCGGAATAATCCATCGTGTACACATGATCGCCGCCGAGCACGATTACATATTCGGGGTGATGACGTTGCACGATGTCGATGTTCTGGTACAGCGCATCCGCGGTGCCCTGGTACCACTCCTTTTTGTGTGTGCGCTGTTGCGCGGGCAGAATTTCTACGAACTCGCCGATCTCGGCACGCATGAATCCCCATGCGCGTTGCAAGTGGCGAATCAGCGAATGCGACTTGTATTGCGTAAGCACGCCAATCCGACGGATGCCGGAATTGACGCAGTTCGATAATGCGAAATCGATGATGCGATATTTTCCACCGATGGGTACCGCGGGTTTGGCACGCCAGGCGGTCAAGTCCATCAGGCGTGAACCCTCGCCGCCGGCTAGTACCAGAGCCACCGACTTGCGCGTTAATTCGGTGACCATTTTTGGTTCGGTGTAGTAACGATACAGCTTGGCCTGCTCATCTTTCGAAATCGTCATCGTGCGCTCCTGGCCCCGCGGCTAACTGGCGCGATCGATCCCCATGACTTGCAATCGCTCCCTGCACGCTCAGTCCTTTAGTGATTATCAAAACATGCATACTTTTATTAATTGCACTTCGTGTCCGCCCTTGAATGCACCCTCCTGCCATAAAACGGTGCGGTTTGCATCTACTGCTGCAGTTTGGTTACTAACTACTCCCCCTACACATAAACAGCTTCGACCCACACCACGCCATATTTCCTGCTGCGCGCCCTTACAAATCGATATAAACGCGGCCTCGGGCTACACTGCTGTTTACAACGCATGACATTCCCAAACCCTGGCTGATATAGTTAGTTCCAAAACAAGTGGGGTGAAGCATATTCCGGGCCTGATACCCCAGACCAACCAAAGTCCCCTGTCTCCACAATCTACCAAAATCTAGGGTGACTATGTCCACAAGGACAACAAGCAATGCTGTCTACAGGTAGACACTTAATAGCCTGCGACAAATAAGACAAATAATAAGTTTACGGATACTGTTCAACGTCTAGCTCCGTATGATTAAGCTTGAGTATCTAGGCGCTAGGCTGAGTATTTGTCGCGAAAATACTTTGATCTTTGTACCTCTAATTCTGTTAAGTTGAAATATAAATGTGGGCGATATATTGTTCATTGTTCATGCTACGCTTACAGAGCGTTACGATGCCCCCAACCCTACAATCACACAGATTCATAATACCAATACTCATTTCCTGAATCTTACCGAAGCGAAAAATGAATACTGTTGATATTCTTGGACTTGTCGCCACCAGTTTCACCACTTCTTCTTTTGTGCCCCAAGTTTGGCGTACTTGGAAAACACGCGATGTGAGCGGTATTTCACTGCCCACTTATATTATTATCACGATTGGCTTGGCACTCTGGCTAGTTTACGGTCTCCTCAAGAACGACCTGCCGCTAGTTGTGGCCAATGCCATGATGATGGTACTGACTAGCGCGATCACCTTAATGAAGCTAACTTTTGGATCGCGGCGCGTTTGATCATGAGCAAGGGTCATGTTTCCGGATTGTCCAATCTAGTCGAGCGGATCTCACCCGATCGCACGCTTTCCGAGCCGAGCTATGTGCAACTTGGAAACAAACTATCGATGCTAATCGAAATGGGTGAAATCGCCCCAGGGCAGAGCCTGCCCTCGGAACGGGTGCTGGCGGAAATGCTCCATCTTAGTCGCGTAACGGTACGGCGCGCGTATGCAGATTTACGCGCCAAAGATTACTTGGCGACCCATGGGCGCGCTGGTGTCACAGCTAGAACGCCGCCTCGGCTAACTCCCCAGCTGGGACGTTTGAAAGGATTTACCGACGAAATGCGGGAACTGGGCATGGAACCGTCCACGCGCCTGCTAGAGCGTGCGGTTATTACAGATCGTACGATTTCTTCTATTTTCTGCCGACCTTCAACGGCACAGTTTCTACGGCTGGTGCGACTTCGTCTGGGGGATGGCATTCCGCTGTCGCGCGAAGTCGCCTGGTATGACCTGACCGCCGCACCTGACCTCGTCGAATGGAATGTTGAAGGCTCTGCGTACCGCTTTTTGACTGGGCGTTGCAGCATTGCCTTGTCAAACGCCGAGCAGACGATTGAGGCCGTGATGAGCAGCGAAACTGAAGCCAAAGTATTCGAATTCACCCAATCCTCACCCTGTCTATTGATGAAGCGCAAAACCTTTAGCGCGGTCGGCCAAATAATTGAATATGTCGAGGGTACGTTCCGCGGCGATGCATATGCTTATCGCCTCACCCTCAATCTAGGGGAGCCGATCTAAAAAATTTGCCAGATCGGCGTGACGAGGAAGGTGCGCCAATATGCCCTCACGTGCCGCAACATGTGCGCCACAGGCATTACCGATGCGCACGGCCTCGCTTAACGACTCTCCGCGTAACAGACCATACACAAGCCCACAGCCAAAAGCATCTCCCGCGCCTGTCGCGTCGACCTGTTTGATTTCGAACGCCGCTCCACTGAACGTATTGCCCAAGGCGTCTAGAGCCACACATCCTTCATGAGCCAGTGTCACTATCAGAATCCGTCCGTTCCAGACCATTTGAACCGCTAGGCCGGGTAAATACTTGCACCACTCTGCAAGACTCCAGTTAGTTGATTGTGGGGCATTAAACAGCAATGCCGCTTCGAGGGCATTGACCACGAGCACGTCCGTCAGTCCAAGCAAGCCCTCGGCAGGGGCCCGCCATGGAGAAGGATTGAGATAAGTCGACACCCCCCTCTCTCGCGCTCGCTGGAACGTATACAAAATCACGGCATCCGGCACTTCGTAGTGCGCCATTACCCATTCGGCTTGATCCAGCGCAGGACTTGCCAGCTCAACATGACAGGACGCTAGTAGCGCATTTGCGCCCAGATGTGCAGCCAGGAAGTTGTCGCCATCCGGCGTGATAAATCCCACACCAAAGCCCGAGCACTCCCCAAGCGTTAGAAAATAATCAGTACGCATCCCCTCGTCGGCAAGCGCCTGCTTCACGGAAGCGCCCGCTTCGTCCAGCCCCACCGCCATCAGCATATCCACAGTAACCCCTAGCCGATGTAAGCCCACGCCCAGATTCAGTCCTTTACCACCGTGTTCTTGAAACACACGCCGGGCTTGTAAAGACTCCCCCGCGCTAGGTAACCGATCTACATGAATGAAATGGGCGTTCATGTAATTACCTAGTACAAATATACGCATATTCCCTCCAAAAGTTGCTTGCTTGCATTGGATCATATTTGGTATCTTAATGGTATTTGTGTCTGATAAAAAGGACGCTATATTTAGCTAATAAGAGATAACAAGTTAACCCTTTATTAAGGGGAGAAGGGGAGTGAATGAAAAAAAATACCGCTTTCGCTATCGCGCTCGGCACGGCCTTCGCTTGGGGGCAGGCGGTTTGGGCAGCGCCTATAGGGGCGCAAGTTATCGTACAGACTTGGGATCCACGCAAGCCAGATGTTCAAACCATCCATACACCATATGATAGCCGCAGTGCAATTTCGGATGCTGTTATAGGTGCGTGGAGCAAAGTGCGCAACGACATCTGCAGTTCCCTCATGCAGCAAATGGGAAAACGCAACCTGCTGGCTAAAGGCATCACTCTGTACAATATCAATTGCACTCTATCCGACGGTGAGCTCCTCTCCAGTCAAAACGGGTCCCGCGGACTCAAGCTCGCTTATCGTGTGAAAAATGTTTTTATCGAAGCCACTAGCACCACGCCGGATATTGTGCGTGGTATTCATATAGACAAAGCTGTCGACCCGCGATTTTCAGTAGCATTTAATCTCGATTTAGACCTAAAGCTGGCCTTGCGGGAGACAGGCGATGTGCTGAGTGTATCTCCAACGAAAGTCTGGGTCAGCAATGCACGCATCGATTCCAAAAACGTATCTGGCAATATATTGCAATGGTATGATACCAACCTGATGCCTCTCATCAAGGGTCAAAGCTTTCGCGGTCAGGTCGAATCTGCGCTTAATAGCATCAACGTCAATTTTGCTAACAAGGTGAACACCGCTCTTGCGCCGCTAAACAATGCTTTCCGTCTCCCCCAGAATTTGATCCGTTCCGGATTGTGGGCCCGGCCCGGGGAAGTTTACACAGCCTTTGCACCTGCGGAATGGGTTCCGCCCACTGATGGCCAATGGAGAGGGCGAAAATCATGGAAAAATACATATGTCAAATTGAGCGGCGATTCCTGCGCGGGATTCTTCATGAGTGCCAGCGTTAAAACCGGTCCCGCGCCAATCATCGATCCTGTCACCCGAGATACGGGACCTGCCCCCAGACGAACGGTCGGGCAAATGGTGTCAGTGTCGCCAGCCACTGAAGTAGGCGACAGCAGAGAATGTGGCTATACGCTTAGTGAGCTGCCCACTGGTGTGCCAGTAGTTATAAGCGGTCGGTTATCTGTTGGCCAAAAACCTAACAAGGCAACACTTTCAGCTTGGTGTCGCTGTAGCATTGCGGATCAAACGGAGGAAGCGTCAGGTACGTTTGATGGTGCCGCCGTTAGCGGTGGCGAAGGCGATCACTCAGGTCACAACTACAAAGCAGCGACCAAATTGATCTGGCGGGCGCTGCGAAATATCACCAAGAATGGGCAATACCAGTATTCCACTTGGAAGCCGCGATGGTGCAATTCGCCATCCAGTTCGGCGAACCATTTAAAAACGTGTGGCATAAAATCAGCCGACAATGGAATACCAACCAACCGACTGACGCACAAAACTCATTACATTCCGATATAACGCGCTACTCCACATAGCGGTGCTTGCCGCGGTGCTTTACTAGCCGAGCTAGCCTATTGCTGAGTGGGATCAGGAGCCTCAATGGAGTGACCCTATATCATAGAAGAGCATTGCAATGGCTGCGAATGGGTTATCGCTTCGTTCCCAGTGCGAGCCAAGGCTGCATCTGTACCAACCCCTGCTGGACCCCGATGACGACCAATGGCACCGCCCATGTCAGCGCTATTAGCAAGCCGAGCGTGCCCACTGCAAGGCCCGCGGAGAAAATCTCCACGCCAGGTTGGGTGCGCGCAATGATCGCCAGCGATAAATGCAGTAGTAGCGCAAATATCAGCAGCGGCAGCGCAAGTTGCAGGCCTGCAGCCACTATCCAGCCAGCACCTTCGATGACTTGGCGCGCGCCGTCGGCAGGCGGCAGCGTGGCAAGGGGCGCGTGAGAAAGGCCTTGAATCAGCGCATTCATGATTAACAAATGCCCATTCGCGCTTAAGAAGGCGAGCACTGCCATCCACCACGCCAGCTGTCGCAACGCCGGATGGGTGTACTCAGATTGTTCTTCAGTTAACGCAAGCAAACCCCCTGTCGCGGTCTGGCTGAACCAGGCAAGCATTGCTTCCACGGCTGCAAAAATAATGTGCACACACAGCGCCAACATCGCACCAAGTAAGCATTGCAGCCCCAACGCCATACCACCCGCAAGTGAGAATGGCGAAACGACGAGCGGGGAAATCATGTTGGGCATTAAGGCCGCGGCCAATACCGCAGCGACCATCAAACGCAACAACAGGGGCAAGCGCGCCATTAACGGATCGAACATCGCCCACCCTGCTGTCTGCGCGAACACCAATAGCCACGCCGCGATGGCAGTTTCAGTGAGCGCGATCCCTTCCATGTTCAGTCCATTAATCCGGGAAAGCCACTTAACAGTTCTTGCGTGAACTCGACTAACCGCCCGCCCATCCACCCTCCAATCAACGCGAGCACTGCCGCCATTACCAATAGTTTGGGCACGAAAGAGAGCGTGGGTTCGAGGTTTTGCGTGGCGGCTTGAAACAAACTAACAATCAATGCCACGGCTAAACCCGCCAGCAACAACGGGGCGGCTAAAGTGAGTGTGAGCCATAGCGCTTCGCGCGCGAGGTCTTCCATTTAGAAGCTGCCGATCAGCGAGCCGACCAGTAGGTGCCAGCCATTCGCCACCACAAACAGCAGCAGCTTCAACGGTAACGACACTAGCTGCGGTGGCAGCATCACCATGCCCAACGCTGTCAACACGCTCGCCACCACCAGGTCGATCACCAGAAACGGCAGCACGACCATGAAGCCAATCTGAAATGCGGTTTTCAATTCACTGGTCAGAAAGGCGGGGGCCAGCGCTTTGAGTGGCATGGTCGTGGCGTCTTTAAAGTTGATGGATTTATTGTCAGCGCTAAACAGCGATAAATCTTCTTGCCGCGTTTGTCGCAGCATAAATGTTTTAAGCGGCGTCGCAGCACGATCGGTCGCTTCGCTGAGCTTGATCTGCCCGGCGGTAAAGGGTGCGTACGCCTCGACCTGGATTTTTTCCAGCACCGGGCTCATTACAAAATAAGTCAGCATTAACGCCAGGCCGATCAGCACTAGATTAGGCGGCGCGCTGGGGCTACCCAATCCCTGGCGGAGTAAAAATAGCACCACCGCAATACGCGTAAATGCACTCAACGACAGCAGCAACGCAGGTAAAAAAGGAAACAAAATTAAATAAGGTAACGAGGATGCAGACACGCTATAAGCTTGCCCGCCTGCGGTCGGCACCGCGGTAAACAACGGCACGCTGGCTTCAGCGGCGCTTGCCGCATCGCTAATGCCCAGCCCGATCAGGCTCATTGATAAAAGCACCAGCAATATCGATCCGAACTGCCTCAACCCCATTAAAGTGCTTTCTCGCTCGAAGGCGTGTTTGGCTTGTCTCGCTTATCCAGCAAGCGCACTTGACCCGCGCCTACGCCTAGCAGCAGCCAGGTATTCTCCACTTCGACCACCACCACGCGTTCGCGCGGCCCCACCATGGTCGCCCCGACTACTTTGACGACCCCCTTCTTGCCTACGCCCGGCATATACCGGCGCACCAGCCATGCGACCAGCACGAAGGCGCCCAGGATTAAAAAAAGACTCATCAAAACGGTGGCCATGTTGCCGGTATCGTTTTGAGCGGCATGCGCCAGCGCCGGGATACAGGCCAGGCCCACCAATAGCGATTTCATGCGCATGACGAAATAATGGTGTGCGCCCATTGATTCATGCTTGCCAGCGACGCCGGAAAACGAATCATCAACAGGGCAGATTCCGTTGCCATTTTTTCCGCGTAAGGCTTATCCGGTTTGGATTTTTGCCTTGAAGTTTCAATCCGCAGCGACAGTACCGCAGAGAGTGCTTTCGCATCGGGCAACGAAATCCAGGTTTCGGCCAGCGCCAATTGCAGCGTGCGTTGCAGGCTCTTGATCATTACTGCGCAGGGCTCTACTGAACAGCCGCTACGCCCGCCGAGTCTGCCTTGCAGCCACAGCGCATCCAGCGCTTTATCCCAGCTGATTAAGGGGGCGCGATTTAATTCCGTTAACTCGGGATCGTCAACTAAAACCGCCACTTCATTTTGCGCGGCACAGGTCTCTACCTGCATGTGCACACGCCGCTTCATGCGTGCGCCCAGCACCTGACTTAGATGCTCGATTAACAACGGCGACAGCTTCTCCGCTGGCGCAAATGGACGGGTTAAAAAGCGGCGCTCTGCGGCGCTAAGTTCTGCGAGCCGCATCACATTACGGTCTCGTTGTCGCTGCGCCAGAAGCGCGTGTTTTGCGCCAGCTCGTCGTGCTGGCGTTGTTCCAGACGGCGCAGTTGCACACTGCGTGCTTCAATATGCCGCAACTCCAGCACGCGTAATGCCTTCACGCGATCTTGCGCGTGCACCCAGCGCGCAAGCAGTGCCTGCCAAGCTTGATAAGTGGTCTCGATGCGCCCGGTCGCTTGTTGCAATTCGACTTGCTGCCTATGCATGAAGTGGGTGCGTATACGCAAGGCTTCCGCCGAAAGCCCGGGGCGTAATTGATCGGCGAGTTCTTTCACCCGCTCATCGCGCAGGCTCAGCAAATGCACGCGTTGCCCGCGGGCGCGCAACCATTCGCCGTGACTACGCTTGACTTCGCGCGCCTGCGTTTCGGCATCGCGTACTGCCAGATCCAGAATGAGTTGCAGTGAGAATCCTTGTGTCATGGGTTCAGGGTCATCAATTCATATCTCAACTCAGTACGCCCGCCAGCTGGACGCGCGATTGCGCCATATCGACTTGCTCGTTCATGCCTTGCATCAAATACGCCTGCATGAAGGGATAGTGCTTCACCGCTTCGTCTAGCACGACGTCGGCGCCGGGCACGTACGCGCCCACCGCAAGCAAATCGCGGCTGCGCATATAGCGCGAATACAAATAGCGAAAGCGGCGGATGGTCTCAAGCTCGTTTTCATCCACCAGATCTGGCTGGGCGCGGCTGATCGAGGCCTCCACATCAATCGCCGGGTAGTGCCCGGCGTCGGCCAGATCGCGGCTCAATACAATGTGCCCATCGAGAATCGCGCGCGCGGCGTCGGCAATAGGATCTTGCTGGTCGTCGCCCTCCATCAACACGGTAAAGAACGCGGTGATCGAGCCGCCACCGCTTTTGCCGTTGCCCGCGCGTTCGGCCAGCTGTGGCAACTTCGCAAACACCGAAGGCGGATAACCCTTGGTGGCGGGCGGTTCGCCAATTGCCAGCGCCACTTCGCGTTGCGCCATCGCATAACGCGTCAGCGAGTCCATGATCAATAGCACGTGTTTACCCTGATCGCGAAAATATTCGGCGATGGACATCGCATACGCCGCGCCATTCAAACGCATCAACGGCGGGTGATCGGCCGGAGCGGCAACTACTACTGCGCGCGCCATACCTGCGTTGCCGAGGATGCGTTCGATAAACTCTTTCACCTCACGCCCACGCTCGCCTATCAAACCCACCACCACGACATCGGCCTCCGTGTAGCGCGCCATCATGCCCAGCAAAATACTTTTACCCACACCGCTACCCGCAAACAGGCCCAACCGCTGGCCGCGCCCCACCGTGAGCAAACCATTGATGCTGCGCACGCCCACGTCCAGCGTTTGGCGGATGGTCGCGCGCTCTAATGGATTGATTGGACGGGTATGCAAGGGCACACGTTTTTCCAGCGTCAACGGGCCGAGTCCATCAAGCGGGCGACCCGCGCCATCGAGCACGCGGCCGAGCAAGGCTTCGCCTACGGGCACCTGTCGCACGCGATCCTGCGCGCGGCGACGGGGAATATAGCGAGTGCCTAATCGCGGCGGCTGTGCGGCTGAGGGGTTTTCTGCCACCACGCACGCGCCTGGCATCACGCCGTAAATATCGGTGGCGGGCATAATAAAAAGGCGCTCGCCGGAAAAGCCCGCCACTTCGGCTTCGACGCTTTGCCCTCCAGGGATGTGCACCTGGCACTGGCTGCCAACCGGCAATCTCAAGCCAACCGCTTCCATCACCAAACCCGACACCCGTGTGAGCCGCCCGGTGGCCGCAATCGGCGTGGCGCTGCCGACAGCACGGCGGCAATCGGCCAGATATTCGCGCAGGCGCACGGTGCGGTCGATCATTCGATCCAGCCTTGATTCGATCCCAGCACTTGCACCACTTGGCGCCAGCGTGCCTGCAAGGTGCCGTCGAGATCGCCGTGCGTGGTTTCGATCAAGCAGCCACCGCGCGTAATGCGCGCATCTTCGACGATGCGCAGGCGGTTTTTGTCGACGATCTGATCGAGGTGCTGGCGGATCAGCGCGGCGTCTTCCGGGTTCAGCAGCAGACGCGCCTCACGTGTGGTTTCCGCCATTTGATTCAACGCCAGTTTGACGATGGGAAGGATCCGTTCCGGATGCACCGCAAGCTCACCCGCGATTACTTGACGCGCGACATCCAGCGCGAGATCCAGCACCATATCCGCGAGTCGAAAATCCAGCGTATCGAGCGCATTCATGTAGCTATCGGCCAGCGCTTTCATGCGCAGACCTTCCTCCGCAACTTCGGCCCGCCCGGCCTGCAAACCGGCTTCGTAGCCAGCGGCAATCGCTTGCTGACGCGCATGAAGCAGATCGTCCTCGGCCTGCTGTTGTGCATCGGGCTCGGCCGCAAGCTCAACCACTTCCCAACGCTCAAATGCAGTGGGCGGGGAGTTTGGCAACTCGGGCAAGCTCATAACGTGGCTTCCTCAGGCAGGCTTACGGCGCCTTCTGCCGCCAGGCGCTGCAACAACAGCGCCGCTTCTTGCTGCGCCGATTCGATCGCGTTGACGGGCAATGCGCCGAGCGTGTCGAGATCATCGCGCATACGCTGCGCAGCAGCCTCGCTCATCACCTCGGTCAAGCACCGCAACACTTTTTGATCCGCGCCCTTTAGCGCGTACAGCAAGGTGCGCGCGGGGATCTGGCGCAGGAATATTTTTCGTCCGGCTAACGGCACCCGCACCAAATCTTCGAAGCTCAGCGTATGCGCGCGCAAGCGTGCAGCCAGCGGCGCATCCTGCAAATCTACCGCGCTCAATACCGCGTCTGCGCTGCCTCGACTCATACCGGCCAGCACCCGTCCGGTGGCTACTTCATTGGTGACATGATCTATGGGCGTATCACCGGTGTCTTGCAAACGTGTCGTGACCCACATTTCGATTTCTCGCATGACATCTGGCGCGGGTAATTCTGCGTTGGCCATACTCAATACCGTTTCGCTGCGCAGCATTTCAGGCAACAGTTCCAGTACCGCGGCAGCGCTGTCGCGCGGCAATTGCGACAGGATGATTCCGACTAATTGAGGCGGTTCGGTTTCCAGCAGCGCCACCACTTCCTCGGGTTCTTTCCACGCGAGTTGTTTGAGGCTTTCTGCTGCGCCTCCGCCCAGGCTGCGCATGATGGCGTGTGCACGTTCGGGCCCCAGCGCGCGCGCCAACGCATCGTCCAAAAAACGTTCCGAATCCGTAGCGAAGCCAGTTTGCTGTGCGGATTCTTGCTGGCACGCGAGCAATACCTCTTGCACACGCTCGCGCGGCAACACGCGCATGGCGCGCATCGTTGCGCCTAGCTGGCTCACTTCCAGCGGCGTCAAATAACGAAATACCGCTGCGGTCGCCTCTTCGCCCAGGGCCAGCAGCAAGGTCGCGCATTTTTCCAGACCGGGTTGACTCATGCGCGCATCCACATGCGAATCACATCCGCGGTTACGCGCGGGTTGTCGAGCGTTTGCCGCCGCGACATTTGTAACAAGCTATCGAAACTTTCGCTATCGGATAGCGCGTCTTCGTTCGCATCTGATGGAGGTAGGTTGCTTTTGTGCATACGTCGCCATATCAATAAGCCAAGGCCAGTGGCGCCTATTCCGAGTATCCACGGCCAGGCCACATCCGATTCCAACTCGTTAACCGCCACCGGCGCAGCAACGGGGGCCATAGCTTTAGAAACAGCCGGAGGAGTGGCAGGCGAAACAGGCGTGGAAGGTAATGCAAACACGCTGATGCTGTCACCCCGACGCGCATCCCAGCCCATCGCCTGGCGCGTCAGTGTGGTCGCTTGCGCGATGACTTGGGGAGAAGATTCGGGGGGCAACATTACTATCGCATTTACGCGTTGCACGCGCCCATCCTCGGCGAGCGTACTGGTTACCTGCACTTTGGCCTTGTCCGCGCCGAGCCAGGCGGTGAGCACTTCGACCACGCGTCGTGTCAGCTCGGTCTCAAGCGCGTTACCTCTAGCTTCCACCGCGGGTTCGATCTTCCCCAGCAACTGCCCCTGAGGGTCCAGCACACTGACATCGGCCGATTTAAGGCGCGGTACGCTCGCCGCCACCATGCGTTGAATGGCAGTGACCTGTTCATTCGCAAGGTTGTGGTGTGGTTTCAATTGCACTAGCACCGCTGCAGTGACAGGAGGCGGATCGCGCAGAAAAGGCGAAACTTTGGGCAATGCCAAATGCACACGCGCAGTGGCGACTGCATCCAGCGTTTGCACGGAGCGCACCAATTCGGTCTCGAGGGCATGCTGGTATCGCAACTGTTCCTGGAACTGCGACAACCCAAACGTCGGCGCATTCTCTGTCGACTCAAACCCTTGCGTATCAGGTTTAGGCAACCCGCGTGCGGCCAGCTGATAACGCGCGGCATACAGTTTATTGGCAGGTACTTCAATCGTGCCGTCGGTGTCAGACAGGCGATACGCAATGTTCAGTTGGTCTAGCGCGGCCATTACTTCGCCGCCTGCATGATCGGACAGTCGAGGAAAGAGTACGCGGTAGGGCGGCTGATGCAGCCACAGGTAAGCGGAAATCAGCGCGGCGATTGGCAATACCACCAGCATCGACAGCAACAGTCTGCGTGCCCAACTCGCATCCGTGAACGCGTCGAACCAAGCCGTCAGGGCCTTGATCAAACCTGACGCTCCAATGGTTTTTTCAGCATTGTTTTCCTCCGTACTGCATATAGAAAATGATTATAGCCAGTCCGGGCTCACTACTGCTTTCAATATCACTTGTAATTCGCCCTGACGCATGCGGCTTTGAAACCACCAGATGCCCCCCTTGCGAAACGCAATGTCACCGCCCTGCCCGGTTAATAAGCGTACGGCCACCTGGCCAAGCGTGGGTTGATGGCCTACTACAACGACGCAACCATCCGCATCCGGCCAACCCGTAGCCTCGAGGATGCCTTCTACCGGAGCGCCCGGCGCCAACGCCGCGACTTCTTCGCAAGTGCGTCCGAGCGCCTGCGCAGTTTGCATTGTGCGCAGCGCCGGACTCATTAGGATGCGTGCCTCCTGTGGCAAACGCGGGTTCAACCAATCGGCCAGACGCGCGGCCTGATTGCGGCCTTTTTTGGTCAGTATCCGCGCCATATCCGGGCTCGTATCCTCCGCCTCGGCGTGACGCCAAAGAATCAGTTCCATAGGTATTCTCTCCTGAGTGGGCAAACCCTATTGTCTGTTGACTGGCATCAGACTACAACTTCTTGCATGCCTACAAAGAGGCGGCGGTTCACTTATGTCGGGAGTCGCATCCGATGCTTCCATTTCAGCGTAGCAGAAATAGCATTCTGAAGACTTGTCACAATTCAGTTCAATTAGCCATCAGGTAATGGCACAGTAATGACTTAAACGGACATCCCACAGCGCACATCATGACATTTAATTTCCTCCATCAATTCGTGCAGTGGCGCACCTTGGCACTAACCGGCTTGCTAAGCTTGGCTTTGAGCGTGCCTGCCATCGCCATGCCGACCGATTCGATGACCGAAATGGAATCGATCATGCTGGCTCAACGGACGCGACCCGATGCGGCGCAATTTGAGCGGGCACGGCAATTCGCCGAAGCTGCGGTTAACAAAACCCCCAACGATATCCGCGCGTGGACCTTGCTAATTTGGGTGCGCATGATTGAGCACCGCTTTGGCGACGCGCTCACGGCGGCAACGCGCGCAGAGAAACTGAGCCCGAATCACCCGAGACTTTTAATGCTGAAAAGCGACGCGCTGCTCGAACTCGGGCGTTATGACGACGCAGCCATTACCACGCAGCAATTGGCCGATGTGGCACCCGGCATACCGGCCTGGACACGCGTCGCCCATCTGCGGTTTCTGTTCAACGATCTGGCGGGCGCGATCGAACTCATGTCGATGGCGGCCAAAGCCGGGGCCGCGCACGGCGAACCTAGTGCGTGGGTGTGGCTCGATTTGGCCCGATTGCAGCTTGATGCCGGAAATTTAGCTGCGGCGAAAGAGGCAATAGCGGTCGCCGAGCGCGCCCAGCCTGGGCTCCCCGCCACGCGCTCAGTCGATGCGCGCATGCAACTGGCTGCAGGCAATGCGCGCGCCGCGCTGGGCTTGTATCGCGAGGCATTGAATAAAATGCCCAGCGCTGAAGATGCGCTTTCAGCTTGGCGCATTGCCAAACAGCTGGACGACAAAGGTTTGGAAAAGCACATGGCAGCGTTGCTGCAAGGCTTTGCCAAACTCGACCTGGCACGCTCACGCCGCGCGCTAGCCGAATATTTTGCTGAACGCGGACAGTTGGATACCGCGCTGCAATACGCACGTGGCGAATACGCCGACCGCCCTGATCTCTACAGTGCCGCGACACTGGCGCGTGTATTGAACCGCGCGGGCAAAGTTGCCGAGACGCGTGAGTTCGCCAAAATCGCGTTGGCGTTGAACACGCCCGACCCGCAGTTGACAGACATCCGAGCGCTCATTGCCGCGTCGCCCCCTGAAGGACAAGTCCCCACGCCGCCGCAGTCCACCCCGTCTGTAAATTCCGGAAGTGACACGCGTTGAAGTCTTGGCTGATCTGGCTGGGGCTAGCCGCCGCGAGCCTTGCCCACGCCCACCCACTGGGGAATAACACCGTCAATCGTCAAGCCGGTTTACAGTTATCGCGCAACGCAATCACGCTCGACTATCGCGTGGATATTGCCGAAATCCCCACCCTGCTCGCGACGACCGATGCCGATACCGATGGTGACGGATTAACGTCCAGCGCCGAATGGGCCAGTTTCGCTCACACCTACGCGGAACGCATTCTGCAGGGCATCACGTTACGTGCGGATGGCGCGCCGCTGGCACTACATCTGGAAAGCGCCGGTGCCGCGCTCGTACCCGGGGCGGCGGACCTGAACACGCTGCGCATTTCGACGCGTTTTTCTGCTGCACTACAGGCGCACACCGGCTTGAAGCTGAGCTATCAAGATCAGCGTGAACCTGAACAGCCGGGCTGGAAAGAGGTTTATTTTCGCGCGGTGAAACCACTAGCAGTGGGTGCAAGTGATGTGCCCCAGGCTAGCCGAAGCCAGGATTTGACCGCGTACCCGACGGGTGAATTACAGAGCGTGCTCGCGGCAACCATCGAGATGGGCGCGGTGCCTTCAGAACAACTTCAGCCGCAGACGCAGCGCCCCACCAAGCCCGATACTCGCCTTTCGCCGCCTGTACATCCTGCTACTCCCGTTTTAGTCGCCTCTGCGCCACGCGACCAACAACCTGCGCCGCCCATTGTAATTTCGTCTGCTCGTCCTTCTGCGATGCAGCCTCAACGCGCTCAAGCAATGCCTCACTCTGTACCGACCCCCTCATCCACGCCCCGCACGCTCCCCGTCTGGGCCTTCTTTCGGCTGGGTGTGCACCACATCGCGATTGGCTGGGATCACTTGATGTTTCTGTTTGGCCTGGTTCTGGCGCCCTTTATGTTGCGCACTTCAAAACCAGCGCCATTTATGCTGCGCCCTTCAAAACCAGCGCAATTTATTTGCAGCTCTTTGAGAAAAACGCAAACGGACCCTGTCACACCGCCAGCATTACGCTCGCGCCTACGCGCCTTGATAGGCGTCGTAACAGCTTTCACGCTGGCTCATAGCCTGACCCTAGGCTTAGCCGCAAGCGGTCTTGTGCGTCTCCCGGGTGCGTGGGTCGAATCCGCCATTGCGCTCACTATCGCCTATGTAGGGTTGATGAATCTGCTCGGACGCAACCGGCACAGCATCTTGCTGGCATTTGCTTTCGGCCTGGTTCACGGTTTCGGATTTGCTGGCGCACTAGCTGCCAGCATGGGCAACCTGCGCACCCAGAGTAGTGGTTGGCTAACCAACTTGTTGGCGTTCAATCTTGGCATTGAGGCATTTCAGTTGGGGCTGGTAATCGTGCTGGTGCCTGTGCTAGCCTTGATCGCGCGCCATCGCTGGTCCGATGGGGTGTTCAAGACATTGTCGTTTATGGTCCTGATCGCCGGGCTTGGATGGTTTTTCAGCCGGTTATAGGCCAACAGGCTGAGACGGGCCCGGCGTACTAGCCGCAACAACTTTGTTCAGAACTCCATCCGCAATATGATGAGTTGTCAGCGGGAATAGGAGACCTGCTGGATGCTGCCCTCTCGTGACCCCCCCCCGCGCCGAATCAGGAGAACAACAAGCATGACCGATTCTTTCAAATGGCCCACGCCCCCGCAGTTTATTTCACCCCCCGGCGTGAGCACTGCCGCCGATAAAGACTGCCTGATCGTGCTTAACGATGGGCAAAAGTTACTCGCGAAAAATTCATTGGTGAAACTATCGGCTTTGTCGCCGACCGCCGCGGCCTTTATCTGTTTCTGGTGAATTATGCGACCAGCGTGATCCGCTATTTCGCGCCTAGCCAGGCGATCAAGGATTACCAGATCGGCAAGCAGTTGGGCCAAATGCTGGTCGAAGACACCGCCGCCACCAAAAAAGATATTGAAGCGGGTTTGCAGGTGCAGCAATACCTGCGTACGCAACGCATTGGCGACTATTTAACGACCAATCAAATCGTCAATCCGGAGCAACTCGCCCTCGCATTACAACGCCAAAAATTGACCCCCACGTTAAAGCTTGGCGAAGCGTTGATTCTGGAAAAACTCATCACCCAGGAGCAGCTGAACGATGCACTTTCGCAGCAAAAGCTAAACCGAAAAATGGCGCTGGGTGAAATTTTGATCGACATGGGCGTCGTCGATAAAGACATGATCAAGCGCACGCTGGCCAAAAAACTCGGCATACCGGTGGTGAATCTGCGCAAGTTTGCCATCGACCCCAACATCATCAAGTTGGTGCCGGAAAACATTGTTCGCAAGCACAGCGTGATGCCACTGTATCGCCAGGAGGGGACGCTAATTGTGGCAGTGGAAAACCCGATGAAATGGGAACCACTGGACGATATCCGTTTTTATACCAAGATGATTATCGAGCCGGTGATGGCCACCCTCGACGATATTTTATTTGTGATCAACAGTTACTACGGCAGCGGGTCGGGCGGCATCAAGATGGACGAGCTTGCGTCGCGGCTGGCAGATGAAATTCCGTAGTGCATATTGACGATCAGCCGATCGCAGAATCCGACAATACGCTGGTGCGGCTCGTCAACAAAATGATTCTCGACGCCTACGAACAAGGCGTATCGGATATCCATATTGAATCGCGCCCGGGCAAAGAAAGTACGCGCATCCGGTTTCGCAAGGACGGCAGCCTGATGCATTACTTTGATGTGCCGGCCAATTTTCGCAGTGCGTTGGTGTCGCGCCTTAAAATCATGTGCCAACTGGATATCTCCGAACGCCGTAAACCGCAGGACGGCAAAATAGATTTTCAGCAATTTGGCCCCGCCAAAATCGAACTGCGCGTCGCCATCATCCCCACCGCGAATGGCCTGGAAGACGTGGTGATGCGGGTGCTGGCCGGCTCGAAACCGATCCCGCTCGAGAGGCTCGGCCTTGATCCATTTTTGCTGGATAACCTGCGCAGCATCATGGCCAAACCTTACGGCCTGTTTTTAATTTGCGGGCCCACCGGCTCGGGTAAAACCACCACCTTGCATTCTGCGCTGGGTTACATCAACACGCCCGAGCGCAAGATCTGGACCGCAGAAGACCCTATCGAAATTACCCAAGCCGGCCTGCGTCAAGTGCAGATGAATCCAAAAATCGGTTGGACGTTCGCCACCGCGATGCGCAGTTTTTTGCGTGCCGATCCGGACGTAATCATGGTGGGCGAAATGCGCGATGTGGAGACGACAAAAATCGGCATCGAAGCCTCACTCACAGGCCATCTCGTGCTCTCAACGCTACATACCAACAGCGCGCCCGAGAGCGTGACACGCCTGCTGGATTTTGGCATGGACCCGTTCAATTTCGCCGATGCGCTGCTCGGCATACTGGCGCAACGCTTGGCCCGGCGTTTGTGCAAAGCCTGCCGCCAGCCGCATGTAGCGACCGATGAAGAAATGCAGGGGATGCTGGAACAATATTGCTTTGGCACCGCGTTCAAGCCCCAAGCCATCTTAAAAAAATGGCAGGATCAATACGCCAACAACGGTGAATTCACACTGTATAGCGCCAGTGGCTGCGACGAATGCGACCACCAGGGTTACAAAGGCCGCCTCGGTCTGTATGAATTGCTCATGGCCAGCGCCAACATTAAACGCCTGATTCAAACCCGGGCAACCGTCACCGAAATCGCCGCTGTGGGCATGAGCGAAGGCATGCGTACGTTAAAGCAGGATGGTCTGGAAAAAATCTTGCAAGGGCATACCGATATTAATCAGGTACGGGCGGTGTGTAGTTAGAAATATTAAAAGCCGATGGATCTCAACTGCTTCGGTGAAAGTTTCAAAAATTAACTTGACGCTACTTCATGTCGCCCCGTACATTCCCTTCTCGACAAGCAGGCACCGCAAAGTACGTAGCCTGCACAGATGCATCGCGGAAAATAACAAGGGCACTTCTATAAATCCCCCAATTCAGCCACGCTTTTACCATGCAAAACAGCCTATTTGACCTTGAGAAGCGTTACGCCAATTTGAGCGAAGCGG
>JAYWDZ010000339.1:0-3460 GCA_043779595.1 Nitrosomonadales bacterium
ATGAAATGCGGGGACTCCAGCACCTGCAATTGCTGCGATAGCAGGGTATGCATCGGATTGGCCGATCTGGATTCGGTGGAGCCGCTGATGTCAGACAGGTCAAGCACTGAACCCGACCGCGCAGCCTCCGCTGCCAGCCGGTTTTGAGGTTCCTGCATCAACCCGTCAAGACTGTCCTTGCCGACCGTCCAGTTGGCCAGATGCGACTCATAGAACAGGCCGCTCCGAACCAGCGCAGTGCGCAGTACAAGCGCCAGTTCCCGGGGATTGGTGGTGGGTTTCGCAAGCAGGGGGCTGGCGGGGGCCAAGGTAGGGAGCGCGCGCTGGGGGACGCGTTGAAACAGTTCGCTCAACATGCGTGCTGTCTGGCTAAGCTGTGGCGCCTCGGTGGCGAGGGTCTCAGGCGACTCCAGCAAAAACACTGGTTGGGGTGTGTGCCCGGCAAAACTCAGTTTGAGATGGTCGCCTGTTCGCACCGGGTACGGCAGCCGCATGGCGACGGTTTGTCCTTCTATCGTCACCAGCGAAATATCCTTGGCCTGGCTTTTTACCTGGCCTGTCACCGCCTGGCCTATTATCAGGCGATCGAACGTTGCTCTCGGCGCGGTCTGGTCGCGCTCGACCGCATCCAACATGGGTTGGATGGCGAGAAGGCGTGACAGGACTGGAGCGGGAACCATGGCGTAAAGCGTTAAGCCGGTCGCTCTCCGTAGGCCTGGATGCTGCGCTGGGCTATACGCGTGCTGTGCAGCCGTTGTTGCAATGCGTGCATATGCGGTTCAGTGAGCGCACGGATTTGGGCGTCGTTTTGCAAGATGCCACGAATGATCTCGATTTTTGCGCGCTGCTCGTCCGAGCTCATCTGCACGGGCGTGGCTTGCATCAGCTCGCCCACGTAACGCTGGCAGCGCTGTTCCAATATTGCCAAGTGGTCCCACTCGTCCTGGCGGGCAGCATCCAGCATGGTGTCAGTCAATTCGGAGAGCGTTCGATAGGTGGTCAGAATTTCAATACTGGTCATGGCAGTGTCCAATTCATGCGGCAATGGAATGGGGTAATGTCTGGGGTGAAGCTTGGGCTGCAGGGCCAATCTGCCGCCAGGCGTCATGCAGTTCACGCAGCAGGCCGAGCACTTCTTCCAAGGGGGTGGTCTCGTTGTGGATATGCGCCAGCATCAGGCGCATGTTCATATATTCGTACAGTGCGTCCAGCTGCAGCGCGAGATCGCCCCCTTGTTGCGGATCGAGAGCAGCGCGTAAGCCTTCCAGAATAATGATGCTGGCCTTGGTGATGGCAGCTGACTTTTTGGCGATGTCGCCATCGTTTATGTGCCGGATCGCCATGCGTACGGCAAGTTCAGCGCCTTCATACAGCATGATGATGAGCTGGTGCGGGCTGGCCGCGATCACGCCGGTTTCCAGACCAACGTTGGTATAGGCATGGGCAGCATTTAGAGAATTCGAGTACATGTCTTCTTCCTGATTTATTTGTATTGGCTACTTGACCAACTGCTGGGTCAGAAATGTGCTGGTGCTGTTCATGCTGCTCAGCAGGAGATTCAGATTCGTATATTCGAGGGTGTATTTCTTTTGAAGCGCCGTCATCCGGTTTTCCAGCCTGCCGACTGCCTCATTTTGGCCTTTGACGTATTTGTGAAGATTTTGAGTGCGCGTGTCGATCAGGCCGCCAGCCACAAGGGTGGACTTGGCCCAGGCTTCCAGCCGGGTAGCGTAACCCGTCGATGACGAGAACAAATTGCTCACATCGCTGAAATTGGCGGATATCGCGCTGTTTAGCTTGCTGCTATCGAGCAGCAGCGAGCCATCTTTCTGGAATGAAATGCCGACCTGGCCAAGCGAAGTCAACGTGCCGCCACTTGCGGGCGTATTGAAAATACCGCGCAGCTGCTCCTGCATAAGGCGCAAGGTGCCGTCGCCTGCCAACGAGCCCGCCCCCGTGGTGCCAGTGCCATAAGCGGAGCGGGATTTGATCTGGCTGGCCAGAGCGTTATAAGCGTCGACAAAGCCGGATGCCGCGGTATTAATTGCCGTGGTGTCGCGCGCGACCGTCAGGCTGGCTGGCGTGGCTGTAGTCTTTTTGAGCGTCAGCGTGACGCCCTGGATGGCCCCGCTGATGGTGTTGGACTTGCTGGTAATCGCGATGCCGTTCACCGTGAGATTGGCATTCTGGGCGGCCAGGGTCTGGGTCAGGTTTTGCGTACCGGCAGGGTCATAGCCCAGCAGGCTGCTGATGGCGGCATCCCCGCCGCTGGTGGTGATTTTAATGCTGTTGCTGACGCCGGAACTGGTCGAGGTCAGCGCGAGGCGATAGGGGGTGCCGCTGCCGTCGTTGACGATGGTTGCGGTGACGCCCAGGGCAGCGGCATTGATCGCGTCTCGTATGCCTACCAGAGTGTTATTGCTGCTGTTGATGGTGATGCTTACGGTAGCGCTGCCGTTGGAGGTGAAGGTCGCGCCGCTGTACACCCCATTGGTCAACGTGCCGCCGCTGATGGCGCCCAGGTCGAACGTGACTGTGGTGGCAGTACCGCTACCAATGGCGGCGGTACTGCTGGTTTGACCTGTGGCGATCAGGTTTTGCGACTGCGCCAGCTGACTCACGTTTACCGCGTAAGTGCCAGGCACTGCGGTGCTGCTGGTCGTGGCGGAAAGCACGTTGGCATCGGATGGCGTGGCGGCGAGTTTTTGCAGGCCGGAGGTCATGCCTGTCGCTGCGGTTTGGAAGGTGGATACCAGACTGCTGAGCGTGCCGTAGGACGAAATCTTGGTTTCGTAGCTGCTGATCTTGGCATTGAGCTTATCGATGGGCCGACGCTCGACCGCCATCAGCTGCGAGACGAGCGTGGGGACATCGAGTGCGGTTGTGCTTGAAGACGTTATTGCCATGGTTGGCCTCCCGGCTCAAGCCTTTTGTTTGAGCAGCTGGCCATGCTGGAATTGGTCGATTCCGCGCGAAATGGCCAAGGTTGCTTCGGTTGGAAATTGGCGAATCAATTCGCCCGTGCTGGTGTCCACCATCTTGACCACGGTTCTTTGAGTATTGGTGTCCACGCTGAATTCCAGGCTTTGGTTCGACTGTTGCATGGCCTGATTGATAGCCGCCACTGCGCTCTTCAATTCTGCAACGGAAGGTTGCACAGGCACAGGGGTGTTTTGGATAGGAGGGATGGCGACAGCCTTCACAGGCGCGGTGCCATTAACGCGCACATCAGGCTGCGTGGCCTGACTGATATGGGGGGTGTTCTGGATAATCATGGTGATATCCTTTTTTAGCATTCCCTAACCAGCTACGCTGGTTAGGGAATGCTCATTTAATTAACTGCTTAACGCAGTAGTGACAACACGGTTTGCGGCGTCTGGTTAGCCTGCGCCAGGACTGCTGTGCCGGCCTGTTGCAGGATGTTGTTCCTGGCCTGGGATGCGGTTTCAGTGGCGTAGTC
>JAYWDZ010000340.1:0-3457 GCA_043779595.1 Nitrosomonadales bacterium
CAACCGTGTACTCTGGCGCCTCTAGCAGCCTGTCGGACTTGAAGGAAATCGGCTGCAAAATGACCGGGCCGGTGCATATTTCCCCGCCTTTCTACGCCAATGGAACAATCATTGGCTTGAAAATCGGAAAAATCTGCCCGCGCCCATCTCATTTTTAGCTCCGGTGTAACCTAAAGGTTCGCCTTCATTGAAACTTCGTTTTCGCTTCGATTCTTCAAGTCCGACAGGCTGCTAGACTTTTACCTATCGCCTAACCTGCCTGCTTAACTCAAAAAGGTATTTTTCCCATGCTCAATGGCGCTGAATTTTCGCGGGCGGCTCATGCTTGAAATCAGCGATGTACGGCTGGTGCTGGACGCGCGCGCGGCGTTGGCTGAATGCCCGCTCTGGAGCCCGGACGAAGCACGCCTTTATTGGGTCGATATCGCCGGGCGGACCATCAATCGATTTGATCCTGCCACTGGCGACAACACGCGTTGGCCCATGCCGAGCGAACCGGGTTGTATCGGGCTTGCCGCCGCCGGCGGTTTGGTGGCCGCATTGCGCGATGGGTTTTACCGTTTTTTCCCGCACGACGCTCGCCTGGAGAAAGTTGCCGACGCGCCCTACGACGTGAGCCAGATGCGCTTCAATGACGGCCGCTGCGACGCGGCAGGGCGTTTCTGGGCGGGGGCGATGTTCGAGCCGCGCACGGCGGAGAACGCGGGTGTTTTTTGCCTGGAGCGAGGCCAGGTGCGAAACGGTTGGGGGCCGCAACAAAAGCTCGGCGTGAAAGTGAGCAACGGCATGGCGTTCACGCCCGACCAGCGCTATGTGTTCCAGTCCGATACGCCCAACCATGTCATCTATAAGCTGGCGTTCGATATTGCCAGCGGTACCATCAGGGAGCGCCGCGAATTCGCCCGTCGGCCGGACAATCGTGCCGCCGCCGATTACGGCGGGCGTCCCGACGGCGCCGCCATCGACAGCGCTGGCAACTACTGGAGCGCACAGTACGAAGGCAGCCGCGTGTTGCGCTATTCGCCGGAAGGCGAGGTCACCGCCATTGTCCATGTGCCCTCGAAGCGCGTGACGATGGTGGCCTTTGGGGGGCCTGAGCTGCGAACCCTTTACATCACTACTGCGCGCCAGGGTGCTTCGGAAGCTGAATTAATCAAGGATCCGCATGCAGGCGGAATTTTTGCCTGCGACGTAGAAGTGCCAGGTCGGGCTGAGCCGTTATACGTTGAGTAGGAGGTTCACGGTGCAAGCCCATTCATGGTTCGACAAGATCACTACCTGGATGACGCTTGCCTAGTAGTGCTCGTCGCTGACACGGTCAATAGAGTCTGGCCATCAATTGCTCCAGAGCAGCTTGCCGCTCTGGCGGGGTGGGCCCAAGCAACCCTTGCTGTTGCAAGATTGCCAGTAGCTTGCGCGGGGCGACTTCCTTATTGCCGACGATTTCGACGTGGCCGGCCTCCACTTCCACGTTGACTAGTTGTGGATAGTTGTCGATCACCGGATGGTATTGCTCGGCTAAGCTGAAGATGTAATCGCTTTCAAGGCAGGTGCCGTTTTCGCTGGCACGGCGACAGGTATTGCGTTCGTTCGTGACCACTTTTAGATAGCGTTTTACGGAAGGCAGCAACAGAGTCGGGTGGCGGATGAAATTAGACGGCGACGTGAGCTCATACCAGCTATCGCCGCTGATAATCCAGCATATCCCGGGGACGGTGCCGAGGCTTAGCCAGTGCAACAGCCGAGAGCCGCAATGGCTTGCAACCGCGATACCCGCCAAGGGCGCTGAAACGGTCGCGAGTTTGATTTTTGCCTGATTGCGCTGCCACTCGCCTTCACGGTCGCGCTCCAGGGCCTTGCGCGCAATCAGCCCACCTACGCTGTGTCCGATGAGGGTAATGTCATGCTCGCGCAGATTGCCCGCCAGCTCATCGAGTGCAGAGATTAATCGGCTCGAACTTTGCACCAAGCTTTCACGATCGTCATAACTGAAGCAGACAGCCTGCTGTCCGTGGAAAGCATATAACTGCGCTAGCGAACGAAACCGGCCGGCGGAGCCATTGCAGCCATGAACCAGGACTGTCACTGGGTAATTTGAATTGAGATTCAGCGTGCGATCAGGTGAGTCCGTGCACGGCCCCAGATGCGGAACTTGGAGGGCTACATTAACGGGCGGCAGACGTCCGGATTCCAGGGGCTGCGGCTCCGGTACATAGGGGGGCGACGTAGCACATCCCGCCAGTGAAAGCAGTATGAAAATGCAAAATCGACTGACTTCCCTACTGATCACCACGGAGAACTCCCTCGCCATTTTTTTGGAAGACAATCGCGGATCCAAATTTCTCACAGCCTGCTGCGGCCAAACGGACGACATGGTTCAAGTGAAATTGACTGCTGTCATCATAGAGAACACCGTGCCATGCTACAACTCATTTAGATGACCTTTTTGACTTTGGCTCCTGCAGTGAATACCATTCATTACTAGCCTTCCTGGTAGGGGCCAGTGGATGGCGATTCATCCTTCGTCGCAGCGATCTCTACGTTGCGTAGCACTTCAAGAGGTATTGAAATGATTCACTTTGTGTTGCACGAAGCAAAAGACACCGTGGCGGTCGCGGTGGTGGAAGGCATCAAGGCAGGCACCGAACTTACGGCCTGGATCATGGACGACGATAAACAGTTTCCGATCAGGGCGTTGCAGGATATTCCGATTGGCCACAAGATCGCCCTGAAAGACATGGCCATCGGCGATACGATTTTCAAGTACGGCACCGATATCGGCCGCGTGGTTGCGCCGATCAGAGCCGGTGAACACGCCCACGTGCACAACATCAAAACCAAGCGCTGGTAGCGAATCGTTACCAGCATCCGGCCGTGCACGAAGAGTGCGTCGATGTTTCTGAGTCTCCAACCAGACTTCGTTGTCGCTCAATACGCGCCGTCTATCTTTAGCGACACCCGGTTCGCTTTCATTTAGGAAAATTTCATGGCATCACTTTCCAGCAACAGCAGCTTTTGGGGTTATCGCCGCGAGAACGGTCGCGTCGGCATTCGCAACCACGTCATTATTCTGCCGGTCGATGATCTCTCCAACGCCGCCGCCGAAGCGGTGGCCCACCACATCAAAGGCGTGATGGCGATCCCGCATCCGTATGGCCGCCTGCAATTTGGCGCCGACCTGGACCTGCATTTCCGCACGCTGATCGGCACCGGCTGTAATCCCAACGTTGCCGCCGTGGTGGTGATCGGCATCGAGGACGGCTGGACGCAGAAAGTGGTCGATGGCATCGCCAAATCCGGCAAACCGGTGGTGGGCTTCGGCATTGAGCAGCATGGCGATCACGACACCATCATGCGGGCCTCGAAAGCGGCGCGCCAACTTCTGCAGGACGCTTCAGAAAAACACCGCGTCGAATGTCCGATACATGAGCTGTGGGTTTCCACCAAGTGCGGTGAA
>JAYWDZ010000341.1:0-3445 GCA_043779595.1 Nitrosomonadales bacterium
CGCGGGTCGAGCATGTCTTTGGTGCGATGGAAAACGAAATGGGCGGCATCTTACTGCGCAGCATTGGCGCAGCGCGCGCCAATGTCGGAGTCGGCTTGATGAATCTGACCTACAACCTCAAGCGCATTGAAACGCTAATTCGTCTGAAGGTATTTGACTTCGACAGGATAGGTGCGCCTGTTGCGCAGGCAAGCGCATAAAACCAGCAAATGATCACTCAATACGCCAGCACTGGCTGGAAAAAAATGAACAAACCACTGTAGAAATCACGAGTCTCGCAAGAATGTCATCAAAAAATGATTCGATGACGGTGGGATGAAATTTAATGGGATTTATAGAAGTGCCCACAAGTATTAGTCGCAAATAATCAGGGGAGGAGCACCATGAAGAACGGGATGGAGTCGCGCGTGCAATACAGGCAAAGGGCTAATCAATCGAAGCCCGATCCATTTGTAGATTTTGCCTCACGAATACTTCATTTGTTTAAGCATGTGTTATTGCAAGACCTGACTGTGAAGCTCTGGAAGCTCTGTGACTCCGAAGCTCTGCGGAAGCTCTGCGTGACTCCGAAGCTCTGCGGAAGCTCTGCGAAGCTCTGCATAGTTCCAAGTTCCACAAAGTTCCAGTTTTTGACGCCATTTGTCTTTGTCGTTTTTTTGATAATTAGTTTTCATGTACAGGCCGACAATACACTCCCCCAGCTCATTTATTCTTGGGGCGGTATGACAGATACAAACCTAAACGCCGAATGTGTAAAGGTCGTCGATTATCATGCTAATGCTGCAAATACTGATGGGGGGAGCTCTTATACAACGCAATATTTAGGTATATCCACTACAGATAGCTATGGGAATCCAGGCACCTATTGCAAGTTCCAATACTATTATCTAGGGGCACCATCGGGAGGTATTGTCCTTGTTCCGATAAGCAGTTACTACAAATGTCCAATCAACACAACAGGACCAGTTGCAGTGAACATCAATGGAGTAGGTACTGCTGTATGTCAAGATACATGTACTCTACCGACGATTTACAACTCAGACACAAATGCTTGCACAACTCCGCCAAAAGGTAACGGCCCTGGATGCCCGTCCACTCCTAATCCCATAAATATAGGTGTAGGGAATAAGTGGTTTTTTGAGCGTGATATTTCCACCTCTTCATACGTCACTCTAGGTAGAACATACAATTCAAACAGGTTACCAACGCTAACTGGTTTCGGTAATAGCTGGTCAAGCAGTTTTTCTGCATCACTGAGTGTCTTAAATACAGCAAATTCTCCTACAGCTTGGGTGTCAGCAAACCGCCCTGACGGTAAAGAATATGTATACGTTATGAATAATAATCTTTGGCTTTCTGATGTTGACATCGCAGACCGCCTAACGGAACTCAAAGACATCAACAACATCCGCACCGGCTGGCGTTACACCATGGCAGCCACCGATGAAGTCGAACTCTACGACGCCACGGGTAAATTGCTTTCTATTTCCGACCGCATGGGTCTGGCCCAAAAACTGACCTATAGCGATGCCTCCACGCCAACTACAATAGCGCTGATCCCCGGACTACTGATTCAAGTCACGAACGCTTTTGGTTATCAACTTAATCTCAACTACGATACAAACAATCGCATTGCCACCGTCACCGACCCTGCAGGCGGCTTACTCACCTACGGTTACGATGCACAGAACAATCTTGTCTCCGTAACTTATCCTGATGGTCGCAGCAAAACCTATCAGTACAATGAGGCCGCCAACACCAGCAACACTAATCTGCCACACGCTTTAACCGGTATCACCGACGAGAACGGCAGGCGCTTTGCCACTTATCGCTACGATGCGACCGGTCGCGCCTATGATGAAAATCACGGTTCAGTCGATCACTACAATCTCACCTACAACAATGGCTCCACTACCGTCACCGACCCCTTAGGCACCGCCCGCACCCACAACCTCACTACCATCCTAGGCGTAGTAAAAAGCACCGGCCAATCCCAACCCGGCGGTTCCGGTTGCAGTGCTGCATCATCTGCGATGACTTACGACACCAACGGCAACGTCGTCTCGCGTGCCGACTTCAACGGCAACCAATCCTGCTACGCCTACGACCTCACGCGCAATCTCGAAACCGCGCGGGTCGAAGGCCTCGCCTCCGGCACAGCATGCCCTACCAGTCTTGCCACCTACACCCCGGTTGCTGGCACTGCGCAACGTAAAATCCTCACCGACTGGCACCCCACTTTCCGCCTGCCGGTCAAAGTGACCGAAGCCGGACGCGAAACCAGCACCGTCTACGACACCCACGGCAACGTCACCAGTACCTCGATCAAAGACATCGCCAGCGGCAAGACCCGCAGCTGGAGCACCGCTTACACCTATCACGCCACCGTGCCCGGCGTGCTGGTACAAAAGGTCGAAGACGGCCCGCGCATCGATGTCGCGGATGTCACTACCACCGACTACTACGCGCCCGATGCTGTTTGCGCAGGCGGCACTTTCGGCTGCCGCGGCCAGGTCAAACAGATCACCAACGCCTTGGGGCATATCACCCGCTACGGCCAATACGACGCGCACGGCCACGTGACTCAAACCACCGACCCCAATGGCGTCATTACGCTGCTGACTTACAGCCCCCGCGGCTGGCTCACCAGTCGCAAGGTCGATACCGAGACTACCCGCTTTGACTACGATGGCGTGGGTCAGCTCACCCGCCTCACGCGTCCTGACGCGAGCTACGTTAGCTATGAATACGACCCCGCGCATCGCCTCACGGCGATCGTCCAGCAAGATGGCAGCCGCCTGACTTACACGCTGGACGCGATAGGCAATCGTGTTACCGATACCATCACCGGCCCTACTGGCACCGTCTACTACAGCCACCGCCGCACCTTCGACGCGCTGAACCGCCTGTGGCAGGACATCGGCGCGGTTAACCAGACCATCACCTACCAATACGATGCGAAAGGCAACCTGAAGGGCATTGACGGCGCGCGCACCGATGTCGCCGACGTCACCACTTTTAGCTACGACACGCTCGACCGGCTGACTCAAACGCTGAACGCTGACGGCGGTATTGAGAAGCTCACCCCCAACGCGCTCGACCAGACCACCCGCGTGGTCGATCCCGCTAACCAGGCCACGGTGCAAACGATTAATGCGCTCGACGATGTCACCCAAACCGTCAGCGCTGACACCGGCACCACGCTGCGCACTTACGATGAGGCGGGGAATCTTAAAACCGAACGGGATAATCGGGGGGTCACGGTTAGTTATACCTATGACGCATTGAACCGGCTTACTCAAAAGCAAAGCTCGGATACCGCCACGCCGGTGTATCAATACTTCTACGACGGGTGTAGCAAAGGCCGCTTGTGCTGGGCTCAGCCTAACCAGCATTTGTTCTTCTCTTACGATTCGCACGGGCGGCCCACGCAAAAGCTCAGCGC
>JAYWDZ010000342.1:0-22069 GCA_043779595.1 Nitrosomonadales bacterium
ACACCTTGCGGCACACGGACCTGAACCGTGCGCGTCTACCAATTCCGCCATCCGGGCTGAAGGCGCGCATTATGAATAGCAGCGATTAACTTGTCAAACCGAAGATGCCTACAAAAACTTCCCGCAGTCGCAGTACAAAAGCGAAAATAAACCCGATACGGCTTGCAGACCCGTTTTACGAACGCGAGTGCGAGCGGTATGACGCGCCGCTGCCAAGCCGGGAATATATATTGCAACTGTTGACCGAAGCAGGTTGTCCTGTCGAAGTGGACGCGTTCTCAAAGCAACTCTCCATCACAGAAGCTGAGCAGGAACTATTTCAGCGCCGCCTGAGCGCGATGCAACGAGATGGGCAGCTGATGTTGAATCGCAAAAAGCAGCTATGTCTGTCAGATAAGCTGGATCTGATCAAGGGCCGAGTCGAAGGCCATCCCGATGGTTTTGGGTTTGTGGTGCCTGAGGAAGGCGGCGACGATCTGTTTCTCTCGCCTAAAGAAATGCATCGGGTATTGCACGGTGACCGCGTGTTGGTGCGCGTCGCGGGCTTTGATCGGCGTGGCCGACGCGAAGCCAAAATTGTCGAAGTGCTTGAGCACGTCAACCAATTTGTGGTGGGACGCTATTACGTCGAGGGTGGCCTGGGATTTTTGATCGCGGAGAATCGCCGCTTTAACCAGGACATTTTAGTGCCCGCTGAGTTTGCCAATGGCGCGCAGCCGGGCCAAGTTGTCACGGTCGAGCTCACTACTCAGCCGGGCGCGCATAACGAGGCAGTCGGTCGTGTGACTGAAGTTCTGGGCAGCTTTACCGGCCCCGGCATGGAAATCGAAATTGCGCTGCGCAAACACGATTTGCCGTATGTGTTCCCTCCCGAGGTCGAAACGCAAGCAGAGAAGCTGCCTAAAAAAGTATTGAAAAAAGACCTCGACGATCGTGAAGATATCCGCCATCTCCCGCTCGTGACTATCGACGGTGAGACCGCGCGTGACTTTGACGACGCAGTGTACTGCGAACCGCTGGGCCGCAATGGTTACCGCTTGATAGTCGCGATCGCCGACGTCAGCCATTACGTGAAGCCCGGTGACGCACTCGATACGGAAGGCTACAACCGTGGCAACTCGGTGTATTTTCCGCGCCGCGTGATCCCAATGCTGCCGGAGGCGTTATCGAATGGGCTGTGCTCGCTCAATCCCGAAGTCGACCGGCTGGCGATGGTGTGCGACATGCGCGTCACCGCCACCGGTAGCATCAAGGAATATCGCTTTTATCCCGCGGTAATTTATTCGCATGCGCGGCTGACTTACAACCAGGTATGGGACTGGCTCTCTGGTGAGACCCAGCTGGATCAGAAGCAGGCAGCGTTGATGCCCCATTTGCAGGCCTTGGACAAGCTCTTCCGCAGCCTGCTGAAAGCCCGCGCCAAGCGTGGTGCAATCGATTTTGGCTCGACCGAATCGCAAATGCTGTTCGACGATCAGGGCAAAATCAAAGCTATCGTCAAAGTCGAACGCAACGACGCGCACCGCATTATTGAAGAATGCATGCTGGCAGCCAACGTCTGTGCGTCGGATTATTTGCATGAAAACAAACAGCCTGCGTTGTATCGTGTGCACGAAGGACCTACCACCGAGAAACTTGCTGCCTTGCAATCTTTCATGGCCGAGTTCGGGCTGTTTCTGAATGGCGGCGAAAAGCCTCACGCGAAGGATTACGCTGAGCTACTGGAAAAAATCAAACCACGTCCGGATGCGGGTCTACTACAAACCGTGATGCTGCGCTCCTTGCGGCAGGCGATCTACACTCCTGAGAACAAAGGCCATTTTGGCCTTGCCTACGAGGCGTATACGCACTTCACTTCGCCGATTCGGCGCTACCCCGATTTAACGGTGCATCGCGGCATCAAGGCAGTCCTCAAAGGCGAAAAAATCCCCAGCAAAGGGCTGGCAGAAGTCGGCACGCATTGCTCAATGACCGAGCGCCGCGCCGACGACGCCACGCGCGACGTAGACGCTTGGCTGAAAACCTATTTCATGCGTGATCGCATCGGCGACGAATACAACGGCACCGTTAGCGCCGTCACCAGTTTTGGGGTGTTCGTCGCGCTGGACGAAATCTTCATCGAAGGACTGGTGCACGTTTCGGAACTCGGCCAGGACTATTTCCACTACGATCAGGCCAAACATTGGATGCTCGGCGAGCGCACCGGCAAGCGCTTCCGCTTGGGCGACCGAGTGCGGATCAAGGTGATGCGCGCGGATATCGAAACCAGCAAGATCGATTTCGCGTTGGTTCAAAGTGATGACTCAATCGCGAGTGATGTCTCTCAAACCGACAAACCGGCGCGTAAAAAGTCGTCCAAGCGCAGATGAGCGAGCGTGCCCCCGAAAAACTCATCTACGGTTTTCACGCTGTGCTGGCACGGCTGCGCCATGACCCGTCAGGGGTACTGGAAATCTACCTCGACCTCACCCGCCGCGATGCGCGTGCGCGCGATCTGACTGCACACGCGGCACATAATCACGTCAAAATCGCTAAAGTAGAAGCCGACCGTCTAACGCGATTGGTCGGTACAGAGGCCAAACACCAAGGTGTAGTGGCACGCGTCAAACCAGTGGCGCTCACTCAGTCGCTTGATGAGGTGCTGGAAAATATTCACGGTGCGCCGCTATTGATGATCCTTGACGGCGTGACCGATCCGCATAACCTCGGCGCGATTCTGCGTTCGGCCGATGCCTTCGGCGTGCACGCAGTCATCGCCCCCAAAGACAACGCAGTCGGCATCAACGGCACCGTGGAAAAAGTCGCCTCCGGCGCTGCCGATACCGTGCCCTACATCATGGTCACCAACCTCGCCCGAACAATTGAAGAAATCAAGGAACACAATATCTGGGTGATCGCCGCCGACATGGACGGCGAACAGCCGCTCTCCAAAATCGACGCCAAGGTCGGTATCGCCTGGGTGCTAGGCGCAGAAGGCAGCGGAATTCGCCGACTGGTCAAACAGGGCTGCGATCAGGTGGCGCGAATTCCTATCGGCGGGACGGTAGAGAGTCTGAATGTGTCCATCTCCGCGGCGTTGTGTCTGTATGAGACCTTGCGACAACGCAGTTGAATCAACGCTTACTTTCAGCCACCCGCATCATGGATGACATTCAACGCAAAGCCCAGATCAAGCAGACCTTTAACACCGTAGCAGAAGGCTACGGCACGACGGGCATGGAATTCTTTCACAACGCCGCCGCGCGCTTGCCCGACATATTCCAGTTCCAAGGTCATGAACATCTTCTCGATGTGGCGACCGGCACAGGCATCGCAGCCGCAGCCTTAGCCCCTACCCTGCCCCGCGGCAAAATTACCGGCATCGATTTATCTGAAGGCATGCTTGCCCAGGCGCGCGCCAGAGCGCAAAGCTTGGGGCTCGATAACATCGACGTGCACTGTATGGATATGCAGCAGATTGAGTTCGATGATGGGCACTTTGACGGCTCGAATTGCTCATTCGGTTTATTTTTTTTGCCTGATATGCTGGGCCTGTTGCAACACATCACCACTAAAGTTAAAACGGGCGGACAAGTCGTTGCCTGTTCGTTTTATCAGGGTTCGTTCGAACCGAATATCGATCTATTTCTGGAGCGTATACAGCGCTATGGCATCGCACCGCCCCCCTTCAGCTGGAAAAAAATCAGCACTGAAGAACAACTCCATGCGCTGTACACCGGCGCGGGCTTGAGTGATATAAAAATACAGCGCCACAACATCGGTTACGCCCTCAATGATGCCGAAGCCTGGTGGCGGGTTATTTGGTACGCCGGGTTTCGTGGTCTGGTCGCGCAACTTGATGAGGCCCAGCTTATCCAATTTAAACAGGAACACCTCGCAGAAATTGCTGCGTTAAAAACCGCACGCGGTATTCCGCTCAATGTGGAAGCGTTATTTGCAAGCGGACGTGTCGTTGAGCGGCCGTAAAATTAACCCATGAGTGAATCGGACATCCGTTGGCAACAATGCCTCGCCAACTACACCCAGGCGCTAACCCAGCTCGGCAATGCGGTAACAACACGAAATCAGCGTCCGCTTTCCGAGCTGGAAAAACAAGGCTTGATTCAAGCGTTTGAACTCACGCACGAACTGGCCTGGAATGTGATGAAAGATTATTTTGCTTACCAAGGCACACCCGACATCACGGGCTCGCGCGATGCCGTACGCGAGGCGTTTCAGAAAGGGCTGGTCGAAGACGGCGAAGGCTGGATGGAGATGATTAAAAGCCGCAACCAAACTTCACATACTTATCAACAGAAAGTAGCCGATGAAATCGCCGGGAAGATCGTCGAGCGTTATTTTCCGCTGTTTCAGCACTTTTTAGCCAAGATGACCCACCTCAAGGGATAGTCATCTATGGACCACGGTCTGGGCTCCGACGTAATCGATAGCATTAACCGCGTTCTGGCAGCGCACCCGGAAGTCCATCAGGCAATACTTTACGGCTCGCGCGCGAAGGGAAATTACCGCGCCGGTTCGGATATCGATTTGTCCTTACTAGGTGAAGACCTTACCGTTACCCAACTGCTGAAGATTGAAAATGAGCTGGATGACTTGCTGCTGCCTTACAAGATAGATCTATCGCTTTTCCATATTTTGGACAACGCTGCACTTATCCAACACATACAGCGAGTGGGCGTGGTGTTGTACCTGGCTTCAGCAAACTAGCGCCTACAGCTTTATCTTCTTACTTTGCAATATGCTTCCAGCAAGCGTTGGTGAATTCCACTTCCTTCAAAGTTACTCCCCAAGCGGGTTAACCCATAAAACCGCTCTTCCTGATTAACTAACGCCAGCGCTGTGCGCAGCGTGTCGCGGCCATATAACAGCGCGAGTGCGGGCTCGAAGGGGGCCGGGTTTTCAAATTGAATAAGGTCGGCGATACAGCGGTACACCTTCAGTCTCGTCTCATTTCGTTGACCGTATTGCGCGATCCACGCACAGCCTTCCAGAATCGCATCATCATCGCCCAAGGCTAGCGCGAGCAATAGCTTGAGTTCACCCATACGCAGGTCGGCCCAAGGCGAATCCGGGTCGGGGGCAAGTCCGATTAATACAGTTACGAGTCGGTCGTCCGCTAGTTCCAGTTCGCCAATCAAATCGAGCAAGTCGGCACACTCGTCGTCGGTCAAGGTAGGGAGCCGTGAAAGCGCGGGGCGAATCAGATTACCCACGCTATTGTTCTCGAACTCAAGCTCTTCCACCGGATAAATTTCGGACACGCCGGGGACCAGAATGCGACAGGCGTAAACCCCTAGGTGGGTGAAGTCAGCGATATACAGATCATGCCCGGCGTCGTGCAGCGCATTGACCGACCACGCATAATCTTCTTCCGTGGTCGTCCCGAAATTCCAGTCGACAAAATCGAAGTCGGGTATGTCGCGCAAAAGCTGCCAGTTGATTACGCCGCTGGAATCAACAAAGTGGATTTCCAGGTTTTGCGGATCGGCAATTTCGGTTTCATCAAATCCGGGCGCAGGAAAGCCCGCCAGCGAATCGAGCGCACGCCCTTGCAGTAGTTCAGTCAACGCGCGTTCCAATGCCACTTCAAATCGTGGATGTGCGCCAAAGCTGGCGAAGCAGCCTTGATCGTCCGGGTGCAACAGCGTTACGTTCATCACGGGATACTGGCCACCCAACGACGCATCTTTCACCAAAATGCCAAAGCCCGCTTCGCGCAAACCCCGGATACCCGCGGCGATATGCGGATAGCGGTTAATTACGGCTTCAGGCACGTCGGGTAAACACAGGCCGTCTTGAATAATGCGAAATTTAATGTGGCGCTCAAAAATTTCGGATAAGGCCTGAGTGCGCGCCTCCATCAAAGTGTTTCCGGCAGACATGCCGTTGCTGACATATAGATTGCCAATCAGATTGACCGGGAAATATACCGTCTCGCCATCGCGCAGGCGTTGATATGGAATCGCACAAATCCCGCGTTCAATGTTGCCCGAATTGAGATCAATCAACTGGTCTGCGCGCACTCCGCCGTCCGGGTTGTACAACGCGTGCAACTCAGGGGTGAGCAGCCCATCTGGCCAGACCTCTTCATCCTGGTCTACAGCAAACCATTGCTCCTCGGGTGTGTGGGTATAAGCGCGCGCAGCCAAGGTCTCGCCTAGATAAAAATGCGTCCAGAAATAGTTGGTCGATAGCCGCTCGAAATATTCCCCCAGCGCGCTTGCGCGTGCAGCTAATTCCGACGCGCCCTTGCCATTGGTAAATAGCAATGGACAATCGCGGTCGCGTATATGCACCGACCACACATTCTCCACCGGGTTAAGCCACGAGCGCTCTTCGATATGGAAATCCAGCGCTTCTAGTTTGGCTTGCAAGGTGCGGATCGAAGCCTCGAGCGAAGCGTCCTTGCCGGGAATAAAGCTTTCGGTGGTAAGCATGTACAACCCTTGTGTGAAGAGACACGACAGCATAATCGATACGGGCAACGCCCGATGGGCTGCGCGGTACAATACCTGCCTCACCCGATCTGGGAGGGTACAAGATGAAAAACAAAATTTCGGCCCGCATCACGTTTCAAATTTTAAGCTGGTTGTTTATATTGCTAAGCCCAGCCTCACAAGCGGAGATTATCGAACACCGCTTAACAAGCGGTATCGTTCTGACGGCGGATTTTCGCCCTGGCAAACCCCAACTCCCGGCGCTCATCCTGGTTCATGGTTTTTTGCAAACGCGGGATTTTCCCACCGTAAATCGCTTGGCCGAAGGATTGAATGCGGCTGGTTACACCACGCTGGCGCCTACCCTTTCTCTTGGCATTTCACGTCGCTCTAAAAGTGTCGCCTGCGAAGCTGTCCATCGCCATCTGTTGGAACAGGATGTGAGTGAAATTGCGGCTTGGGTTAACTGGTTGGCGCAACGCCAAGTCGGCCCCATTGTGTTTATCGGGCATAGCTACGGTAGCTTGCAAGGTCTAATTTACGCTGCCGGCAAGCCGAATCCTTCTTTGCGTCAGGTTATTGCGCTGAGCTTGGTGGATACGGAACAGCACCCCTCCAATGTTTCAGTACCCGTCCTGCTTGCCGACGCCAAGGCGCGTGTGAAACGGGGTGACACCAGCTTGGTCGACTTTGCGATAGGACATTGCAAAAAATTCACCGCCACACCAAAAAGTTATCTCTCCTATGCCAATTGGGACCGCAAGCGTGTACTGGATTTATCTCGCCGAAGCCGCGTGCCGCTAAATGTTGTGATTGGAGGAGCCGATAACCGTATGGGCAAAGGATGGGCAGAAGCGCTCAGTGGCGCTGGGGTGAAGGTTGACAGCATCAAAGGCGCGAACCATTTTTTTGATGCGGTATATGAGTTTGATCTACTCGATACTGTCACAACCTTATTGAAAGTTCAGAAATAACAGAATGACTATTTGGGGTTGGCGTCTTTTTACCAAACCGGTTTCACTCACGCGCCTTGCACTTTATTTTCTGGCTGGGGTAGGCATCCTGCTACTCCTGATCGGAGCACTTTTTTTCACTGACCTATCGCGCCTGGAACATAACGTTGCACAAGCCAATAGGAAGTTGGCGCAACAGGAGTTGGTTCAGGCACTCGCCTTACTTGAGCAGCAAACCCAGCTAACCGGCGCAAAAATAGCAGACTGGGATGAAGCGCGATTGCAGATCACCGACCCGGCTTACTACGCGCTTTGGCGTAATTCGCGCGCAATGTCAGCGGGAATTTTGCCTACCACAATAGATGGCCTCGAATTGTATGACTTAAGCGGTCGGGGATTTTCACGGGAGCCCATGGCGGGCGTGGCCGGGATGCCAGTTCAGATCCATAAGAACGATCTTAAAGTGTGGTATCGAAAGGATCACGGTCACGACCACCTGTATTATTTTTTCCCTGTCTATATAGATAGTGCTCAGCACCAACTGATTGGTTTTGGCGGCCTGAAGTTGAACTTTCTAGACGAGTTAAAAAGCTTGCGCCGGTTTCGTTACGCCGATATCGCCAGCATTCGGGTGGGTATTAACGACGATAAATTTCACCCGCTGAGTAGTATCGCCTCAGCCATGACATACCAAATCTTGCCCACGCAAGAGAACACCGAATTCAAGGCGCTTATTTTTAGATTGATTTATAGCGTGACCGCGATAGTCGGCGCGGGTGCATTATTGGCTTATCTCTTTGTGGTGGCGCTGGTTGTGCGACCGCTACGCCGCCTCTCAAATCATATCGACGTGATTCGTGCTGGCCGTAGTGGGCTTCTATCCGAAAGCTATCGCGGGCCGGTTCCGGTTTCGGAGTTGGAAAATGTGCGCTTATCTTTAAACGAATACCAATCCCGGCTGGAGAAAATGCATCTCCATCTAACCAGCAAGAATGATGAACTGTGGAAGCTCGCACACCACGACCCCCTCACTGGTATTTACAACCGGCGTTCGTTTGAAGAAGACTGGGGGAGTTTAATGGCGGCGTCCGCCGCGGGTCCTATCAACGCGTCATTTTTACTATTCGATTGTGATCACTTCAAACCTATCAACGACACCTACGGCCACCCCATTGGCGATAGCGTGATTCAGGGCATCGTCGAGGCGCTCCATAGTGCATTGCGGGTGGGGGATCGGCTGTACCGGATGGGCGGCGACGAATTTGCCACCCTCTTGCATGAGACCGACACCGATACTGCACAAGTGGTGGCTGAGCGCTGCATAAATGCAGTTAACGAACACGACTTTGCAGCCTTGGGTATCAAAGAGCCGGTGCGCATCAGCATTGGCATCGCCCATAGCCATGACGCCGTTTCAGCAGAATTACTACACGCCCATGCCGACATGGCAATGTATCTCGCGAAGCGCCCGGGCAACCAAAAAACTGCGATGTTCACCGCAGAAATGACCACTGAAGTACGCTCGGTTTTATCCAGCGCTGAAACCGCAGCCGTCTATGCTGCGATCAATTCGACTGAAATGCTGGAAATGCATTATCAAAAAATTGTGCGCCTGTCTGACAGTCGAACAGATTATTTCGAAGCGCTGGTGCGCATACGCAGCGGCGATAAACTGATTTTTCCGGGCGGAATTTTTCCGGTAGTCGATGCTCACCGGCTTGAAACCGAGTTTGATATAGCCGTGCTCAATCGAATTCATCTCGACATTGGCGCCGGGATAATTCCGCCCGGTACCGGCGTCTCAATTAATGTATCCGGTGTGAGCATCATCACTCAGCACATTACCGACATACTGCTCTCTTTTGCAAAATTTCTGGACCGCTACAAACTGGTAATTGAAATTACTGAAACTGCATTAATTACCCACATCAACCATGCTTCATCCAACCTCAACCAGTTGCGCAAGGCCGGTTTCACCATTGCGCTGGATGATTTTGGGAGTGGCTATTCTTCGTTCCGTTACCTGTCCTCGATGCCGGTAGACGTCGTTAAGTTCGATATTTCGTTGATACAGAGTTTGGGCGAAGGAGGCCGCCAAGCCATCATTGTCGAAAACTTGGCCAAGCTTATTCGCGATGCCGGTTTTACGCTGGTGGCAGAAGGCATAGAAACACAAGAGACGCTGGCGCTAGTTACCGGGCTCGGCTTTACCCACGGGCAAGGATACTATCTGGGGCGACCCGCAAAACTTACATAGGCTTCGCTTCATTAGATGGGCTTTCCAAGCGGTCTAAAAATCGAACATATCTAAATTGTGTGTTCCATTGAAAATGGCGCTATCTCTAGCGCCATTTTTTTATTTACAGAACTTGCTGGGGATTAACGTCCATCACCGTCAGCATCTCCAGGTAGGGCACGTTCTACTTTATGCCAAGAGTCCTTCACCGCATGCTTGGCGCGATCCCAACCCAAACGTGATTCGCCTTTGGCTTTGTCCCAACCTGCGCTGAGTTCGTTTTCGGCTTCATCGAATGAGCGCCCTGCGTGGGTGCTGCGCGACTCCCAACCATAACGATACGCGGGCGCGTAATCGTTATAACTCGAGTTAGCTTCTACATAAGGACGGCTACTGTAATTGTCGCGCCAGTAGGCACTCTCTGCGGTGGGGTCGATCATTTCGGCCACGCCTTTGCCCGCCAAACCCCCGGCGATAGCGCCCACTGCTGCACCAACTATGGCGCCTACTGGGCCAGCTACTGCGGTACCAATTGCTGCACCAGCAATACCGCCACCACCAGCACCTACACCCGTGCCCACAGGATGTGCTCCGGGCGCACCGCTAATAGGGTCACGGTTTTGGTCTTTTGCGTAAGGTTGTGTCATTTCGTTTCCTTTCACTAACAGTAAACAATTAAATGAGAAGCCTAAAGCTATTCTCAACTGGGACCGTGCAACAAATGCTTGCACCGGTAGACAGAGGAAGTTCACATGTCAGGCGTAAATTTAATGACATTGACAGAAAGGAAATATAGGTTAATTCCTACCTCTTTGTAGGAGGCAAGAATTGTATTCATTACAGTATCTTATCGCAGAAAAAATCGTGATCGCCACTCAATTAATGAGCATGACTTGAGTGGCCCATGAAGGGCGTAGTTTCTTTTGGCACGACAACAAAGGGGCGCATCATTTCAGAGTCTTCATGTTCAAGAATGTGGCAGTGATACATGTAGCGACCGGCATGCTTATTAAATTGAGCTGCTACAACAACCATTTCTGCGGAGGAAATCATCTCGCCTGTCCGAATTCCAGGATTGACTCGCACTGTGTCTTTCCACCCCGCCTCATTCTGATCGATGCCTGCATCAACTGGGTTCTCAGTAAATGTAAACTCGAATTTCGATGGGTCAATCGCGCTAGTTGCAGGGTAGCGCTTACGCTTGATGGCTTGAAATTGCACCAGGTGAATATGGAATGGATGAGTATCCGGACTAAGATTAATTACTTTCCATAAATGCCATGCACCTTTTTCAATGAAGATACTGGTCATGTCATTAAAGCGCTTGGCAACGGTTACATAGGTGTTGGGGTCATCAGCGAGCTTAAGCTTTATGCCATAGTTGACTGTGAGTGGTGAACCGTCAGGGGCAGGCACTTGGACCTTGTGCATATTCATGCCCATATTGTTAGCTGCCTGTTCTTCCATCATTTCATGCAGGAACAGCATGGTCCTGGTTTTGATTTCTAGCGTATGCGGGTCGGTGACGGCTACATCTTCTTCGCGCAACACCACAATACTGTGATCATGGTTGGTAGGGTAAAGCGCATGGTCGAGCGGCAACCGTTTAAAAGCCGTGTCTAATACCATGTGTTCGATAGAGCGCCCCTCGAGGCCGGTCTCTACCGCGTTGCCATGCAAATCGAACCGCATCACTTGCGGGAACTCGCGGAATTCATCACGGTTGCCGGTATAGACATCAGCATCACTCTTTACAGGGTCGCCGTTAAACGGCGCGGCCGCGCTGTTATACACCACCACATGTTTGTAGCCTGCCTCGGCTGCCAGGCCAAAATCCAGCAGCACATCCGCGCGCTCTCCTGGTGAAAGGATCAGGCTGCCATCAGGTAAATCCACCGCCTTGCCCAATAAGCCACCATCAGTGCCAATTTGCTGTACGTATGGGTGGGGCAATTTTTCGCGGCTGGTTTCAAGTGCCGTTTTTAAGCCCATAAAATGTAGGCGATATACCCGGGCATTGGCCCCATTCACCAAACGCAAGCGATAGACTTGTTTCTTGACCTTAATGCGAGGCCAGAGCTTGCCATTCACGAGATTTGCAGGTGCAAAACATTCTCGCACCGAGCTTTGTACCTTATGCAGAAACCGCCCGGTTAAATCACCTGTAGACGTGCCATCCACGGTTTCAAAATTACGATCCTGCAGAATCAGGGGCAGCTCGTACTTACCCGTCGGTAGTCCAATCTCGTGCTCTACCGGATCACGCACCAACCAGGCACCGGCCAAACCCGCGTAAACATTAAACCGCGCCACGCCCATTGCATGATCATGGTACCAATACATGGGCGCTGCCCCGCCCTTGAAGATTTTTTTTACGGGAGGATTTGGAGCTTGGGAGGGTTGTTCCATGGTGCAGGTTTCCCGATTAAAGGTATAACCCATCTCAACCGTTTCGCCCTTGCCAATCATATTGTCGGTCCAGCCGTCACTGTCTGGATGCGTGGGGCCACCATGTAGGTGAATGACAGTCCACGCATTCAAACCCGACACATTGGTTGCCTCCTGCTGATCCATAGCATCCGCAGAAACAGGATTAATGCCGGGATCATTCATCGGGTTATTTGCATCGCCCGCAACTACATGTGGGTAAGGGATATTTCCAGCAATGCTGTTTTTCACCCGAATGCGAACCTCGGCACTCGCATCCACTTCAATAGTCGGGCCGGGATATTTTCCGTCATACCCCCAGATAGGCGTGGTCGCTCCTAACGCGGGATGCACTTCTACGTGATTATGTTTTTCATGAATGGTGAGGCTGCCCGGAAAACCTGCATTCGGATGCAATTTAGTGCCCCCAAAGCTCAATACAGAAGAGGCATCAAACAAGCTTTGGTTAACATTAGCTGTAGAGGTCAGAGACTGCCAGTTAATAGACATGCATTACTCCTTAAGGTAATCGATTGAAATCCGCAGTACGTCGAAGTTAGAAGCGAGGATTAATCGTCAAGCACCGTTTGACTTCTGTATTGTTTTTGGCTCTGCACTTCGCTGAGATCAGCGACGTCGTTTGCGACGATTAAAATTATTTTTACTTGTACTTGCAAGCCGAAAAACTACTACTCCCTGAATTTAATTTATTCCTTGCCTTTATTCCACGTCAAGTTAATTTTTTAAATCCTGCTCCTCGGCTTGCTGCTATCAGTTCATGACAACCTCTTCTAACAGTGTCGTCACCAGATACCGAGTCAAAAGCACAACGGCGTATGCGGACTGAGGCAACCATGTCACATACTTGGAGCACATTTGGAGAGCGTGGCGGAAAAATAATCCCTACCGAAGCAGGGATTATTTCACTCTTTTCAGCAGATCAAATTAAAGGGGGATCACGATCACGTTCGGTATGACGATGTAAACCCATTGCTGCAATAAACTCTTCTGCAATCGAATCGGCTTCTGAGGCTTTAACTACAAACAACCCAGGATCGTCCTTTCCAGACGGCAGCGCAATCGAAATACCCGCCTTATCCAATAAGGCCGCCGAAGCGCCAAAGGCCAGTATGGTTTTGCAATGACGGTACTGATCTTTAACAAATTCCATGGTATGACCATTGGCCATCAGGGCAGCATTTGCATCGCTCCCATCGGGCAAGATTAAAGCGTCAAATAAAAAGCCAGGTTCATTTTCCATAGAAGCGTCAGCTTCAAGTGTGTCCCCGGTGGCGGTTCTATAAGTTCCCAAAGTTGGGCCAATCAAACGAGGCACCGCCCCTGCCGCTAAGAGCGCGGCTTGTAACGCAGCTATCGATTCCCCCTCTACGCCATCGGCAATCAGCATAGCCACCTTACGACTACGTATGCCGCCATCGCCAGGCAGCGCCTTTAATGATAAGGCTGGCGAACGCTTAACTTCTGGCTTGACCGGTGTTTGAAGCGCCCTAGGCAGAGGTTCGGGCAGCTCCATCCCTAAACCTTCTGCAACCGCAGTAGCCAAGTCAGGGGAAACATTCAATAGGCTAGCGACCACGCGTTGGCGCACTGCAGGCACAGTGACTTTGCTGAGCTCAAACCGAAACGCGCCAATGATATGCGCTTGCTCAACGGGCGTTTGGCTTGCAAAAAATAAGCTTGCCTGGGTGTAATGGTCAGCAAATTTTTCCGGTTTTCCACGCATTTTGTCATCGTTGATGGGTTGCGGGAAGGATACGAAACCTTTAAACGCGCCCGCCTGAAATGGGCAACCACCGCCTAAAGAATTGGGCTCATAGGCAACCTGGCCACGATGAATAGCTTGCCGATGCATGCCATCTCGTTGATTGTTGTGTACCTGATTTACTGAGGCATTAATCGGAAGCTCATGAAAATTCGGGCCTCCGAGGCGTGAGATCTGGGTATCGACATAGGAGTGGATCCGCCCAGCAAGCAGCGGGTCATTACTAAAGTCGAGGCCCGGCACAATGTGCGCGGTACAAAATGCGACTTGTTCGGTTTCAGCAAAAAAATTGTCGGGATTACGGTTTAGAACCATCCGGCCTACAGGGGTTAACGGCACTAACTCTTCCGGCACAATTTTGGTTGCATCGAGCACATCGAAAGTGAATTTCTCTGCCTGCTCTTCCGTGAACATCTGGAAAGACAATTCCCATTCTGGATATTCACCCGCCTCAATGGCTTCCCATAAATCGCGACGATGATAATCGGGATCAGCCCCTGAGATTTTGACTGCTTCATCCCATACCAGCGAATGGGTGCCTAGTAAGGGCTTCCAGTGAAATTTGCAAAATACGGTTTTGCCAGCCGCATTGACGAGCCTGAAGGTGTGGACACCAAAGCCTTGCATCATGCGGTAGCTCCGCGGTATGGCACGGTCGGACATGAGCCACATAACGGTATGCATTGATTCTGGCATTAAAGAAATGAAATCCCAGAAAGTATCGTGAGCAGATGCAGCCTGCGGCATGCCGTGATGAGGCTCGGGTTTCACTGCATGCACCAAGTCAGGAAACTTCATCGCATCCTGAATGAAAAACACCGGCATGTTATTGCCGACCAAGTCCCAATTGCCTTCATCGGTATAAAACTTGACGGCAAACCCCCGTACGTCGCGAGCGGTATCCTTTGAGCCTCGTTCGCCTGCTACGGTTGAAAATCTGACGAACACCGGCGTGATCTTTCCCGCTTCCTGAAAAGGCGCAGCACGCGTAAATTCAGTCATGTCTTGATACGCTTCAAAATAGCCATGGGCACCCGATCCGCGAGCATGAACGATACGTTCGGGTATCCGCTCATGGTCAAAATGGGTGATTTTTTCGCGCAGAATAAAATCTTCGAGCAAGGCTGGGCCTCTGAGCCCCGCTTTTAGTGAATTCTGATTATCGGCAATTGCGACGCCCTGATTGGTCGTCAATACCTGGCCGCTGGAATCAACGCGAACGCGATCGAGTGTTTCGATCGTGGCATTCATCCCTTGGTTTGCGGCGCTCCCAGTTTTGTCGGAGCCATTTTTTTCACTCAACGTGCTGCCAGTAGCTTCGCGTGAAGGCGCTTCATACGCCTGACCATGAGGAGGATTAACAGCGGTATCCCGCCCGGTTTCTGTGAGTTTGTTTTTGTTGTATTGCATCGCAGCGGACAAAGCCTGCTTATCCGCCGCTCTTTGCGATGGCGCATCATCAGGCGGAGCAGCCACAGGATGACTAGGGCCGCTATCACTGGTTCGCGCGGCAGCTTTGGCTGAGTTTTTGGATTTAGATGAGGGGGTACGATTTTTGGAAGATGACATTAAATTAGTCCTTAACTAAAAACATCGGGAATGAATAGTTCGTCACAACAAACTGTTGTCGAGCGTACCGATTCAGTACCCGGTCAGCGATAAGGATTAATGTTTAGTTTTTGTAGGATGTTCGAACATGGCTAAAAAACTTAGCTTCAAAAATATAAGAATTTCTGTGTCAGCTAATCCTTACGCAAGAAGCCTCAAAATCTTACGAGCTTGCAGGTTTTTAATGGGGTGTTCACTCGAACTTAGACTGTTAAAGTTTGCAAGTGCCAATTTGGCACGTAGGTATCTTTAAATTCATAGGGATACACCCGGAATCTAACTGAGGAGTTTACAAATGAAATTAGCCACTGCCGCTTTTCTCGCGTTTAATCTAATGGCTTTTACAGCTACGCATACCTACGCTAAAGATATTGCCAATGTGACGGAAGACCGTGCTGAAGCAAAATATGATGCAACCAAGGATAGTGCCAAAAGCCAATATAACGCTGCCAAAAAGGGCTGCAAAAAATTGTCTGGTAATGCCAAAGATGTGTGTATGAAAGATGCTAAAGCCGCGCTGGTAAATGCTAAAGCAAAAGCAAAGGCGGCCGAGAAATCCGAGACCGCTTACGGTGAAGCAGCTGAAGACAGTAATAAAGCCAATTACAAAGCGGCTAAAGAACGCTGCGATTCAATGAGCGGAAAAGCTAAAGATGCTTGCGTTGGTGAAGCCAAAATGAAGTATCACCAATAGGACCATCGTTTAACTCCGGGCAAATATGGCAGTGTGGTTGAGGCCTGTTTTCAAGATGAAAGTGGGGCAGCTTGAGCCCGGAGGATCGTTGGATTAGACAGGAAAACGTGTGGCAATGCTTTACCCCACATCTGTAGATTGTCATCGTAATGTTTTCCTCGTAAATCATGACAAATCCATTGTCCGATCTGATCTGAACATCGAGTAATCAATATCTCAATGTAGTGATCTTTAACTGAATTTTTTATTATCAGATCACCTATTTAACAAGAAGGACCAAACAAATGAACAACTCAGAGACCACAGCGCTTGGCAACGAATCGCCTCTTTACGATGCGGTTAAAGACTTAACTAAAGAGGAAATTGAATCGACGGTTAAGTCCCATGCCGCCGCAAAAAATTTCACGCTGAAGGATGAGCATTTAAATGTGATTCATACACTTATCAATCATTACAAACAGGACTGTAAAACAGGCGACTGTATGGCGGCCCACGAACATATGCGATATCTGGAAAATGCTTATGCGGATAAAGGCGGCAGCAAATATTTGTACATGCTGTTTGATGCCTTGCCCGATTCGCAAGGCGTGCTCTCCCCGATTCATGAGTTGGCAGGATTACCCAATCTGCGACTTCAAGCCGATAAGGGTTTTGGCACGGCGTTTTAATAACGGCTACTCAAATTGAACTGCGCTCGTATAGCATGTTGACCCGCTCGGCAAAATGGATAGGCGGTACCCTCCTTGTATTAGTGGTTTTGATTCTGGTTTTATTAAATATAACTAACTGGAACTGGCTGCGCGGGCCCATTAGTCGCTCAGTAGCGAATAAAACAGGGCGCGAACTGATTATTGACGGTGACTTGATTGTGCATTTGGGGTGGCCCCAAACTCGCATTCAGACCGCGAACCTTAGTTTTTCCAACCCGTCCTGGGCCAAGGCCAAACAGATGGTCGCGGTTAAAAATGTTGAGGTGAATCTCAATATGGCGCCGTTGTTAGGGCGCAATATCGTCCTCAATGATGTCCGCCTCGATTCGGCGGATATTTCGTTGGAGAAAAGCATCGATGGTCGTAAGAATTGGCTATTGGATCGAAATCAGAAAGATGAAAACTCCTATGTGCAGATCAACGGACTCGCTGTGAATGATGGGCGCCTGAGTTATCTGGATCCCGCTCAAAAAACAAACATTCAAGCCAAGTTAACCACTTCACTTAAACCACTCGATTCGGCTTCTGTGCTGGTGTTTTCTGCTGCGGGTCAATTCCGTGGCCAAGCCCTCAATACTCAAGGCAGTGGCGGAGGCGTGTTAGCTTTGCGCGATAAGGACGCGCCTTATCCCCTAAAAGTCACCGCAACACTTGGCCCAACCTCAATGAGGGCTGATGGCAGCATTACTAATCTGCTTCAATTTTCGGCTATTGATTTATTAATTAAATTGCATGGCGGTAGTCTCGCTCAGCTCTACCCTTTGTTAGGGATTGTGTTGCCCGAAACCCCTCCGTATACGACTCATGGTCGACTCATTCGCCAAGCAAAAATGTGGGAATATAAAGACTTTACGGGGCAGATCGGCAAAAGCGATATTGCTGGCACGGTCAAGGTTGATACAGGGGGTAAACATACCGCTCTTGTGGGTACGCTCAATTTAAAAAAACTCAACTTTGCTGATTTAGGCCCGCTGGTCGGGGCCAAGAAAACAGCCGCCGTTGATAAAAATACTGCATCTGGAAATAGCGGCAAAAGTGGAAAGGTGCTGCCCGATGTTCCATTCCGCACCGAGCGTTGGGATCGTATGGATGCAGATGTGACGCTTAAGGCCGACTCAATCGTTCGTAACGAAGCTTTGCCTATCAATAATCTTTCTACCCATTTGCGGTTGCAAAATGCGGTGCTGACGCTTGACCCCCTTAAATTTGGGGTCGCTGGAGGCACGTTAGCTGGCGTCGTCAAATTAGACGGCCGGTTCCAACCTATTCTAGCCACTACTGATTTAAAAGCCCGAAACATCAGGATTGCACAACTCTTCCCAACATTGGATCGGACCAAGACCAGTATTGGATTGGTTAACGGCGATATCGATTTGAAGGGTCGGGGTAACACCGTTGCGGATATGTTGGGTAGTGCTAACGGTAGATTTGCGATGGTAATAAACGGAGGCGAAATCAGTAAATTGATGATGGAAGCGGTGGGATTGCATTTACTGGAAATGCTGCAACTCAAAATCTCCGGCGATAAAAACATTCAAATAAATTGTGGCGTTGCCGACTTCAATGTCAAACAGGGCGTGATGAATCCTAAAATCTTGATGCTGGACACTGATATCACACACCTCACTATTACAGGTGACATTAACCTTGCTCAAGAAAAATTGGATTTAACGTTGGTTCAAAAGTCTAAAAAACTGAGTCTCATTGCACTACGCCCGCCTATACACATACGGGGAAATTTTGGCAAACCTGAAGTTAATTTGGATAAAACCAAACTCGCAACCCGGGGATTGGGCGCGGTGGCATTAGCCATTGTGAATCCTATATTGGCCTTGGTGCCTTTAATAGAAACGGCGCAAGGTAAAGAGAGTGAGTGCGGACGCTTGCTGAAAGAAACCAAAGTCCCTTCCATGAAAACAAGCGCTCGCGCCCATTAATTCTCTAATAATTCGCTCGGATGATAGAACTGAATAAATCTGATTAAGGTTTCGGTTTGATCCCAGATTTAGCGTGGGCACGCCCCTTCTCTTCGGCCTCAAGCATTTCGCGTTCTTCCTGAGCATTTTTTGGGGCTGCGTTTTCAGCTGCCCCTTTTACCTTACCCGCTTTAATAAATTCACGTGTGGCTTCATCATATTCTTGAGCAGCAGTATAGTTACCCTCACCTTGTAACTCATTGTTTTCTTGATTCACTTTGACTTTTGACATTGTCATTCCTTTCACATTAAGGGTAGGTACCAAAAGTACATAATATTGAGTATGGGTAAGCATCGCAGTCGGATATCACAAACAGATAGCGTAGGACTCAACTACATATTGCTTACGCCCAATAGGGGCTGAGATGTTGGTAAACACAGATCGTTTTTGCATTTTAGAAAATGAAAGATTCGGATATGGATACAGCTACTAACCCACCCCTAGTCACAAAACCTGATAAGCCCCACCCTTGGCCTCATATTATTTTAGCGTTGGGGTTTGCAACGATTCTTGGCCTCCTGGTTGCAAGCTATGTGAGCATTAATATTGGTGAGAATTCCATCTATCCCACTAACGCCAACAATCTCCGTATGGATAATCTCGACCTATTAAAGGGATATACAGCGGATGCGGAAACCGGGGTGCTGGGATTTATGTTGACCCAGGATTCCGTCTTTTTGACCCCGTACAAAAACAGTTCTGTCAAAGTAGATGAGGTCCTTAAAGAGATTAAACAAAATTACAAACAGTACTCAATTCGTGAGCAAGCTTTAGCCGATCAACTTGAAAAAATCACCCAGCAGAAGTTCGTAAATTTAAGGTTGATGGTGGATGCAATCAACCATAGTGATAGGGAGGGCGCGCGTAAATTAATGTATGCAGGCCAACCTCTAATGGATGAGATTCGCAATGTGCGACAAGCACTACGTAAGCAAATCGTAGTCCACCAGCAGACTGCCATGGACCAAGCCCTGCGGAGACTAAATTTGATGCAGGGCATGATTTACGCTCTGGGCATTTCCACCATTACCTTGCTGATCATTTGGTTCGCAGCAACACAACGTCAGCAGCGCCTAAGGAATGAGTTTGATCAAGTTCTGCTGGAAAGAAATTACGCGCTGGAAATGAAAGTACAAAGTCGAACCGAGGAGTTGGTATCGTTAGCGGGCTACCTCTCAAATGCACGCGAAACTGAAAAGGCTAATCTGGCACGCGAACTACATGACGAACTGGGCGCATTGTTAACGGCGGCCAAACACGATGCGGGCTGGGTAGAACGCAAGCTGCTGCCTGAGACACCGCCTGCGATCCGCGAGCGGATGGAGCGCTTGCAGCAAACTTTAACCAGTGTGATTGCGCTGAAACGCAATCTAATAAATAATTTGCGCCCCGCTATGTTACATGATTTGGGTTTGCTGACAGCACTGCGGAACCTGGCGGATGAGCTGGCTAATTCCACAGACATCAAGATAAAAACCGAGCTTCCAGAAACTGAATTGAGTTTGCCTGAACCCGTAGCGTTGGCTTTATTTAGAATTGTGCAGGAGGCTTTTACAAATTCGCGGAAGTACTCGGGTGCCACTGAAGTCTTATTAGAATTGTTTGAAGACGGCGATAAACTGATATTAAATTTGTACGACAACGGGATAGGTTTCGATCTCGACTCCCCCACGATTGCCCGGCATGGTCTCGCTGGCATGAAGCACCGAGTGCAAATGCTTAAAGGAACAATTGAATTAGTAACCTCACCTGGTAAAGGCGTGTTGATTACGGTTGAAATACCTACCCAAGCTGGCCGCCATCAAAATCGTATTGTGGCCGACCGCAGACAAAACAGTTTATCCCGGGCTAACTGGGCCCATCTCGAAACCCATTCAGGTTAGGCGTATGTCAGGTAGGTAATTTATTGTAGATGTACGCAACAAGATCATTCATCTGCAATGATTTATCAAAAAAAGCATCAATATCTAATTCCTCACACCGCTGGCGCATGGCAGAGTGAGCGTAATTAGTAAAAACAACCTTTTTAGGCAGACCATATTTTTCCGGATGCGTTTTAAGCGCCCGGAGTACACCTACCCCGCTACCTTGGGCTAATTCGATATCCACGATGGCAAGGTCAACTGACTTGCCTTCTAGTTGCTCTAAGGCTTCGGTCTCCGTTTCTGCAAAGCCACAAACACTCACCCCCTCTATTTCATCGAGGGTTTCTGTTAGCAATCTGCGGAGCAAGGGAGAGTCTTCGATCAGCAGTATTTGCATTTTAGGAATGCTAAGCGCAGTCATGGTTGGAAGCAGACCTCGACTATTCTGAAATAAGTCCATTACGTAGCGCGTAAGTCGCCAATCCGGCGTTACTGGTCACTTCAAGTTTTTCGCTTAGCCGCGAACGATAGGTGCTGATAGTTTTAACGCTTAAATTAAGATTTTTAGCAATTTCGGAAACCGACTCCCCTTTTGCCAAACGAAGAAACACCTGCAGCTCGCGATCTGACAATGACTCGTGGGGTTTGGATGATCTGTTACCACTCATCTCATCCGCCAAGAGTTCGGAGGTTTTTGCTGAGGCATACCGGCGCCCGGTACCCACAATATGAATAGCGCGTAGTAACTCTTGCTGGTCACAATCCTTGGACAAATAGCCACTTGCACCATTCCGGATTACGGCCAGTGCATAGCTTTCTTCAGGGAAACCACTAAGCATCAAAACTTTTACTTCAGGATGACGCTGACATACCGTGCGTAATACATCTATCCCGCTTTTGCCCGGCAAGGATATATCCAGCAGCAAGACATCACAGGGCGTCTCGCGCAATAAACTTAAGGCTTCTTCGCCTGAAGAAGCCTCAAAACAAATTCGAATTCCAACGTCTTCACTAAGCAGTTCTTGAAATCCAGCACGAACGATCTTGTGATCATCGACGATTGCTACTTGCAGCATGGCGGGCCCACTTTAATGAATGATATTAAAAAACATAGTAATCAGCGCCCAATTCGACTTAATGTCCCAGCCAGAACGATGAGCCTCTATCCCCGCGTGTGATTCACCACAAACGCGACCACCGCCATGATCAAAAATACTACAAATAATATTTTGGCGATACCCGTAGCACTGGCAGCAATACCCGTAAATCCGAATAAAGCAGCAATGAGTGCAATTATAAAAAAAACGATAGCGTAGTGAAGCATATATTTTCCTTTAAAGATAAGGGCGATGCCGTAACTGATATTTCTACATGCCTCG
>JAYWDZ010000343.1:0-3443 GCA_043779595.1 Nitrosomonadales bacterium
TTTTGAAAGCCATGCAAACGGGCGGCGCGAACCTGCTGGAAAACAACGAGGATGATTTTCTTAGAGAGACTTCCTTGCTGTGATCGTTTTCTCCAATACGACACCGTTTATTGCCCTCGCCAGCATTGGCCAGCTGGAACTTCTGCCGCAGTTGTTCGATAAGATACACGTCGCGGAATCCGTTATCGACGAATGCACTGAAGGTGGAAGAATCCTTGTGCCGAACTTGAGGTCACTGGATTGGGTGACCCCCGTAGCAGATGAGACAACATCGACATTACCCGTCTTGTTCGAACCTGATCGCGGCGAAAAGCAGACCATTGCCCTTGCCAGGAAACACGGGGTAGCCAGGGTGATCATCGACGAACGCCTGGGCCGCCGTGTTGCCGAGTATCTTGGGTTAAGCGTGACAGGCACGCTGGGTGTACTCGCCAAGGCCAAGTCCACCGGGCTGATCCCGTCATTCCATGAAGCCGCGCAAGCCATGCGCCAACAAGGCATCCATTACAACGCAAGCTTGATTACTCGGCTTGCACAACATTTAGGCGAAATAGCCTAATGAAGTGCCGTCACTGTGGTGCGGAGTTATCGCTACCGCTGATCGACCTCGGCAGCGCACCGCCGTCCAACGCCTATCTCACCACAGCCACCCTGCACGCGCCGGAAAAGTGGTTTCCATTGAAGGTGCTGGTATGCAGCGAATGCTGGCTGGCGCAGACCGAAAACACCACCGGAATGGAAGACCTGTTCGATGCCGACTACGCCTACTTCAGTTCTTTTTCCAGCACTTGGCTCAGCCATGCCGAGCGGTATGTGGCCGACATGCACGCACGTTTCGGTCTTGACGAAACCTCGCACGTCGTCGAAGTCGCAGCCAACGACGGCTACCTGTTGCAATACGTCAAGGCACGCAACATCCCCTGCACCGGTGTGGAGCCAACAGCCGGCACCGCCGCTGCAGCACGGGCCAAGGGCATCCCGATTGTGGAGGATTTCTTTGGTGTACGTCTTGCAAAAGAACTGGCCGCCCAAGGCAAGCAGGCCGATCTCACTGCAGCCAACAACGTGCTTGCCCATGTGCCGGATATCAACGATTTTGTGGCGGGCTTCGCCGTGCTGCTGAAGCCCCAAGGTGTGGCCACCTTTGAATTCCCCCATCTGCTTAAACTGATCGCGGAAAACCAGTTCGACACCATCTACCACGAGCATTTTTCCTACCTCTCGCTCACGGCAGTCAACCGCATCTTTTCTGCCAACGGCCTCAGCGTGTTCGATGTGGAAGAACACCCCACTCACGGCGGTAGCCTGCGCGTGTTTGCCCAGCGCAGCGATACCGGACAGCATCCACGCAGTGCCCGGGTGGGCGAACTGCTCCAGCACGAAGCGCAGGCAGGCATGCTCACCACCGATTACTACGCCGACTTCCAGAACAAGACCGATCAGGTCAAGAATGACTTTCTTGCTTTCCTGCTGGAAGCCAAGCGTCAAGGCAAAACCGTGGCCGCCTACGGTGCGGCGGCGAAAGGCAACACCCTGATGAACTACGCCGGCATCCGGCCCGACCTTATCCTGTTTGTAGTGGACCGCAACCCGGCCAAGCAAGGTAAGTACATGCCGGGAAGCCGGATTTCAATCTTGGCTCCGGATGCGATCGAGCGCCATAAACCGGATTACGTGTTTATCCTGCCTTGGAACATAGCAGGTGAAGTCATGAGCCAATTCGCTCATATTCGCAGTTGGGGCGGCCAGTTTGTGACGGCAGTTCCCGAATTGACGATCGCCGTTGGCAACTAACGAAGTGTTGACCGACCGGTCGTCACATTTACCCTATCTTCAACCTGAGGAAGCCAAAGAATGACTCAAATCCCTGTATTCAAGCCACTCATAGGGCAGGAGGAGATCAATGCCGCTGTCAAGTCCCTGGAACTGGGCTGGCTTGGGATGGGCTCTTTCGTTGGACAGTTTGAAGAGGGGCTAAAAGATTACATTGGCTGCGAGGATCGCCATGTGGTGGCGGTGAGTACCGGTCATGCAGCTCTGCATCTTGCAATGATGTTGATTGGACTGGAGTCGGGTGATGAGGTCATTACCCCCTCCTTTAATAACATTGCCGATTTTCAGGCCATCCTTGCTGTCGGCGCCAAGCCAGTGCTGTGTGACATCCGCGACGATACCTTGTGCATCGATGTCGAGAAGGCAGAGCAGCTGATTGGCCCCAAAACGCGCGCAATCATCGCAATGGACTATGACTGCTGCATGGCTGACCATGACGCGGTTGCCGCCCTGGCGACAAAGTACAACCTGCGCGTGATCCATGATGCGGCCCATGCGATGGGCTCAAGCTACAGGGGCAGGAAGGTCGGCAGCTTTTCCGATATCTGCATGTTCAGCTTCGATCCGGTCAAGACCATCACCTGTATCGATGGTGGTGCATTGGTGGTGAGAACGGAGAAGGAGGTCGAGGTGCTGCACCAGATGCGGTTGATCGGTATGGGACAGCCGGCCAGCGTGATGTATGGCAACCAGCGTGCCTGGACCTACGACGTCAACCGGCTCGGATTTCGCTATCACATGGCCAATCTGCACGCTGCGATTGGCTTGGCGCAATTGGCAAGGATGCCGGAAATCACCGCGCGGCGGCAGGAGGCCTGTCGACTCTATAGCCAGAAGCTGGCAGAAGTGAAGCAGGTCAGGACACCGCTCTCAGACTTCAGCGATGTCACGCCCTTTCTTTATTACATCCGGGTCCCGGTCGACCATCGTCAGCCGCTCCGCGATTACCTGAAGGATCGGGGCATCGACACAGGTATCCACTGGCAGCCCGGACACTGGTTCTCGCTGCTGAAGGATGCGCGTCGCGGCGACATGTCGGTGACTGAACAGGTGGGCAATGAAGTGCTGTCCCTGCCGTTGAATTCACAAATTTTAGACGAAGAAGTGGCGCTGATTTGTGAGAACATCGCAGCCTATTTCCGTAGCGTCACATGAGTGCGGTCGGGAAAGGTCTTTTGCGATGCTTGAAGGACGCGTCAGGTGCGCAAGGGCCCCAGCTCGGTTTGAAAATTCCTGGGTACGAAGGCTATTTTCTGAGGCCGGTCGCCACGCGGCGCGAGCATCTGGATACCGCCGACATTGCCTGTCTGACGAACTGGCGCAACCGCCATGTTAATGCCTTTCTGACCGAATTCGTTGCCACTGACGAACGCACTTCGCGCTGGCTGTCCGATGTGGTGCATACCGACGATAGCCGCATTCTGTTCATGATCGAGGATGTGCGGGGGGAACGGGTCGGCTACATGGGCATTGCCTACATCGACTGGGAATGTTCGTACGTGGAAGCCGACGCCATCGTTAGCAGCGGCGCCACGCCGAAAGGCATGATGTCAGCTGCGATCAGGACCATGCTGTGGTGGGCGACGAGACAGCTGGGATTAAAAGTGGTC
>JAYWDZ010000344.1:0-21857 GCA_043779595.1 Nitrosomonadales bacterium
GCTGATCACGCGCGCAGGGCCAGGCACCAAAGTGGTGTGCCTGGGCAACATCTCGCAGATCGACACGCCTTATCTCACCGAAGGCAGTTCAGGCCTCACGTACGTCGTGGATCGATTCAAGGGCTGGACGCACAATGGTCACGTTACCTTGCAACGCGGCGAGCGCTCGCGTTTGGCAGATTACGCGGCTGAGGTCTTGTAATTTTTGCGTGATAAGGAGCGAGTCATGAATCAATGGGGACTAGGCGCGACGTTGCTGGCACTCAGTGTGTCGGCCCATGCATTCGACTACAACGACGTGCTTAAAGGCGTGCTGGGGAATCAGAACACTACTGATACTCACGCTGCCGCATCTACTCAAGCGCGCGTTGCGGACTTGAAACCTGCCGAGGTGACGTCCGGTTTGAAAGAAGCGCTAGTGCGCGGCAGCGAAATTGCAGTCGCGCAACTGGGCAAACCCGACGGATTTTTTGGCAACCCAGCACTCAAAATTCCGTTGCCTCCCAATCTGAAAAAGGCCGAGAAGGCTCTGCGTATGCTGGGCATGGGTCAACAAGCCGATGATTTGGTACTGGCGATGAATCGCGCAGCGGAGGCCGCCGTACCCGAAGCAAAAACGCTACTGGTGGGTGCCGTGAAAACAATGTCGGTGGAAGACGCCAAAGGCATTCTGCTAGGCGGTAGTACGGCGGCGACGGATTTCTTTCGCAAAAAAACCGAAATGACTTTGACCGAGCGCTTTTTGCCCATCGTCAAATCCACGACTGATCAATCCAGTCTGGCCAAGCAGTACAACAGCTATGCAGGTATGGCTGCGCAATTTGGCATGGGCAAAAAAAGTCCGGCCACGGTGGAAGATTACGTGACCCGGCAAGCGCTGGATCGCTTGTACAAGGTGATTGGCGAGCAGGAACGTTCGATCCGCGCTAACCCGTTGCAAGCGGGCAGTGACTTAATCAAAAAAGTATTTGGCGCAGTAATCGGAAACTAGGCGCCCTACTCATAAAATCTCAATCATGACTACAAAACAGTTTGCAAGTTTGCTTTGCGGCGTACTCCTCGCCCTGTCCGCGCATGCATGGGAGGTGGGGGAGTTCAGTACCGGCATGCTGCGTAGCGAAGTCGAAGCGACGTTGAAATCCTGGAATTTTTCCAAAGTGGTGCCGGTGGGCAGCGATGGTTTGTTCGCTTATGACAACCCTGAAAGCAAGGCGGGGCGTCGGTTTATGTTCACCTTTTGCAACGATAAGCTGGTCGAATTTGATCAGGAGGTCGCGCCTGCGTTTCGCCACTTTATTGTGGTTGCATCGAATTATTCCAATCTTTATGGCAGTCCGATCAAAGTGTTCCCGCATTCCAGCGTGATCGCCAGCGGCGAGAAAGACGTGCTGGCAATGTTCTGGCGTAAAGGCCCCGATTACATCGGATTGAAATACGCGCTCTACGCCAACGATGAGCAACTCTCGATGACTTGGCAAGTGAGCAATAACTGTTGGCAGGCGCCACGATAACTGTCTGGCGAAACTTGGGTAAATCGTTGCGCCTATGGATTGGCCAATGTAGCTTGCAATAAACCCTGGCGCGCGAACAGGTCTATTTTTTGCTGAATCAGCTGGTTCACCGTCCCCTTATCCACGTCGACTCCAGACGCTCGCAGCATGGTCTGCATCGCTTGCGTGAGTTGATCCAGCGTGTGCGTGCCATCGAGCATGCCCAATAACGCACGTCCGGGCACGTCTAAGCCAAGCGCCACATGCCGCACTCCGCTGACCACCCAGCCGGGTGTCGCGGCTTGTAAACGCGCGAGAGCGTGGGCACGAGGAAGGGGCGCAAACGCGTCAGCCTGATGCTCCTGACTCTCCCGCGTCACTTGCACTCCGTGCACTATCACCAGATTAAATAATGCGTCGCGAAATTCGGTTTCGTCTCGACTGCCTTTAGCGGTGAAATGCGTCATGCAGCCTTGCGCATTTTGAATCAGTTCCGCATATGAGAACGCTGCCGGGTAGGCCGCAGATAAAGCCATTAACGCCGCTTTGAGGAGTGGATGCGCCACGCTAAATCGATTGCCTGCCGCATTGATAAATTCCTGCTCGCAGGACGTATCCAAATCGATTTCAGCTTCGCTGGTAAGGTCACAATAAAACGACAATGCCAGCAACCGGGCCGATTGCGGGGGCGAGGCTTGCGGCGCATCGTTTCTGCTAACCAGCGCGCGGCGAAAGCGCGTTTGCAATACTTCATCCAGCGAAGATTCTGCCTCTATCCAGCGGGCTGTGAGGGCGGCGGGGGCAAGGCCCCAAGCGTTCTCCAGCTCGACCACTGCACTGCGCGGCCCTGCTTCGGCTACATATTGCAAACCCGCATTCGCCAGTTGCCCGGCGAAGTCAGCAAACGCCATCGGCGCGTTGTGCTCAGCCAAATATTCGTGAAATAAATACGACGGTGCAGCGGCTTTAAGGTGCGCAATTTCTTGCCGTAGCGAATCATCATCGCAGTCGGTTTCAAGTTGGCTCAATACCGAGACTGCTTGCGCCAAACGTTGCGGTGCGGACAGCTCAGCATCGGTAGCCGCGAGCAAGTTCTCGCGCAGCGGCAACCATTTTTGCCAGCCCGCCGCGACATTAAAGCTGATGTAAGCGAGGCCGTTGGGGGCCAGATGTTCGCTGCAAGCTCGTAGCAGTGCTTGTTGCACCGTAGGGGGAACCCACGAAAATACCCCGTGGGCGATGATGTAATCAAATTCGCCCAAACCTGCTGGCAGCGCAGCGAGATCACCATGAACGATGCGCACGTTGCGCAGACCCAGCTCTGCCACAAAGCGCGCCCCCGCCTCGGCTTGCAAACGCGAAAGCTCAATGCCCACAAAGTCTGAGTCGGGATGATGAAACGCCAGCGGAATTAAATTGCCGCCCGACGCGCACCCCAGTTCCAGCACGCGCAGACGCCCTAAAGAGGGCGATTGGTAGCCATGCAAGGTGGCGATGGCTGCCAGAAAGTCTGGCTGCGTTTCGGGCAGCGGCAGGCTGTCGTAGGGCAGTTCGTCGTAGGTTTGCAGCGTGTTCAGCAAAAGCCTGCGCGAGTGGTTTAGTGCCCGCGTACGCCAGGTTTGGCCGAAAACAACGCCCCCTGAGGACGTGGCTTGCGCGCCCCAGGCGGGCCATTGCGCGGGGCGGAAGCGGGCTGAGCGGCGCGCGCAGCAGGAGGCGCTGAGCGATTCCCTGAAGCGGGTTTGGCTTGCTGCGACCGGCCAGAAGTATTGCGCCCATTTTCCTGACTGCTACGTCCACCGGCGCGACCATTCGGCTGAGCACCGCGCCCTTGCGGAGGACGGGGTGGGCGCTCGTCAGACATCAACTCGGATTTCAGCGGGGGCACAAAGCCTTCGATTTCTACGCGCACAATCGAACGTTTAATCAGTTTTTCAATGTCTTTCAGGTAGCTCATTTCTTCACTATCGACCAATGACAGCGCCGCGCCGGTGCTGCCCGCGCGTCCGGTGCGACCGATACGGTGCACGTAATCCTCTGCCACATTGGGGAGTTCAAAATTGACCACTTGAGGTAATTGATCGATATCGATACCACGCGCAGCGATGTCGGTTGCGACCAATACGCCGATACTGCCATCCTTGAATTGCGCCAGCGCTTTGGTGCGCGCACCCTGGCTTTTATTGCCATGAATCGCGGCCGCGCTGATGCCATCCTTGATTAATTTTTCGGCCAGTTTATTTGCGCCGTGCTTGGTGCGGGTGAATACCAGTACTTGTTTCCAGTCGTGCCGGCGAATCAGGTGGCTTAACAAATCGCGCTTATGCGCTTGGGGCACGAGGTGCATCGATTGATCTACCAGTTCAGACGCGGTGTTGCGGCGCGCAACTTCGATGCAAACGGGTTGATGTAGTAGGCTGTTCGCCAGCGTTTTGATTTCATCCGAAAACGTGGCGGAGAACAACAGCGTCTGACGCTGCTTGGGAACCACCGCGAGGACTTTTTTGATATCGCGGATAAAACCCATATCCAACATGCGATCGGCTTCATCCAGCACCAGAATTTCGACGCCGGACAAGTCCACGGTTTTTTGCCCGAGGTGATCTAACAGGCGGCCGGGCGTGGAAACCAGAATGTCCACGCGCCCACGCAAGGTTTTGAATTGCGGATTGATGTTGACGCCGCCAAACATCACCATCGATTTTAGCGAAAGATATTTGCCATAGGTTTTGACGGACTCTTCGACTTGCGCGGCAAGTTCTCGCGTGGGCACCAGAATCAGGCAACGCGGGCGGCCTGGTTTGGGCGATTCGGGCGCGCGGGTCGACAGGTGATGCAGAATCGGTAGCGTAAACCCGGCGGTTTTGCCGGTGCCGGTTTGCGCCGCAGCCAGCAAATCCTTGCCTGCCAGCACTTGCGGAATGGCCTGCGCCTGAATCGGCGTGGGGATGGTGTAGCCCGCATCAGCGATCGCACGCAATAGCGGTTCGGCCAGCCCGAGGCTGGTGAAAGGGGTTTCGGTATTCATATTTTTTTCCTGCGACGGCCTGTCGTTATACAAATGACGACACCAATCGAGGCAGACGAAAAGGGGATCTAAGAGATCGTGTTAGGGAGCCGCATGCCGATTGGTTGGGCATGCAGGAGTGCGCACTATACAGCAAGGCTCCAAGCCGGGCATGCCAGCGAGGCTGGATGTCAACGTTTACCGCCTCTATGTGGCGGGTTTTTTATTGACTGCCAGCGCGCTATCGGCCCAAACATTGTCGCCCAGCGACAAATTAACATTGAGCAGGCGCTCAATTTCATCGCCCGGCAACGGCGGGCTCAGATAATAGCCCTGCGCAAAATCGCAACCCTGAGTGCGCAAAAAATCCAGCTGCTCACGCGTTTCGACACCTTCGGCGACTGTCTTCATGCCCAGGCTATGCGCCATGGTAATGATGGCGCGGACTATCGCTGCATCGTCAACGTCCACGGTAATGTCGTGCACAAACGCCCGGTCGATCTTCAGCACATTTATCGGGAACCGTTTCAGATACGTAAGCGACGAATACCCAGTGCCGAAGTCGTCCAGTGCAAAGCGTACCCCCAGATTACTGAGCGCCTGCAAGGCTTCAATTTCAGGTTCGGCATTTTTCATCAAAATGCTTTCGGTGATTTCGAGCTCGAGGAACTCTGCCTGCATCTTTTCATCGTGCATCACGCGCTGGATGGTCTGCATCAAATCATTGCCATCGAATTGACGGCTCGAAATATTCACCGCCATGCGTAAACATGGCAAGCCGGCGAGCTGCCAGGCGCGATGTTGTGCGCACGCGCTACGCAATATCCATTCGCCCACCGGCACGATAAGCCCGGTTTCTTCAAGTAACGGTACAAATTCTTCGGGTAACACGGCGCCTGCTTCCAGGTTTTCCCACCGTATCAAAGCTTCAAATCCGACGATGCCGCCGCCATTGAGATCGAATTGCGGCTGATAATGCAGCTGAAACTCTTCCCTTTCGAGCGCACGCCGCAGGCCGGTTTCCCATGCAAGTCGGGTCAGTGCGTGAGCGTTCATTTCGGCGTGATAAAACTCGCTGGTATTGCCGCCGTTTTGTTTTGCGCGATACATGGCGGTATCGGCGTTCTTCATCAGCGTTTGCGTGTCGCCGCCGTCGTCGGGGTAGAGGCTGATGCCGATACTGCCACTGATAAACAATTCGTGACCATCAATCAAAAAGGGCGGCGCCAACGCATCCAGAAACTTGGTGACCACTAACACCACATCGTCGGGTGAGGCTACGTCACTTAAAAAGCCCGCAAATTCATCACCGCCGAAGCGTGCAACCGTATCTCCTTCGCGTACACACGCGTGCAATCGAGACGCCATGGCTTGCAACAAACGGTCGCCCGCCTCATGCCCCAAGGTGTCGTTGACGATTTTGAAACGGTCCATATCCAGAAACAGCACGGCTACCGAACGTTTGCGACGCTCGGCACGTTTTAACGCGTGCTTCAGGCGGTCCACAAACAGCACCCGATTGGGCAGGCCGGTTAGCGCGTCATGGTGCGCCAGATAATGCAGGCGCTCTTGGGTCTGAATGCTTTCTGTGATGTCTTTGCCGGACGAAATAAAATGCGTGATCCGTCCCTTATCGTCGGTCAACGGGGTAATCGTTATGGCTTCGTGATAGAGCTGTCCGTCTTTACGGCGATTGATACACACGTTGCGGTAAACCTCGCCCTGCAGCACGGTTTCCCATATTTGCTGATAAAACTGCTCGTCGTGCTTGCCCGACTTGATCACGCGCGGGGTCTTGCCTAACGCTTCGTCCCGACCATACCCGGTAATTAACTCAAATGCGGCGTTGATATATTCGATCACGCCATTGGCATCAGTGATAAATATCGAGTCGGCGACTTTTTCCATCGCACCCGACAGTTTGCGAATCGCCACCTCGGCTTGCTTGCGTTCGGCGATTTCCAGCGTGAGTGCAGCGGTGCGCTGCTCCACCAAAATTTCCAGATGTTCTTCGTGGCGTTTGATCGCCTGGATTTTGTGATGCAGGTCGACGAATACCGACACTTTTGCGCGCAGGATTTCCGGGATGATAGGCGTAAAAATAAAGTCCACCGCGCCTATCGAATAACCTTCCACCATGTCGGTTTCGCCGCGGGAAAAGGCGGTGACAAAAATGATTGGCGTCGATTCTGATTGTTGTCGGCTGCGAATCAAACGCGCGGTTTCGAATCCGTTCATGATCGGCATTTGCACGTCGAGCAGAATCACCGCGAAGTCGTCTTCAAGCAGGCAGCGCAGTGCATCTCGACCCGACTCTGCGGTCACCACATGTTGTCCCAATGCTTCCAGCACCGAGACCAGCGCCAGGCGTTTGCCTGGATTATCGTCGACCACCAGGATGCAGGCTTTTTGATCTTCCAACTGCATAGTGCTGCGCTCCTATTTAGGCTGCCATTTTGCCAGAAAGGGCACGATCTCATCCACGGGCAGCACTTTATCAACCAAGCCGGTGGCAATCGCTGCGTCCGGCATAAGGCTGGATTCAGCACTGGCGGGTAATTGGGCAATGGTCATACCACCATGTCGCTTGATCGCGGCCAATCCTACCGCGCCATCGTGCCCTGCACCGCTCAATATCACCCCGGCAGCGTTCGCACCATAAGTCTCTGCGACGGACTCGAACAACACATCGATCGAGGGACGTGCAAAGGAAACAGGCGCTTCGGTAGACAACGCAAAATGGTCGCCCTCTACCAGCAGGTGATAATCCGCGGGCGCAAAATACAGATGGCCCGGGTGGATGAGGGTTTTGTCCTGGGCTTCTTCTACCGGCAGGCGGCAATACGTGCGCAGGAATTGAATTAAGGCGGCGTCGGAGCCTTGGGCGCGATGAAACACTAGCGTCACTGCAGCGCCAATTTCGGGTGGAAACGTAGGTAGCAATTGCTGCAACGCCGCAGTGCCCCCTAGAGAAGTGCCGATACCGATAAACCGGCTTGCCGCTAGCAGACCTTGCTGTACCATTTTTCAGTATTGTCTCGGGTTTCATAACAGGCTTCAAAAGGGCTGAAGCGGATAGACTCCATTTGACCCAAACCCAGCATGCCAAAGTTGATCAGGCTTTCATAAAGTAACTGGTGCACCCGTGTCTGCAAAATCTGATCAAAATAAATCAGCACATTGCGACATAAAATCACGTGGAACTCATTGAACGAGCCATCTGTGACGAGATTGTGTTGCGACCACACAATATTTTTCTTCAGGCTGCTATTGAATATGGCACGGCCATACTGCGTCGTGTAATAGTCGGACAATGCCCGTTTGCCCCCCGCGCGTAGGTAGTTCTGGTCATAAGTGCGCATTCTTTCCAGCGGATAAATGCCATCGCGAGCCCGTGCCAGGATAACTTCGTTCATATCCGTGGCATACAGCCGCACGCGGTCATATAAGCCTTCCTCTTGCAACAATATCGCCAGCGAGTACACCTCCTCGCCACTGGAGCAGCCAGCGTGCCAGATACGAATAAAGGGGTAGGTACGCAGTCGCGGCACCACTTGTTCGCGAAACGCACGATAAAAACCGGCATCTCGAAACAGCGCAGTAACGTTAATCGATAACGCCAGCAGGAAGCGCTCCATGCAGGCGGGGTAATAGAGCAGCTTTTCCTGAAGTGCTGACACCGACCTCACCTTTTCGGCCTGCACACAATGCCGAACTCGGCGCTTAAGCGACGCGTAAGCATAGTGGCGAAAATCGAAACCGTAACGCTGGAATACCGCCTCCAGCAGCACGCTAATTTCGATGTTCTCGACCTCTTCGTTGCCTTCGCTTAAATTTTCCAGTTCGCTTCTGGGTGCCCTCTCGATCATTGCTTGTCTCGTCGTTACCTCAGCCACTTTAGCGATACAGCCATACTCGCAGTAAAGAGAGCAGCTGCTCGGTATTAACCGGCTTGGTAATGTAATCCGATGCACCCGCTTCAATGCACTTTTCGCGGTCGCCTTTCATCGCCTTGGCAGTCAAGGAAATGATCGGCAAGGTTTTGAATTTGGAGAGCTTGCGCACTGCACGCATGGTTTCGTAGCCATCCATTTCAGGCATCATTACGTCCATCAAAATAATTTCGATGTCTGGCGTTTTCTTCAGCAAATTGATGGCGTCTTTACCGTTTTCAGCAGACAGCACTTCCATCTTGTGCCGTTCAAGAACCGCCGCCAACGAAAAGATATTGCGAACATCGTCATCCACAATCAACACTTTTTTACCCGCCAGCATCGGGTCGGTTTTACGCACCTGCTCCAGAATTCTGCGTTTCACGTCGGGTAGATCGGCCTCTACCTGATGCAAGAATAGTGTCACTTCATCGAGCAGGCGTTCGGGTGAGCGCACGTCTTTGACGATCACCGATTTAATCACTTTCTTCAGCCGCGTTTCTTCCTCCTGGGTGAGTTCACGCGCGGTATACACGATGATGGGAAGCGTACGGAGGCTTAGGTCTTTTTTGATTTCCTCAATCACTTCAAAGCCGCTGGTGTCTGGCAGCCCCAGATCTAGCACCAGGCAATCGAAATGGGTTTGTTTCAAAGCTGCCAGCGCATCCGCGCCGGTAGACGCGGTGGTGATGTTGACGTCGCCATTGCTGATGAGCGCCACAATGCGGTCGCGTTCCGCCGGTTGGTCTTCCACTACCAGCAGATTTTTAACCTTGCGCGCCAGAAAATCTTCCATCCGGGCGAAGGATTGCTCCAATGCCTCCTTATCTACCGGTTTGGATATCCACGCCAACGCACCGAGTTTGCGGCTGCGCTCGTCTTCACCCACAGCTGAAATAATATGCACGGGAATATGGCGCGTAGCGGGCTCGTGTTTTAAATAATCGAGAATGGTCCAGCCACTCATATCCGGCAATTCAATATCCAGCGTGATCGCATCGGGACGATATTGGCGCGCTAGCGTGAGCGCAGTTTGTCCGTACATCGCCACCAGTGCCTTGAAGCCGCGTTCGTGCGCAAAATCCAGCAAAATGCGCGCGAAGTGTGGCTCGTCTTCAACAATCAATATCACGCGGTCACCCGCCTGGATGGAGGCACGATCATCCTCAATGGTTTCAGTCACTTCAACCAGCGGTTGAAACGCATTGCCCACTTCAGATGACGCTTCGCCATTTTGCGTATCCGGGGCTTGGATAAAGGTTTGCGGCGCACGTATTCTGCCGCGCAGCATGCCCGATACGGTGGGACTCAACATACTTTTGCCTACCGGCGGCAATACATCATTCGTAACCGGCGGCGAATAGCGCATCGGTAAATAGAGCACAAACACGCTGCCCTCGCCCATTGCGCTTTGGAGCGTGATTTCGCCGCCTAATAAGCGCGCAAGCTCGCGGCTGATCGCCAAGCCTAATCCGGTGCCGCCATACTTACGACTGGTCGTGCCATCGGCTTGCTGGAAGGCTTCAAAAATAACCTTTTGCTTGTCGGGCGAAATGCCAATGCCACTATCGCTCACGCTAAATGCAATCACAGCGGTTGATTTGCCCAACGAAGGATGGCCGGTATTCCATCCCTCGGTAGCCCGGTTGATTTTGAGCGCCACCTGGCCTTGCGGCGTAAATTTGAACGCGTTGGACAATAGATTTTTAAGGATTTGTTTCACGCGACGCTCGTCGGTAAAGAGAGACGGCGGCAAAGTATTTTCCAGCGCAATTGCGAATCCGAGCTTTCTGTCTTCTGCGATATGCCTGAAAGTTTGTTCGACAAAGCCGCCAAGTTCGGTAAACGCAACTTCGGCAATATCCACTGAAACTGTCCCCGACTCGATCTTGGACAAATCCAGAATGTCGTTAATCAAATTGAGCAAATCGTTACCCGACGCGTAAATGGTGCTTGCATACTCGACTTGCCGGTCGGTCAGGTTGTGTTCGGGGTTGTCGCGTAATTGCTCCGACAGCAGCAACAAACTGTTGAGCGGCGTGCGTAGCTCGTGCGACATATTGGCGAGAAATTCGGACTTGTATTTTGAGGTAAGCGAGAGCTGCGCCGCTTTTTCTTCGAGCGACTGTTTGGCGACTTCCACTTCCTGATTTTTGCGCTCTACGGCAGCGTTCTGATCGGCCAACAGACGGGCTTTCTCTTCCAGCTCTTCGTTAGTTTGTTGCAGCTCTTCCTGCTGATTCTGCAACTCCATCGCCATGTTCTGCGATTTTTGCAGCAAGGCCTCTGTACGCGAGTTTGCCTCGATGGAATTCAGCACAATCCCGATGCTCTCCGTGAGTTGCTCAAGAAAGGTTAGATGCGTGGGATTGAAGCGCTCGAATGAGGCCAGCTCGATCACTGCCTTGGTTTCTTCCTCGAACATCACCGGCAACACCACAATATTCAATGGGGTGGCATTGCCGAGGCCGGACGTAATCTGCACGTAGTCACCGGGCACATTGGTCAGCAGGATGCGTTCTTTTTCCAGTGCGCACTCGCCTATCAGGCCTTCGCCGAGGCGGAATTGCTTGGATAAATTTTTGCGCTCTTTGTAGGCGTAGCTTGCGCGTAGCACCAAACGCGCGTCTTCGTTTTCGCCAGTCATGCCATAGAACACGCCATGACTGGCATTTACCAACGGCGCAAGCTCTGTGAGGATGAGCTTATAAACAGCGAGTATTTCACGCTGGCCCTGCAACATGCGCGTGAATCTCGCCAGATTGGTTTTGAGCCAGTCTTGTTCGGTATTTTTGTCGGTGGTGTCTTTGAGATTGCGGATCATCTCATTGATGTTGTCCTTCAGAATCGCAACTTCGCCTTCTGCCGCCACGCCAATTTCGCGCGTTAAATCGCCCTTGGTCACTGCAGTCGCTACTTCGGCAATCGCACGCACCTGCGTGGTCAGATTCGCCGCCAACTGGTTCACGTTGTCGGTCAGATCGCGCCAGGTACCCGAGGCGCCCGGCACGCGCGCCTGGCCACCGAGTTTGCCTTCCACGCCCACCTCGCGCGCCACGCCGGTCACCTGGTCGGTGAATATGGTCAAGGTGTCGATCAGGTTATTAATCGTGTCAGTCAACGCGGCGATTTCGCCTTTGGCTTCAACGGTGAGCTTTTTCTTCAGGTCGCCGTTAGCCACTGCAGTAACCACGCGCGCCACGCCACGCACCTGATCGGTCAGGTTCGAGGCCATTAGATTCACGTTATCGGTCAGACCTTTCCACGTACCGGACACGCCTTGCACTTGCGCCTGGCCGCCGAGTTTGCCTTCGGTACCTACCTCGCGCGCCACGCGGGTGACCTCGCCTGCGAACGCGTTGAGCTGGTCCACCATGGTGTTGATGGTGTTCTTCAGTTCCAGAATTTCGCCCTTGACGTCGACGGTGATTTTTTTGGATAGATCGCCGTTCGCGACCGCAGTCGTCACCTCGGCGATGTTGCGCACCTGGCCGGTCAAATTACCCGCCATCGAGTTCACGTTGTCGGTCAAATCCTTCCAGGTACCCGCCGCACCGTGGACGCGGGCTTGCCCGCCGAGTTTGCCCTCGGTACCCACTTCGCGCGCGACGCGTGTGACCTCGGATGCGAACGATCCCAACTGGTCCACCATGGTATTGATGGTGTCCTTCAATTCCAGAATTTCGCCTTTCGCGTCGGCGGTAATTTTTTTGGATAAATCACCGTTCGCGACCGCAGTCGTCACCTCGGCAATGTTACGCACCTGTCCGGTCAAATTACCCGCCATCGAGTTCACGTTGTCGGTAAGGTCCTTCCACGTGCCCCCCACATCTTTCACCTGCGCTTGACCGCCGAGCTTGCCCTCCGTACCCACTTCACGTGCCACCCGTGTGACCTCCGATGCGAACGATCCCAACTGGTCCACCATCGTATTAATGGTGTTTTTCAGTTCGAGAATTTCGCCTTTCACGTCGACGGTGATTTTTTTAGACAAGTCGCCGTTCGCCACCGCAGTCGTCACCTCGGCAATGTTCCGTACCTGGCCGGTCAAATTACCCGCCATCGAGTTCACGTTATCGGTCAGGTCTTTCCAGGTGCCTCCAACTTCCTTCACCTGCGCCTGGCCGCCGAGTTTGCCTTCTGTACCCACCTCGCGCGCCACCCGCGTGACCTCAGAGGCAAACGAGCCCAGCTGGTCCACCATCGTGTTGATGGTGTTTTTCAGTTCCAGAATTTCGCCCTTCACATCGACGGTGATTTTTTTAGACAGGTCGCCATTCGCCACCGCAGTCGTCACCTCGGCGATGTTCCGCACCTGACCGGTCAGATTGCCTGCCATCGAATTCACGTTATCGGTTAGGTCTTTCCACGTCCCCGCCGCGCCCTGCACTTGCGCCTGGCCGCCTAGCTTGCCTTCGGTACCCACTTCGCGCGCCACCCGCGTGACCTCGCCCGCGAACGCATTGAGCTGGTCCACCATTGTATTGATGGTGTTCTTCAGCTCCAGAATTTCGCCTTTAACATCTACCGTGATTTTGCGGGTGAGGTCGCCGGTGGCCACCGCCTTGGTCACATATGCAATATTGCGCACCTGACCCGTCAGGTTACCGGCCATCGAATTGACGTTATCGGTCAGGTCTTTCCACGTCCCCGCCGCGCCCTGCACTTGCGCCTGGCCGCCCAGCTTGCCTTCGGTACCGACCTCGCGCGCCACCCGCGTGACCTCGCCCGCGAACGCATTGAGCTGGTCCACCATCGTATTGATGGTGTTCTTTAATTCCAGAATTTCGCCCTTAACATCTACCGTGATTTTGCGGGTGAGGTCGCCGGTTGCGACCGCCTTGGTCACTTCTGCAATGTTGCGCACCTGGCCGGTCAAGTTGCCCGCCATCGAGTTCACGTTATCTGTCAAATCTTTCCATGTTCCTCCCACGCCTTTTACCTGCGCCTGGCCGCCTAACTTGCCTTCAGTGCCCACCTCGCGCGCAACTCGCGTGACCTCGGACGCGAACGAACCGAGCTGGTCGACCATCGTATTGATCGTGTTTTTTAGTTCAAGAATCTCGCCTTTTACATCGACGGTGATTTTCTTCGACAGATCGCCGTTTGCAACCGCCGTCGTCACTTCGGCAATATTGCGCACCTGGGCAGTCAGGTTGCCGGCCATCGAGTTCACATTGTCGGTCAGGTCTTTCCACGTACCGGCCACGCCTTTGACCTGCGCCTGACCACCCAGCTTGCCTTCAGTACCCACCTCGCGGGCGACGCGTGTCACCTCGGATGCGAACGAACCCAGTTGGTCGACCATGGTATTCACGATTTTGGCCGAGCGTAAAAATTCGCCTTTCAACGGCTTGCCATCTGAATCCAGCGCCATGCGCTGACTCAGATCACCTTTCGCCACCGCACCGATTACACGCGCCATCTCCGTTGTGGGCCGACCCAAATCGTCGATTAATCCATTGATCGAATCGACTTTACGCGCCCAGCCTCCCTCTACATGCCCAACCGATACGCGTGCAGTGAGCCTTCCTTCTTTACCTACCGCTTCGCTAGCCCGCCCAATCCCCCGCGACATTTGGTCGTTAATCTCGATAATGTCGTTCAGGGTATCGGCTATCTTGCCCGGGATATCAGTCCAGTCTTGGGGCATACGCGCTGTAAAGTCACCTTTTTTCACGGCGGTGAGTACCTTTAACAACACCTTTAAATCCATCTCCCCCCGGGGCGTGCTGGCCTGCTTTACAACATTCATTTCTACTCCTTCATGGAATCGGGTGATTAGGTCAGGGATTGCGTGACAATTTCTACGCCAACAGGCGCCAAAATGTTGATTCAGGCGCTCATTGCTCGGAAGCTTTTGGAGGCAGAATCAGATTAGCGTATTCACGCTATGCTGCCAAGATGCTGATTCGAGCGGTTATTCTATTTGGATAGCGCTGCGCAGATTGAGGGCCGGGGCGGTGCATACTGCTTGCCCATTAGCATGACTCTATGCATCATCGGTGCGTTACTCGTTAAAATACGGATGCGTAATCTATTTCGACTCTAAATTATGGCCAAACCAAAAGTCTCACTGGAAATACTGCTGGGAAAAGGCGAGCCGGTAGCAGACAGCGAACGCCATTTACGCGCGCTGGCTGATGCCATTCCGCTGATAGTCTGGACCGCCGATCCTAATGGCGAACTGGACTATTACAACCGACAATGGGAAACCTATACCGGCCTGACAGCCGAAGAGACCAAAGGCTGGGGATGGGCTCCGGTATTACATCCAGATGATTTGCAGCCATGCATCGACCGTTGGACTCAGGCGTATACCCGCGGTGAACCTTATGAAATTGAATATCGATTTAAGCGTGCCTCAGATGGGGCTTATCGCTGGCATTTGGGGAAAGCCATTCCCTATAAGGATGCATCGGGCGCGGTAATCAAATGGTTTGGCACCGGCACCGATATAGACGACCAGATCCGGGCGAAAGAGCTAGTCGAACAAGCCTATCTGGAAGTTGAAAAAGCCGTCCAGGACCGTACCGTAGAACTCGCTACTGCGAATCAAATGCTGATACGGCAAAACAATGTTCGCAAAGCAGCGGTTGAAGCTTTGCAACAGGATTCGGCGCGTCTAAACGAAATTATTACCACCCAATACCTGCTCTCTCAGGCGGTGTTTGATCATGACGCGTTTATTTCGCTGGTGCTTGAGCGCATGGCGCTCTTGACCCAGGCGAACGGCGTTGTCTTCGAAATGGTAGAAGGCGACGAGATGGTGTACAAGGCCGCCACAGGAAACGTCGCCCCCGGCATACGCCTTAACATGCAGAGCAGCCTGTCTGGATTGTGCGTATTGAGTGGCGAAGTTTTAAACTGCAACGATACCGAGACCGACCCGCGCGTCGATATTGACGCATGCCGAAAAGTCAACGCGCGCTCGATGGTCGTGGCGCCGCTTTTTCATGCGGGTACTCCGGTAGGGGCATTGAAAATCATGGGGGCTGCCCCCCACGCCTTCAGTGAACGCGACGTGCAAACGCTACAACTAATGGCAGGCTTGATCGGCGCCGCGATCGGACATCAAGCTGACTTTGAGGCTAATCGCCGTATGCTGGCGGGCCGCACCGAAGCATTGGACGCGCTGAATACCGAGATCGAACAGCGTGCCCGTGTAGAAGCCTCCATCCGCGATAACGAATGGCGTACGCGCATGATTATTGAAAGCTCGTACGACGCCTTCGTCGCGATGAATCAACGCGGCGTGATCACCGACTGGAACCAGCAGGCAGAAGCCACATTCGGATGGTCGCGCCAACAGGCGGTCGGCGCAGTATTGGGCGACCTGGTTATTCCGGAGCGCTCTCGGCTTGCACACAACAAAGGCATGGAGCGCTTTTTGGAAACGGGCGAAGGCGCAGTGCTGAACAAGCCTATCGAGTTGGTGGGATTGCGGCGCGGGGGTGAGGAGTTTCCTGTCGAGCTCACCATCAGAGCCTTGCAATATCAGGATGGCTATGAGTTTTGTGCTTTTCTGCGCGACATTACAGAACGCAAAAATACCGAGCAACAACTGCGAGAGCTTTCGCAAAACGATCCGTTAACCGGCGTACCGAATCGCGCTATCTTTAATGATCGCATTGCCGAAGCGATGAAACGCAACCAGCGCACCCATTCGCGCATGGCCTTGTTATATCTGGATATCGACCGTTTTAAATTAGTGAACGATAACTACGGGCACAAAATCGGCGATGGCCTGCTGAAGGAATACGTACGGCGTCTGCGCGCTTCCATACGCGCCACCGATACCCTCGCCCGGCTGGGTGGCGATGAATTCACGATCATTCTGGAAGAGCTGAAAAGCCCCACCGACGCGGAAATTGTGGCCTCCAAAATCATCAAAAATGTATGCAAGACCATGCAGGTTGAGGATATTCATTTAACCGTGACGACCAGTATCGGCATTGCCTATTACCAGGATGAGCTGGATGCGGAGCAGCTGATTCACAATGCCGACCAGGCGATGTATCGGGCAAAAAAAGCCGGGCGTAATTGCATGGGCAAGTAAAATGAAACGGCCCCTCACTTAAGCCAAGCCAATCGGTGCCGGGTTTTTTCAAATGCTGTTTCTGGAGTACTCGTGGGAAAAATCCTTTTACTCGTCGTCATCGCGCTGGTGGTTTACACCGTCATCAAGCGTTATCAACAATCTCTGAAAGCGCCCCCCGCACCCCTCGCACGGCCTGCTGAAGATATGGTCAAATGCGCGCATTGCCACGTCAATCTGCCGCGTAGCGACGCCCTCACTACCCAGGGCGATTTTTTTTGCACCTCCGAGCATCAGCAGCTAGGTAAAAAATGAGCGTCGAGGCCCACTCGTCCTCGCTTCCTCCCCCGCGCCTCGATTCGCCTGGCTATTTCGCGTCACACTGGCGCAGCCTGGACTATTTCAATCTCTATCGTCTGACTTTGGCGTTGGCGCTGGTTTTGGTCGGCTTGGTGCTGGGAGAGTCCGATTTATTTCGACCCAGTTCGGGTGAAGCTTTTAGCCGCATTGCGATTGCATATCTGATATGCGCATCGCTTTTAGTGCTGGCGATACGCGCGCGCTGGCCAAACTTTCAAGTCCAGCTCACCGCGCACATCGTGTGCGATATTGTATTTGTCATTCTGTTGATGAACGCCAGCGAGCGCCTGGCATCAGGGCTGGGTTTACTGTTAGTGATATCGATTGCGTCCGGCGGGCTCGTCGGTAGCGGGCGGCTGACCTTGCTTTATGCCGCGCTCGCGTCGATTGCGGTATTGCTCCAGCATGGGTTTTCGGTGCTGACCAGCGGCGGCGCGCTGAGCAATTATTTTCAGATCGGGCTGCTGTCCATGGGCTATTTTGCTACCGGCATACTGGCGCACACATTGACTCGCCGCGCGCTCACCTCCGAAACCCTGGCGGCCACGCAGGCGGAAGAGCTTGCCCGCCTCAATCGGATTAACGCGCTGGCTATCGAGAATTCTCCGGATGGCATTCTGGCGGTGAATGGCGACGATACCGTTCGTTACGCAAACCCGCGCGCGCAAAATTTATTGGGCCATACCTTACTTGAGTATCGCCCGCTTTTCTCGCCTGGTCAGACCGCGCTCAGCGATTTTGCCCCCATACTGCTGGACGAGCTGCGACGCTGCCGCCAGCAACTGCCCCCTACCGATACGCCACTAGTGACCGCGAATGCGCGTATTCGCATACGATGCATTCCACTGGGCGGAGACGCCAGCGTGGTATTGATCCTCGAAGACCTTACCCAAACGGAGCAAGCAGCGCAGCGCCTCAAGCTCGCCGCGCTGGGGCGGCTCACCGCCAATATCGCGCACGAAATCCGCAACCCCTTGTCTGCGATTAGCCATGCGGCGCAACTGCTGCATGAAGATATTTCCAATCCCGCTCACCAGCGCCTGACCGATATCATTGAGAACAATGCGCGCCGACTGGACCGTTTGGTGCAGGACGTGTTGTCGTTGAACCGACGCGATCGTGTTCGGCCGGAAGCGATCACGCCACAAACGCTGACCCAGTTGATCGAGGACTTGCGCGAGACTGAAGAAATCCCCGCAGATGCCGTGATAGTGAGGATGCAAACCGCGTCTCCTTTCTGCTTTGACCCCGAACATTTGCGTCAGATTTTGTGGAACTTAATGAAAAACGCCTGGCGTCACAGTCGCCAGCAATCCGGCAGTCTGCAAGTCATCCTGCAAATCTACGACAAGCAATTGCAGCTTGAACTGCACGATGACGGTGAAGGCGTGGCCGACGAGCATCAGGCTAAATTATTCGAACCTTTTTTTACCACGGATTCGCGCGGCACCGGGTTAGGGCTGTTTTTAGCGCGCGAGCTGAGCGACGCCAATGGGGCCACATTAAGCCTGGTGCCCAACATCCCCAATACCGTATTCCGACTAACGCTTAGGGCAGGTGCCTGCTGATGGCGACTAAAAGCCAAGCCTGCATTCTGCTGGTAGACGACGAGCCCGATCTGCTGCACCTGATGGAATTGACCCTCATCAAAATGGGCCTCGATACCGAACGCGCCAGTAACGTGGCTGAGGCGCGCGACCGTCTCATTGCCCGCCATTACGACCTGTGCCTGACTGATATGCGGTTGCCTGATGGCTCAGGGCTCGAGGTCGTGGCCATCGCCAATCAGCAAAAAACTCCCGTGCCGGTGGCGGTGATCACCGCGTTTGGTAGCGCGGGCAACGCGGTCGATGCGTTGAAGGCAGGCGCGTTCGATTATCTGGCGAAACCCGTCGCGCTGGACCAGCTGCGCGCGCTGGTTAAGTCGGCGCTTAAAATTCCTGGCACTCAAGTCAGCGTGAACCCCGCATTCGACTTGATTGGTGACTCGGCTGCGATGGTCGATGTACGCACCCGGATTGGAAAACTTGCACGCACCCAGGCGCCGGTGCATATCTCGGGCGAATCCGGTAGCGGCAAAGAACTCGCTGCGCGTTCGATACATCGTTTAAGTAATCGCGCAGACAAGGCTTTTGTTGCGGTGAACTGCGGAGCGATTCCTGAAACCTTGATGGAAAGCGAATTCTTTGGCTATCGCAAAGGCGCTTTCACTGGGGCTGAGAGTGATCGCGAAGGTTTTTTTCAAGCGGCAGACGGCGGCACGCTCTTTCTGGATGAAGTGGCCGACTTGCCGCTATCAATGCAGGTCAAGCTGCTGCGCGTATTGCAGGAGAAAAAAGTGCGCAAAGTCGGCGCGACCGTCGAAGAAGCCTTCGACGTGCGCATCGTCAGCGCCACGCACCAAAATCTCGGCGCACTAGTCGAGACCGGGCGCTTTCGCCAGGACTTGTATTACCGCTTGAACGTGATTGATCTAAATTTGCCTAGCCTGCGTGAACGCGCCGAAGACATCTCGCTGATTGCACGTTTTTTGCTAGACAAACTAGGTGGCCAAAGCATTCGCCTCACCCCCGACGCACAACGCGCGCTATGCGCCTACGCGTTCCCGGGTAATGTACGCGAACTGGAAAATACACTTGAGCGCGCGCTTGCGCTATGCGACGGCACCGAAATCAATGTCGAGGCACTGAGCCTTGCGCCGGCCGCCGACCCTGCCGACAGCATTCAAACCCCCGGCGGAAAATATCCATTGCAGGATTACCTGGACCAAACCGAGCGCGTTGCGATTCAGGAGGCGCTGGCTCAAACCCGCTACAACAAAACTGCGGCGGCGCGGATACTGGGCGTTACTTTTCGCTCGCTACGTTATCGTCTGGAACGATTAGGGATTGAATAGCCCAGAGTGCGCGCGGCCAACAATTCCACGCATCTCTTTAAAGCTCATCGCGTCTTAAGACTCATCGCACCGACGTCAGCGCGCGCATGACCCGAACCCGTGTCGGATACGCAAAAGCATCCCGCGTCATCTGCGGCGATTGCCATCCGGCCACGCGTTTGGTTTGTTGGGCCAGCGTGGGGTCGCCCAAGCGCAAGCTGGCGAGATTCAGTATTTCAGAAGGCGACGCTAGGGCGCCATCGGCGATCACCGGGTCGGTAGGCAAAGTGGCTAGCAGCGACTGGGCTTCACGCTTCCAACCGCTAGTTGACCAGAACAACGACCAGGCGGTGCGTGCCAGTTTTAACGCCAGCGCGCGCGTTTTCGCATCGGAATTCACCTCGGCATAATCCAGCAAGCCTTGCACCACATAAGCGTAATCTTCCAGCTCCGCCTCGACTCCACCGTGGCTTGATGCCCGCGTTTTGATCAGCCGGGCGCCGCGAACTAAATCCGTCGCCAAAAAATTGCGAATGCGCGTGGCGCTTTTGCGATAAGCAGCCGAGAGGTGTTGGCCTCGACTGAAGGCCGACAAAGCCAGCCCGTTCAAGCCCGCACTCATTTTGGTGTCGATAGGCAATGCGCGTAATCTTTGCGCGGCACGTAAGCGGGTATCCGCCTGTGACAGCAGCGCCCGTTCGCCTTGAGTAGGCGAGGCATATTCGGCTGGCAAATAGCCATATTCAAATTGGCGGGGCTTGTCCAACTGCCACACTCGTGTGGCCGCAACATATTGCGCGGGTGTCAGCAAAGTTTTGAGCGCTTGCGGCTCCCATAAAAACACCGCGCCTTCCCGGCCCTGTTTATCGACCGCCGACGTGCTGGTATATAAACCGCCGGCAGGAGCCTGCAGTGTGAGCATGAAATCGAAGGTAGCTATCGCCACATCACGATAAGCAGGCTTATGCAAAACCTCAGCGGCCTGTATATATAACTGCGCCAGTTGCGCGTTGTCATACAACATTTTTTCGAAATGCGGCGTGTCCCAAGCGGGGTCGGTGGTGTAGCGAAAAAACCCGCCGCTCACGTGATCGCGCAATGCCCGCCTCGCCATTTGATCAAAAGTCTGGCGTAAAAAACTTCCCAGCTTGGCCTCGGGTTGCTGAGCGTAAATTTCCAGCAGCAGCGTTAATTGCGGTGCCAATGGAAACTTCATAGTCTGGCCAAAGCCGCCTTGCAATACATCGGCTTCTTGCCACACGCTAGTTATAAAGTTCAGCGAGGCCGTGGTGGTATATGCAGGTGTCAGTACCGCGTTGGCCGGAGGCGTTGTCGCAACCGCCGGAGCCGCTTGCTGGGCCAGTTTGCGTATCGCCTGATCGTCCGCTTTCCAGCGTGCACTCACTTTTTGCAAGATGCCGAGAAATTGCTCAGGCGGCGCGTACAACACCACAAAACTGGGATAACCCTCCGGCGTCACAAACGCGTTCAACGGCCACCCGGCGACGCCATTCAAACGCTCAGAAAAAAGCTGCAACGTATCGTCCACCCCATTATTCAATTCCCGATCCACCTTCACCGGGATGAAATGCTGATTTAACTCCGCCGCGATCGCGGGGTTGCTGTAGCTTTCGCGCTGCATCACATGGCACCAGTGGCAAGCGAAATAGCCGACAGAAACATAGAGCAACTTGTTTTCGCGGCGCGCGCGGGAGAAGGTTTCGGCGTTCCATTCTTGCCAGGCGACGGGGTCTTTGCCGTGGAGGGCTAGATAGGGGGAGGGGTGATTTGCTAGCTGGTTAATGAGGGGGGTTTGGGCGAGGCTCGCGGTGCTGCATAGTGCGTGGAGGATGAGTAAATAGATTGCCAAGTATACCGAGGGCTTGGAATTTTTTAATTTTGCCATCGCACTGAATCCCGTTTGATTATTAGATTTTCACTATACGACATAGTTTGATAAGTGCATGAATGGTCGTCGGTTGCTCGTGAGAGACCTTCAATAAAGTTAAGGATCGTTGGCCGGGGGTTGCCCGGCGGCAAGTTACTTTTCTTGCTTGCGGTATGTGTCAAGGTAGTTGTCGCCTCAATCGTCAAGCATCCTGCATGTATTTATGTATTTTCGCCTGCACCTGGGTGCGCTCGGGATTGAGGGTCA